>JBKPNX010000009.1:0-36282 GCA_046732855.1 Pseudomonadota bacterium
GTCAGGAGAGCTAGGCCGCAGCCGCGCTAGTCTAGCTGTGGTTTCCGCACACGTTCTTCAGGGGTGAGCCTGGAGCCAGGCGGAGGGTGACTGGCGGGAGAGGCTAGCGCACTGATGCATTCTGATGATTCATCCGTAGGAAGGTCTGTGCTATGGTGTGAGCATGGAACAGACGGTCTGTCCCTGGTTTCGGCTGAGGATCGCGCGCGGTTGGCAGCGGTCGTTGCTGACCGCAACCGGCCGCACAAGCACGTCGCACGCGCTCGGATCATCCTGCACTCGGCGGAGCGGCTCGACGTCGCGGTCGTAGCGCGGCGAGCCCAGATCAGTCGCCCGGCGGTCTGGCGCTGGCAGCAACGCTATGCCGAGGCCGGTGTCGACGGCCTGCTGCGCGGCAAGACCCGCAAGCCGGGCAAGGCGCCGACCCCCGAGCACGATGTGCGCCGCGTGGTGGCGTTGACCTGCACCGAGCCGCCGGGCGAGACGACCCAGTGGACCGGCCGGGCCATGGCGAAGGCGGCCGGGATTTCGCTCCGCTCGGTGCAGCGGATCTGGGCCGCGCACGACCTGCAGCCGCACCGCATCCGCACTTTCAAACGTTCGAGCGACCCCGATTTCGCCGCCAAGCTCGAGGCCATCGTCGGGCTCTACCTCGAACCGCCGGCGCACAGCCTGGTGCTGTCCCTCGACGAGAAGGCGCATGTGTGGATGGCCCCCGGCTCGCAAGGAAAAGGTTGACGGCTGGCATGATGGATTGGTTGCGGTCATGTGTCCGGCCTCACATGAGGGCAGGTCTGTTAATAGCCAATACTTTATATAAAGCGGGGCGAAACCGAACGGGGTCATCGAGGTGCCTAAGCGATCCAAGGCGGAGCCCATCACGGCGGGTTTGCCCCGCCAACCTCACATCCGGCGGGAGACTTGTCCCAGCCACGATCCCGCTTGCGGGACGGAGCACTCCACGTGGGTGGCGCCAATCTGCTAAACGGCCGCATAATCATGCTCGCCAGGCCGGACAACGGCGAACACCCCCTTGAATGCCCTTGGTCGGCTCCTCACGGAGGCCGACCGGGACCTCGTCGGGCCAACGGTGAACGTTACGGTTCGCGATCGAACGGGACGGGTCAGGCCGCCGCCTTCAACGATGCGTTCTCGGTCAGCACGCCCTGGGTGGCGTAGCGCCACAACGCGATCAGGAGCCTGCGCGCGAGCGCCATGATCAGAACCTTGCGAACCCCCGTCGGCCCGTGCCCAGGCGTCTGTGGAACCATCGCACCAGCGCGCTATCAGGCTGATAGCGCAGCCAGAGCCATGCGAGTTCAACTGCCGCGGTACGAAGACGCCTGTTTCCAGCCTTGCTGATCCCTTGCTCACGCTCCGAGCCGCCGCTGCTGTAGGGCGTTGCGACCAGCCCGGCGTAGGCGCCGAGAGCCTTGCCATTCGTGAACTCGCGCACGAAAGCCTCGCGGGCAAGCAGGGTCGCGCTCTGCATACCGATACCGCGCAGTCTGGCGAGGTGCTGGATCATTCGCTCGGGTCGGCCTGGAGCTTCCTCCTCAATCACCGCATCGCGCTGGCGCTACAGCTCGACGAGTTGGGCGAGCACCAGTTCGAGACGATCGAGCATACGGACGATCTTCGCATGGGCATGCGGTGGTATCGGACCGCCCAAGGCCGTCTGCAGCTGCTCCAAGCGCATCCGCTGATCTCGCCGGCGCGGGTCGTAGCCACGGATTCCGAGCGTTGCCAACACGGCGTCAATCCGGTTGGTCAGCGCGATACGCTCCCCGAGGAGCTCTTGCCGTTCCCGGACAAGACGGCGGGCGTCTTCGTCGACCGGGTCGGGAATCGGCACCATCGAACACACACGTGGCTCCAACCAAGCCAACAAGGTTCGCAACAGCAGCTCAACGTCGATCCCATCGGACTTGGCCAGGCGCAGCCGACGCTCAACTGGCACACTCGACGGTTGGATCACATGCACCTCGATGCCGCGCCGGCCCAGCCAGCGGGCGAGCCAGAACGCCGACCTGCCAGCCTCATAGGCAACGATCACCCGCTTGACTTCGCACCCCGCTGTTGCGGTACGTCGCTGGTATCTCTCGACCACCGCGAGCTGGCGTTCGGCGAACGGGTCATCTCGGTGGCCAGCAGCCCCTGGATCCACGCATCCGCGCGAGCGACTTTCGAACGCAGCAGGACGGTCTGGGCGCCGACGATCAGCAGCTGACGGATGTACTTGTCCCCGAACCGGCTGATGCGGCCCAACCTCGGTTTGCCGCCGGTGGACTTCTGCCTTGGCACGAGGCCGGCCGTGTCGTTCTTGCCACGTTTGATGTAAGCCTGACGTACCTGCGGCGGCATCAGCCGCACCTCGTGCCGAAGGGCCCGCAGCTCGCGTGCCCAGAAGTGCGCGGTGGCGCAGGCCTCCATGCCAATCAGGCAGGGCGGCAGCGAGGCGAAGTAGGAGACGACCTGAGCGCGCCGCAGGCGCCGCTTGACGACGACCTGGCCTACCTCATCCACACCGTGGACCTGGAAGACGATCGAGGCCGATGGTTGCGAGTTCCATGCGGATGGTTCCTTCCTGGGGGACCTGAACGGCCACCACCTTGGGCACGATGTTGCCGCGAGGGGGCCATCCACCCCATCAGATCCAGGTGCTCGATCGCACCCAGTCGGGGCCTGCCGCTCAAGCCAGGCAAGGCCGGCACGATGACCCACGACTATGTCCGCCACGGCACGACCACGCTGTTCGCCGCGCTCACTCTCCTCGACGGCACGGTAATCGGCCGTTGCATGGCCCTTCACCGGCATCAGGAGTTCCTGCGCCTCCTCAACGCGGTCGAGGCGGCAGTGCCGGCCGGCAAGATCATCCACGCGATCCTCGACAACTACGGCAGCCAAAAGCACCTGAAGGTGCGCGCCTGGCTCAGCCGGCATCCGCGCTGGACCTTCCATTTCACCCCGACCTCCAGCTCCTGGCGCTCAACGCGGTCGAGACGTTCTTCTCCGCGCTCACCCGGCCGTCGGCTCAAGCGCGGGTTTTCCGCTCGATCGTCGGGCTGCAGGCGGCGATCAACCGCTACCTCGCCGAGCACAACCGCCGCCCTCAGCCCTTCATCTGGACCAAGCGCGCCGACCAAATCCTCGCTAAAGTGATTTGCCTGAATGCGTCTGTGCACTAGGCGGCGCCAGATCGTCGAGATGATCGGAATGGAGAGCAACCGCAGGCGCCAGGCGCGCAGCGCCAAAGTGCTGCGCGGCCTCGAGCGCACGCTCGCGGCCCTCTAGACGGCGCTGGCCGAGCTCGACCAGGAGATCGACGACCAGGTCCGCGGCTCCCCGGCCTGGCGCGCCGCCGAGGACCTGCTGACCTCGGTGCCCGGCATCGGCAAGATCACCGCCCGCACCCTGATTCCCGAGCTGTCCGAGCTCGGCCGCCTCGACTGCCGCCGCATCGCCGCCCTGGTGGGCGTCGCCCCGGTCAACCGCGACAGCGGCGCCTGGCGCGGCCACCGGGCGATCGCCGGCGGCCGCGCCCCGGTGCGCACCACGCTGTACATGGCCGCCCTCAGCGCCCCCTCCCAGAACCTCGCCATCCGTGCCCTCTATCTGCGCCTGCGCCAACGAGGCCGCCCAGCCAAGTCCGCGCTCGTCGCCGCATGCGCAAGCTCCTCACCATCCTCAACGCCATCATGCGCGACCGTCGCCGATGGCAAACCGCTTGACACCCAACACAGTCACTCAGTCGAGCACGTGCGAGAGTAGCCCGTCTGCGAGCTTCGGCTCGAACCAGGTCGACTTAGGCGGCATCAGCTTGCCGGCATCGGCGACGGCCATCAGCTGCTCCATGTGGGTCGGGTGCAGCGCGAACGCGATCGCGGCGCGCCGTTCGCGCACGCGCTGCTCGAGGTCCATGACTCCGCGCACGCCGCCGACGAACTCGATCCGCTTGTCGGTGCGCGGGTCGCCGATGCCCAGGATCGGCGCGAGGAGGTGCTCTTGAAGCAGGGTCACGTCGAGGCTCCCGACCGGGTCGGCGCGCGGCACGAGCTCGGGCCGAATCCTCAAGCGGTACCAGCGATCGCCGACGAACATCCCGAACGTTTCCGGCGCCGCGGGCTGCACGGCCGCCGCGCTCGGCTCGACCACGAAGGTCGCGCCTAGCTGCGCAAGCAGCGCGGCCGGCGAAAGCCCGTTCAAGTCGGCGACCACGCGGTTGTAGGCGAGAATCCGCATCTCGTCGTGCGCAAACGCGACCGCGAGAAAGAGCTCGTGGCTCGCGAGTGGCGCCGCGCCATCGCGCCGCTGCAGCGCGACGCGCGCCGCCGCCGCGGCGCGATGATGGCCGTCCGCGATGTACAAAGCGTCGAGCGCGTCGAGTGCCGCGCCCAGCGCCGCGACCTTCGCGCGCGCGGCGACGCGCCAGACCGTGTGCACGACGGCGTTCGGCCCCGGCACGGAGAATAGCGCTTGCGCCGCCGCGGCCGCATCGATCAGCTCGGCGAGCGCGGCGGTCGCGCGGTACGCGAGCAGCACGGGCCCGGTCTGCGCGTTCAGCGTTGTGATGTTGCGCACGCGGTCGTTCTCCTTGTCGGGCCGCGTGAGCTCGTGACGCCGAATCCGGTTCGCCTGATAGGCCGCGACCGAGGCCGCGAACGCGACGCCGGTCTGGGCGCGACCGTTCATGATCATCCGATAGACGTAGAACGACGGCTTGCGGTCGCGCACGACCACGCCGCCGTCGCGCAGGCGCGCGAGAGTCTCGGCGCCGCGCTGGTAGGCCACGTCGGCGTACGGCGAGCTGCCCGGCGGCAGGTCGATCTCGGGCCGCGAGATGTGGAGGAAGCTCGCCGGCCGGTTCGCCGCGAGCGCGCGCGCCTCTTCGGAGCTCATGACGTCGTAGGGCGGCGCGATCACGTCGGCCGCGCTCTCGGCGGTCGGACGCAGTGCTGCGAACGGGCGGGCTAGGAACTGCGAAGCCATAGGTGCTGACCATGGATTGAAGGGGCGTGCATGGCCTCCGCAACGCCGGTCGGACCCGGTACGGGTGGGCGGAGGCGGCGCGGGCGAGTTCACAGCGACCGGACGGGGCGGCGCCGCTGCAGGTATTTCGGCGATGGACGGGCCCAGAGGCTGGCCAGGAAAAGGGGCATTTGTGCATCGGATCCAAGGTCCACGCGCATCGTCTGGAGGAAACGCGTGAAGCTAGGCTCGGCGGCCCTCCACGCGGCATTCAACTCATCGATCCAGAAGCTTTGATGGCTGATAGCGACGCACGCGGCGAAGAAGGCAGCCATCATCGCCAGCCACAGCCGGCCGCGACCGGAGACCACCAGGAGCGGCACGAGCCTGGGCAGCAACCGAGACGATGCGGCGTTCAGCCGAAGAAGGACAGAAGCCGAGCCATCTTGGAGCGGCGCCGGCTACCCTCCAAGGCGTTGCTTGATGGCAGTGGCCGACCGATTTTCTCCCACGCGCCGTTCAGGCAAATCTCCGAGCCGACGGCGCAGGCGGCATCCTCGATTACGGGCAGGCGGCGGGTGCTGCCAATGCTGAGAACCTGATCGAGATCGCACGGCATGCCCATTTGATGGACGCAGAGAACGGCGCGCGTGCGGCGGGTGATCGCGCCCTCGATCGCGGCCGGCTCGACATTGAAGGTGTCCGGGCCGATATCGACAAGACCAGTAGCGCACCGCAGTAGCGGATGGCGTTGGTGGTCGCAATAAACAAGTGACTGACGGTGATCACCTCATCCCCTGGTCGCACGCCCACCGCAAGCAGCGCGAGATGCAAGGCCGTGGTGCAGCTGGAAACGGCGCAGGCATGCTCCGCGCCAACGTGCCGGGCAACTCCTCTTCGAACGCCGCCACCTGCGGCCCTTGCGTCAGCCAGCCGGACAGAATGGCCTCGCGCGCCGCGTCCGCTTCGCTGGCGCCGACCAGCGGCCGCGCAATGGTCCCGAAGCATGCGGATCGCCTCGGCGAGGCGGGCATCGTTGGTGACGACGGCACCGCCCTCGCCGCAGGCGCCCAGATTCTTGCCCGGGTAAAAGCTGAAGCAGCCGATACTGCCGATGCTGCCCGCTCGACGCCCCTTGTACTCCGCGCCGTGGGCCTGGGCCGCGTCCTCGATCACCACGAGACCGTGCGCATCGGCGATCGAGAGGATCGGGTCCATGTCGGCCATGAGTCCGTGCAGGTGCACCGGAAGAATGGCCTTGGTACGGGTGGTGATGGCCCCATCGATCTGGTCCGGGTCGAGGGTCCCCGTCAGGGGATCGATGTCGACGAAGACGGGCGTGGCGCCTGCATAAACGATCGCCGCCACCGTGGCGACAAAGGTCATGGGCGTGGTGATCACCTCGTCGCCCGGGCCGATGCCGGCGGCAAGCAGCGCAAGGTGCAGCGCGGATGTACCGGAGTTGAGGCCAATCGCGTGACGTACGCGACAGTACGCCGCGAAATCGCGTTCGAAGGCCGCGACCTCATCGCCGAGGACGAACTGGGTGGTTTCCAGCACTCGCAGCACGGCCGCATCCAGCTCGCCGCGAATGGTCTGGTACTGAGCCTTCAAATCGAGGAAAGGGATCACGAAGCCTTGCGCTCCATCTGGAGATCGATGGTCTGGCCACGGCTACGGATCGACCAGCTCGCCGCTTCGAGAAGCTCGACCATCCGCACGCCCATGGCACCGTCGGTCAGCGGTTGTGCTCCAGTTTCGATACACTCAACGAAATGGTCGGAGGGCTTCGACGGTCGGCAATTGTGGCGTCCATATGTCACCCGACCGGTACCGGATCAGTAGGTCGTACAGCGCTTCGCCCTGAGGGGTCACGGTGACCCCCTTGTCGTACACCTTGAACTTCTCGCTCGGCTGCACGTCGTCGTACACGATCGTCTTGCGGCTGCCTGCCGATCAGGACCCGGCGTACCTTGACCGGAGCGAGCCAGTTCACGTTGATATGGGCGAGCGTGCCACTGCCGAAGAACAGGGTGAGGAAGGCCATCGTTTCCGGGCTGCCCGGCACATGGCTGGCCGCAGTGGCGGCAATTGCCGCCGGTGGCTCGCCGAGCACGAAGTCCAGGATTGACAGGTCGTGGACCGCGAGGTCCCAAACGACGTTGATGTCATTGCGTAGCAGGCCAAGGTTCACCCGAGTGGAGTCGTAGTAGTGGATCCGGCCCAGCTTCCCCGCCGTGACCAGCTCTCGCACCTTCCGGACCGCGCCAGTGTAAACAAAGGTATGATCGACCGTCAGCACCTGACCCCGCCGCTCCGCCTCATTGACGAGGCGACGGGCCTCCTGCGAGGTGCATGCCATCGGCTTCTCGATTAGCACGTGCTTGCCGGCTTGCAGGGCCGCGAGTGCGAGGGGGTAATGCGTCCGCACCGGGGTGGCGATCGCCACCGCATCGAGTTCCGGGTCACCCAGAAAATCATCAAGCTCGCCGATCATTCGGGCATGCGGGTAGCGATGCCCTGCGTTGCGCAGCGCGTCCGGGGAACTGTCGTGCACCGCGGCGAGTTGGGCGTCTGCCGCTTCAGAGAAGCATCGGGCCAGGTTTGGCCCCCAGTAGCCGCAGCCGATGAGACCCAGTTTAACCATCGATGGCGGTTCCAGGCAGCCTAGCGCCAGCGGGCGCGTCGCCGCTCCCCTTTCCTGCCCGCGCACGGACGTCTCCGATGACCTGCGCTGGAACACCGGCGGCAATGGCGAAATCCGGAACGTCCCTGGTGACGACCGCTCCGGCGCCGATGAGAGCACAGCATCCGATCGTTACGCCGGGCAGGATCGTCGCATTAGAGCCGATCGACGCGCCGCGACCGACTCTGGACGGCTCGAGCGTCCAGTCACCCCGGCTCTGCAGTTCACCCGCGTGATTGGTCGACCGCGGATAGCGGTCATTGGTGAACATGACGCCGTGCCCTATCATCACCCGATCCTCAATAGTCACTCCTTCACAAATGAACGCATGTGACGATATTTTGCAGTCGTTTCCAATCACACTGCCGTTTTGGATCTCGCCAATGGCCCGATTTTCACATTGCTGCCGAGCCGGCACCCATAAAGATTTACCAGATCGGGTTGATGGATGGAGACATTACCGCCGATGATCACATCACAAGCGATGGGCATCAGGCGGACCCCGAGATGCACGAGCTTTGTTTCGAACAGGTCATCGATCCTCGTCACCACGCCTGGATTGTGACAACGCGGAGGTTCGCCACGTCTCCATAGACAGCGCGGAGGGTATCGGAGCGCACGATCTGTACAGGCCAACAAATAGCGTGCTCCGGTGAGTAGGGGCTTACCCCTTTCGGGGGGCCGAGCCTGACCAATATTCTGACCAATAGTCGTGATAGTTTGTCCAGGTATAATTATGATTGCCATCAATCTGTACTGGACATCCTGACAAATTATGATTGAAGTGCGGTGCCAGGTAGAAGCTTGGCTCCAGGGGTTACCCGCTCGGTTTCAGTAGCATTCATCAAGAGAATCGATCTTCCGCGCATCTGCAGATAGGCGCCGTCACGACTTGATGCGCCTAATAGGGTGCGCGGGCGCAGCCGCGATAATGCGCTGATCTGTCACGGATGAGGCGCCCAGCATTCGCCCTGAAGGTTGGTCTCCAGAGACTTATCAGGTCGTGGACGAGCAAATTGCCATGACCGTACCCGGTCGAAGGCCGTCGGAAAACCTCTAACCGTGCGAGGGAGGTTGCGAGTTGGCTGGCACACCACGAAACATCTTGGCGATAGGGAAAACGCGCATGCGGCCGTTCGGACGGCGCCAAGCGATCACCGGTTCACGCACATCGCTCGAACAAAACCGTGTCGCCCTTGCGCTCCCCGGCGGCTTTGAGTTCGGTGGCATCGGTCGGATGATGCTGTACGCCACCAAGGCGTGGGTACCCATGCCAGACGCACCGATCTGGACGGTGTTCGACGCCCGAGGCAGTGGCACGCTCGGTCTGATGCCGTTCCACCTGGCAACTGCGATCGCTGGGATTTCTGCCGGGCGGCTGATGGGGCGCCTCGATCTTCTTCATCTCAATGTCGGCGGTCGTGGAAGCACCTTGCGAAAGATTGTCTTGAGCGAAGTCGCGCGCTTGTTCCTACTTCCTACAATTGTCCATCTTCACGACTATGACTACGAGCGCGATCTCGCAGGGCGCACCGCATTGGTGCGCTGGCTGACGATGCGAATGTTCCAGCAGGCGCGACGGGTCATCGTACTGGGCGAGCGCGACCGTCGAACGGTCGAGGATGCTTTGCATGTCGCGCCTGCTGCTGTTGTGCGCCTCGCCAACGCCGTACCGGACCCCGGTCCGCCGCCCGACCGGCTGGCTCGGTCCAACCCCGTCCGACTACTGTTTCTCGGCCATCTGGACGATAGAAAGGGGGTCCCCGAACTGCTGCGCGCCCTCGCCTTGCCCGCGTTGCGTGAACGGGCGTGGCATATCGACCTGGCGGGCGGCGGTGACAAAGCGCGATTCGAAGAGAGGCCCGCGGCCTCGGTCTCGCCCGGCGCGCCACCTTCCACGGCTGGCTCGGCCAAGAGAGCGTCGAGGCACCGTGTCGAGCCGCGCTATCTTCGTGCTCCCGTCCCATGCCGAAGGCCAAGCCATGGCGCTGCTGGAAGCGATGGCGCACGGCCTCGCTATCGTGACCACGCCCGTGAGAGCGCATCTCGAGGCGGTCTCGCCGGGCCGCGACCCGATCATCATCCAGCCTGGCGACGTCCAGCGCCTTGGAGCCGAGCTGGCGCGTTTGATCGACGATCCGGCGCTTCGTGCGCAACTTGGTGCGGCGGCGCGGCACCGGTTTCTTCGGGCGTTTGAGATCAGGGACTACGCGCTCAATTTGGCGCGTCTGTATACCGCCGCGTTGGCGGGATATCCTTTCTCCCAGAAGGAGACGTTAGTCGCCCGCCGACATGCGCCGCCCGCAGCAATTGAGCCTGTTCCATGACAATGCGCTTCGGTTTCTATCGTCTCGAGGCCCGATTCGCGCCAAGGATGACGCCTTTCGACGTACGTCCAAAGAAACCTGCCGTCGTGACTGGGCGGCCACAATACGAGTCGGGTTTAACATCCGGGCTGACAAACAACTTTTGAGCGAGAGGCAAGAACCAGCCTTTTGCCAACCAGATAGCCGAACGAACTGGCAGGGATGTCAAGAGCCGCTCAACGCGCTCTCGCGGCCGGCAGGTGTTCGTTCATGGGACTAAAGATCAATTTCTGAACAAATTATCGTGGCTTATGGTTGATGCTTGTCTGAACCGGCAGAATAAAGGGGACCATCCGTGAATTGGGCTGCGGCGGCGCTGATATTGGGGATGACGACCTCGGTCAGTGTTGCGGGCGAACCGCAAGTACTTTCCGACCTCGAGTTGGAAAGCATCACCGCGGCCGGTGTCCTGGTTGACGTCAACTCGATCGCTGCCGCGTTTGGCGACAGCACGCGGGCGCTGACCGACGCCCATACGTCGGTGCTCGACGGCAAGAACTTCGACGTGGGCTTTGGCTTTACGACGGGACAGGCACTCGCCTGTTGCGGTGAGGAAGCGGACGTCGACGTGGGCAGCGCGGTGTTTGGCGCGGGCGACATCGTCTACTACGGCACCCGGGCGTTCAAGGCTGACGGCGGTGGGGGAGCCGCTGGTCTGTCGGCGGGCTTGGTCGTAGCGGTTTCATTTACAGATCCGACGAAAATGATTCGAGAACTGAATTCGACATTGTTGAGCGCCGATCCGCCCTTGGCGCCCCAATGATCGGTTTTGACCAATGAAGCTCGGCTCTGGTTCAATGTTGAACACGTATCTCCCCCTACATTCACGACCCGTGGCGGCGAGCGAAATTGGCCGCACGACCGCCGCGCCAGAGGAAAACTACAGTTTGACGTCGAGCGCTGTGCGCGCGCGTCAAAGCCTGCCGTGGGATCTGTGCCCCAAGATGCGGCAGGCTACCGGCAGCGGGCTATCCGCATGAAAGAAGGAGAGGAAGCATGAAGAAGCTAGTGTTGTCCGGCCTGGTCCTGGGTGCCGCGATGGCAGTCGGCACCGCGCAGGCCGAACCCTTGACCCTGTCGGCGGACCAGATGGATGGTGTCACGGCCGCCGGGTACGGCACCGTGCAGTTCGACGCGTACGTCCAGAACAAGTACGACAGTTACAAGGACATCGACTTCAAGAAGCACGCGGACGTCTACGTCAATAACTATATCGACGGCTGGCTCGCCGACGCCGAGGCCGGCTCCAACTGTTTTGGTTTCGGCTGCACCGCTGAAACCAAAACGCTCGCCGATACCGACTTCACGAAGTTCTCGGGCGTCGCATATTCGTCGTCCATCGCTGCGTCTGATTTCCCGCAGTACAAGCAGGATGGCGGGATGAAGGACGGCGGAGACGCGAAGTACTAGCACCGCGAGTATCCAGCCCCATGCCTCGTGCATGGGGCTGGTATCGTCTGTCCCGCAGGTCACGGGTGAGGAACAGGTCGGTTGTGAGTCCCGGACGCGGGTACGCCGGAATACGGGAACAGCCCTTTATGCAAGTCCCTGACGCGGCAAACATACGAAGAAGATCAGTCAGGAACACCGCGGCGCTGGTCGCCTGTTGTCTGGCCGTCGCGAGCGCGTGGTCCTCGCCCCTGCTCGCGGCCGGCCAGGGACCAGTCAAATCACTCCTCGAGATGCGGCAGGACCGCGTCGTCGTGCAGCAGTGGGATTTGAGCTGCGGGGCCGCGGCGCTGGCGACCCTGCTCAACTATCAGCACGGCGATCCGGCGTCCGAGCGGGAAATTGCCAAAGGCCTGATCCAGCGCGAGGAGTACCTGGCCGAGCCCACGCTCGTGCGCGCCCGCCACGGCTTCTCGCTGCTCGACCTCAAGCGCTACGTCGAGCAGCGCGGGTATAAGGGCATCGGGTACGGCAAGCTCTCGCTTGCGGACCTGATCGAGCGCGCGCCGATCATGGTCCCCGTCAAGTCCCAGGGCTACAACCACTTCGTGGTGGTCCGCGGCGTGCTCGGCAATCGCGTGCTCGTGGCGGACCCGGCGTTCGGCAATCACACCATGCTCGCGGGGCAGTTCGAGGCCGCCTGGCTGGACTATCCCGAGTTCGGCCGGGTCGGCTTCGTGGTCGCCAGGGCCGATAATGCGGCGCCGCCGAATCAGCTGGCGAGCCGCCCGAGCGATTTCGTGTCGCTGCGATGAGCGCTGTCATGGGGAACCGCAGTCCGCGCCGGTCGAGCTGCTGCGTGCGCTCCGGCGCGGTTGCTTCCGGGCGCTTCCGGCGTCCAGGTACAGCCTGCTTGAGCCAGCCATGAGGGGATGGCTCGCTCGGCCATTCAGCGTGGCGCGGGGGATCCCTCTGCTCAGCGCCGGCCTGGGCCTGGCCCTCGGCTTCACCGGCTGGACCACTGCAGTCGCGCCCGATGACCCGAGCCCAAGCGCCCGCTCGAGCGAGCCGGTGGCAAAGATCGTCGTGCCGGCGGACCGCTCCGGAGCGCAAACCGCACCCGCCGCCGAGCCGTCACCCGGCGCGGCCGCGCCGGACGAACTGCACGGTGCGCAAGCCAGCTTCAGCAGCCCGGTGGCTGGTGAGCGCGCGGCCGGCGACGCGGTAGCCAATGCGCCGGAGCAGCCGACCGGCGCTGCGGCGCCGCAGGTCCAGGTGCGGCTCGGCCAGCACCGCAATTTCGAGCGGGTGGTGTTCGAATGGCCGGAGCCGGTCGAGCACACCGTGGTCCAGCGGGGAGACCAGGTGGTCATCGGGTTCGGGCGGCCGGGCCGGATCGATCTCACCCGGCTGCGCGAGGGCTTCGGCCGCCGGCTAGTCGAAGCCTGGTCAGAGGGCGGCGACCCGACGGGCGAGGTCGTGCTGCGGGTCGTACCCGATGCCGAGGTGCGAGCCTTCAGCCTGAAGGACGATCGGATCGTGGCGGTCGATTTGTCCGGGGGCACGGCGCGGCAAAGCACGGCAGCGGCCCCGTCCGAGGCGCCCTCCGTCAAGGTCGCATCACGGGACTCCCAGCCACCCTCCAGCCGTGTGGCGTTACCGGAACGCAAGACCCCGGCCGAACCTCCCGGGACCGCAGCTGAGGTCCGTCCCGCAGATCACGCGCCCGTCCAGCCGCCCGCCGACAGCCCGCCCGACGTCGAGGTCCGCGTCGGCGACCACGGCGCATTCGAGCGGGTGGTGTTCGAATGGCCGGCGCCGGTCGAGCACGAGGTGGTACGCCGTGGCGACCAGGTCGTGGTCGCCTTCGGCCGGCCGGGCCGGATCGATCTCGCCCCGTTGCGCGCCGGAGCGGCCCGTAGGGTCGCGGACGCCCGGGGGGAAGGCGGCGCGGTGACCAGTCGGGTGATCCTGCGGGTGGCGCCTGATGCGAGCGTCAGGGCGTTCGGCCTCGAGGACGATCGGATCCTCGTGCTCGACGTGTCCGGAGGACTGGCGCGGCAACGCGTGGCGCAGGCGGTCACGCATCCGGCGGGCGATACGGTCGGCGAGCTGCGCCAGTCGCTCGAGCAGCGGGACGCGGTGATCGAAAATCTGCTCGCGCGCGTCGAGCAGCTCGAGCGGCGGCAGGTGCTGGCCAGCGGCGATCTCGATCAGGTCGTGGCCGGTGGAACCGGATCGGTTGCCGCCGGCGTGGCGGCGCCACTCCCCTCGCCGGCAGCGGAAGGGCCCGCCGTCGCCCAGGCCCCATCTTCGGCACCCGCTGCGCCACCCGGCGCGTCCGAGGGAAAGGCGACGGGCGGAACTCAGTCGGCAGGCGGCGGAGCGGCGAACGCGCCGACCAAGCCGGGGCAATTCGAGGTGGAGCAGGATGAGCTCGATCGCGCGCTCGAGCGGACGCTGGTCCAGACCGGCGTGCTGCTGCTGCCGGTCGGACAGGTCGAGGTGGAGCCCTTCTTCAGCTATACGCGTCGGGAAAGCGACGCGCCGGCGCTCGCCATGATGAATGGGGTTCCGGCCGGCGCCGAGGTGGAGATCCGCCGCAACGAATTCGTCAGCGGTGAGGATCTGCGCTTTGGTCTGCCCTTCGACTCGCAACTTGAGTTCGAGCTGCCCTACCGTGTGGTCGAGCAGTCGACCGTCACCAAGGTCGGCTTCAACGAGCGCGACGAGACCGACGCGGTCGGCCAGGGCATGGGTGATTTCAGCATCGGCTTCGCCAAGACTCTGGCGCGCGAGGACGGCCACTGGTGGCCGGATCTGGTCGGCCGGATCACCTGGGATGCCGACACCGGCAAGACCAGCAGCAATGGCGTCCCGCTCGGCGGCGGCTTCAACGAGCTCAGCGGCAACCTGAGCGCGGTCAAGCGCCAGGATCCGCTCGCGTTCGTCGGCGGCGTCTCGTACGAGACCACCTTCGAGAATGACCACGTGAAACCGGGCGACGAGCTCGGCTTCACGATCGGCACGGTCCTCGCGGCCAGCCCGGCGACGTCGCTGCGCCTCGCGCTCGGTCAGCGCTTCGTCGACAATTCCCAAGTGGACGGCGAGGGCATCAATGGCTCGGAGAGCGTGATCGGGACCGCGACCTTCGGCGCGTCCGTGATCCTCGGCCGCGGCATGCTGCTCGACGTCGCCGCCGACATCGGTCTGACCGACGATGCGCCCGACTATGCCGCGCGAGCTTCCCTGCCGATCCGCTTCGACATGCCGATCTTCTGAGCGCCGCGGGGGCGGTTGCCGTCTCGGGCCGCTGGCCGGTCCTGGCCGAACGGAGGACGGCGGCGCGGACCCGCCGGGTCTTGAGCGCGGTGCGGCAGGACGGTTCGGCGGGCGTGCCGGTGCCGACGCCCTGCAGGCAATCGGCGAGCGCGCATTACAAAGAAGGTTGTGCGCGTGGCCGATAGTCAGGGGCCGGTTGCCCCCGAGCGGTCGAGCTACGGGTGCTCGACGGCGGTGACGGCCCATCCTGGAGAAGTCAGCGCAGGCGGGAAGCTGTTCTCGCACCCCGCACCACCTCCGGTCCTTTCCCTCCCGGCGCGGCGACGGATTCCCACCCTGACACGGCGACATTTATGCCGTGTTAAGGTTAGCAAAAGGTTAATGCGGCGCCGCCGGTCGCTGGGCCTGGGTCAGCCGCGACGCCCGTCTCGACCTGATCGCCGGGCCTGGCCGAGCGGAGGATGGCTGCGCGGACCCGCCGGGTCTTGAGCGCGGTGCGGCAGGTCGGTTCGGCGGGCGTACCGGTCCCGATGTCCTGCAGTCGATCGGCGAGCGCATTGCAAGCAAGGTTGTGCGCGTGGCCGCTGGTCCCGGGCCGGTCGCCCCCGAGCGGTCGATCGACGGGTGCTCGACGTCGGCGAGGCCCACTCTGGAAAAGTCAGCGCAGGCGGAACCTGTTCTCCGCACCCCGCACCACCTCCGGTCCTTTCCCTCCCGGCGCGGCGACGGATTCCCACCCTGACACGGTGACCTTTATGCCGTGTTGAGGTTAGCCAAAGGTTAATGCGGCACCGCCGTTCGCTGGGACTGGGTCAGCCGCGACGCCCGTCGCGACCCGATCGCCGGTCCTGGCCGAGCGGAGGAGGGCGGCGCGGACCCGCTGGGGCCGGGTCAGCTGCGACGCCCGTCTCGACCCGATCGCCGGTCTTGGCCGAGCGGAGGATGGCGGCGCAGACCCGCCGGGTCTTGAGCGCGGTGCGGCAGGCGGTTCGGCGGGCGTGCCGGTCCCGATGCCCGCAGTCGATCGGCGACCGAATGCCAGGAAGTTTGTGCGCGTGGCCGCTGGTCAGAGCCGGGCGCCCCCGAGCGATCGATCGACGGGTACTCGACGTCGGTGACGGCCCATCCTGGAGAAGTCAGCGCAGGCCGAGCCTGTTCTCCGCACCACCGTGCTGGTCCCCGCCAAAGCAAACGATCCGTGTTCCCAGCGCTCGGTGCCGAGGGTCCTCGCTCCCGGCGCGGCGACGGATTCCCACCCTGATACGGCGACCTTTATGAACTGTGAGGTTAGCAAAAGGTTAATGCGGGCGCCGGGCGGTCGCGCCCGCAGGCCCTTTTGGTTCGCGCCCTCCACCCCCACCGTGCCGCTGCGGCGGTCAGTGTCCCTGGACAATATTCCTAGAATCGGGTAGGATTGTCGATTGCGCGAGCCTGTCCGAGCCCGCCTGCACGGTCGCCCCCGTCCCCAGCCCGAGGAGCCCAGTCATGTCAAGCGCAACCGCCGCGCCGCGCGCGGCCGGTCCCGTCAGCAATGCGCGCGCCGAGGCGAGCCGCCAGAACGGCGCCAGGTCGCGCGGGCCGAAGACCGAAGAAGGCAAGGCGCGCGCGGCGCAGAATGCACTGAAGCACGGCCTGCGCGCGCAGAAGCATCTCGTGCTGCCGGAGGAGGACGCTGGGGAGTTCGTCGCGCTCGAGGCCGCGCTCCTGGCGGAGCTTGCGCCGGTCGGTGCGCTCCAGGCCGTGCTCGCGCGCCGTGTCGCGGTCGCGGCGTGGCGCCTCGCGCGGGCGGACCGGATCGAAGCCGAGCTGTTCGAGGAGCGCCGGATCGCGGACGGCGGGCTCGGGCTCGCCCTGATTCGCGACGGCAACGGCACCCGCTCGTTCGAGACATTGCTGCGCTACCGCGGCGCGGCCATGGCCGAGTTCTGGCGCGCGCTCAAGACGCTGAAGGCGCTCCAGGCCGAGCAGGCGGCGATGGCCGAGCAGGTGCTTCAGGCCGGGCAGGCGCTCGGGACCGATGTCGCCCTGGCGATGTCCACGATCCGGCCCGCGGCGCGGCCACGGCTCGCCGATCGCGCGCCACCGAACGAACCCGAGCACGGGGCGCTGCCCCGACAAGAATACGTCCTTAGCGAGCCGCCGACGCCCGGCACGCTGCACGAGCCGGCTGCCGCGTGGCTGCCGAACGAACCCGAGCCCGGCGCCTGCCCGCGACCGGCGGCGTCCCGAGCGCCCGCCAGCCTGCCCGAGCCCGTCGCCGTCGGCCAGCTTCTCGTCGCCTGCAGTCCCGCAAAATGCGCCCCCGACGTCGCCCATGCCCGCGGTGTTCCATCTGACCGCCAAGCCCGCTAGTCTAGTCTAGCGTGTCGCCATCTCTCTCGCCGCTCGAGGCCCGCGAAGCAGATCACGGACCGGCATTCTCGACGAGCCGACGTTCGGCGTCAGCCCTGCACCGCGCCCAGCGTCAGGCCGCGCACCAGATGACGCTGGACCAGCATGCCGAGGATGATCGAGGGCACGAGGGAGGTGACGGCGAGCGCGCTCGCCTCGCCGTACTGCGACGCCTGGAAGCCGAGAAACGCGCGAAAGATGGTCGGCAGCGTGAACGCCTTCCGGCTGGTCAGGTTGAGCGCGAAGAAGAACTCGGTCCAGACGAAGATGAAGGCGAACACGGCGGCGACCACGATGCCGGGCACGGCGAGCGGCAGGGCGACCCGCCAGAACGCTCCCCACCGGGTGCAGCCGTCGACCAGCGCCGCCTCCTCCATCTCCTTGGGCAGCTGGCGGAAATACGCGTACATCATCCAGACCGAGAGCGGCAGCGTGATCACGGTATAGATCAGGATCAGTCCGATCCGCGTGTCGTAGAGGCCCCAGCCGCGATAGAGCAGGAACACCGGCAGCACGATCGCGATCGGCGGCAGGAAGCGCTGCGACAGCACCCAGAACGACAGATGCGGCCCGCCGGTGTTGAAGCGGGCGAGACTGTAGCCCATGAGGGTGCCGAGCAGCGCCGAGAGCAGCGTGGTCGCGCTCGCCACGACCAGGCTGTTGATCAGCCCGGCGAGCCCGCGATAGGCGAACAGCGCCGCGGTGTAGTGCACGATGGTCGGCTCCGCCGGGAACCACACCGGCGGGATCGCCAGATAGTCGCTGGTCGGCTTGATCGAGGTGATCACCACCCAGTAGAGCGGCGCCAGCACGAAAATCAGGAACAGAGCGAGATAGAGGAAGCGCACCAAGCCGAAGCCGAGGCGGAATTCCGGGCCGCGTCGAGTGCGCGCCGCCGCCATCAGCGGACCTCCGGGCGTAGCAGCCGGCGGACCAACACCGCGATGATCACCGCGGAGAGGATCAGGAAGATCCAGGCGCCGGCCGTGGCCTTGGACAGATGAAACTGCTGGAAGCCGATCTGATAGAGATAGAACGAAGCGGTATAGGTGCTCGAGCCGGGGCCGCCGCCGGTCATCACGTAGATCACGTCGAACAGCTTGACCGCGTCCAGCAGCCGGAACGTGAGCGCGAGCAGGATGATCGGCAGGAGCAGCGGCAGCGTGATGTGGTGAAACGTCTGCCAGGACGTGGCGCCGTCGAGCTCGGCCGCCTCGAACAGCTCGGGCGCGATCGAGGTGAGCCCGGCGAGGAGAATCACGAACATGAACGGCGTCCACTGCCAGACGTCGGCGGTGATGATGGCGATGAAGTTCCAGGGTGTCTGGGTCAGCCAGCTGATCTGCACCGGCGCCCCGACCAGCTGGCCCAGAAGGTAGTTGGTCGGACCATAGGGCTGCTGAAGCAGCAGCGACCAGAACTGGCCGACGATTACCGGGCTGATGAACAGGGGCACGATCAGGATCGGCATGATCAGGGCGCGGCCGCGAAAGGGCTGGACCATGGCCAGCGCCAGCATCAGGCCGAGCACGAACTCGACCGCGACGCAAGCGACCGAGAGGATCGCAGTATTGACCAGCGATCGGCGCGCGATCGGGTCCGCCACAATGTCCGCGAAGTTCTGCAGGCCGACGAACGCATGGCCGGGAATCTCGAAGTCGTAGTTAACGAACGCGACCCAGACCGAGTAGATCAAGGGGTAGATCGACAGCGCCACGATCAGGAGCACGGCGGGAGCGACGAGCAGCCATTCGATGTGCCGTTCGGCCCATGACGATGTCGCTGTTGCCCGAGCGATCCGCCGGGCAGCGACACCGTTCACGCTGACGCCATCCGCCATCGCCCTGCCCGCTTCCTTCAGCTCGAAACTTCAGCCTCGCCCGCGCGAACCGCGAGTGCCGAACCCCTGCAACGGGCGCGGCACCCGCCGTCGCTGCGCCGACTGCGCCGCGCGAGCGTAGCTTACGTGATGTGCACCGCGAGGCCCATCTTCTCGATGGTGTTGTCGGCATACGCGCCGGGCAGCTTCACGAACTGCTGATAGGCCTCGCGCTGGCTGTCGACGCCGAGCCGCTCGGTCACGGCGTCCCACTCCGCGGCGGCGCGCTGCAGGGCAGTCTTGGGATCCTCCCCGGCCCAGACCGCGGTGCACATGCGGTCGACCGACAGCGCGTAGTCCTGCCAGCCGGGCATGATCATGTCGAGCACCGCGCCGTTCGCCGAGTTGCTGAGGTTGATCAGATAGTCCTTGGCGTTCGGCCAGAGCGCCCGGTACAGCGGCGAGGTGAAGTGCGACATCCGATAGGGATCGCGCAGCGCGAACGGCGCGGTCACCCTGGCCAGCGACACCGCCGGACTGGTCGACCACTGCATGAACAGATAGGCGGCCTCCTCGTTGCTCGAGCCGGCGGCCAGCGCCTTCACATAGCCGGACGCATGCTGGGGATTGCCGCCGGGCACCACGGCGTAGCCGACCTTGCCGACGATCGTCGACTCCGGCACGAAGGTGATCGCCTTGTCGCGCTGCGCATAGTTCTCGCTCATCCGCCCGGTCGGCGGCCACGAGATGATCATCGCGACCATGCCCTGCAGCCAGGCGACCCACACGGCCACGGCGTCCATGTCGTTGTTGCCGGGGATCGATGCGTTATTGGCTGCGATCATCTGCTGGAAGGTCTTGAGCCCGGCCGGCGAGTCGAGCTGCGACTTCATCGTCGCCTCGTCGAAGAACCTGCCGCCGTTGGTGCGATACTGCTGCAGGAACGAGAACTGGTTGCCCGGGCTGCCCGCCTTACGGAAGTGCGCGCCGCCGTAGACGTTCGGGGCGAGCTGGTCGGTGATGAACTGCGCCACCTGGGCATACTCGTCCCAGGTCTGCGGCACGCGCAGGTCGGCATTGAACTTGGCCTTGTACGCCTGCTGCAGCTTGGCATCGTCGAAGATGTCGGTGCGGTAGTAGAGCGCGAACACGTCGCCGTCGTCGAAGAAGCCCCAGCGCTTGCCCTTAAAGGTCGGCAGGTACTGGTACAGCGGGTGGTAGTCCTCGAGGTCGGCCTTGTCCATGTACTGCTCGACGTAGTCGTCGATCGGCAGGATCACGCCGCCGTTGGCCATCGAGGGAATCCAGGCGGGCTCGATGTCGAGGATGTCGAAGGCGCCGGAGCCGGCGATGTGCTCGGCGATCGGCTTGGAATACTGGTCCGGATGCGGCAGCTCCTCGACGTTGAAGCCGATGCCGGTCAGGTCCTGCCAGAGCGGCCCGGAGAAGTTCCGGGGCTCGAGCGCCTGCAGACCCGACTCGTAGGTCATGTTGATGGTCGCCCCCTCGTACTGCTTCGCCGCCTCGACCGCGCGGTACGCCGAGTTCTCGGGCGGCCCTTCGGTCGACGCCTTGACCGCGGCGGCCTGGGCCTGGCCGAATGGCGTGCTCGGATCGGCGAGCTCGACCGCGGCGCGCGCCGCGCTCGCGCCTAGGCTGGTGCCGAGCAGCGCGAGACCCGGGCGCGCCAGCGCCGTCGCGCCGCCGAGCTCGACCAGCCGCTGGAGAAAGGTGCGCCTCGACTTGTCGCCCCGGAGCCAGGCGTCGACCTCCTCGGCAAGGCCCGCCTGGAACTCACGCCGCTCGCGCTCACTGCTCATTGCCAGCCTCCCTGATCAACCCGCGCAGGCTCGCCGCCTGCATTCCCCTGATGCGCTTGGTAGAAGCCAAGTAACGACATTCCGGGGCGGCTGGCAAGCAGCTGTCCAGCTGGGACAGAGCGCCTGACGCCGAGAGAATTCCGTCGCGCCTTCCATGACGCTGCAAGAACGCGCGCCCCGGCGCGGTTGGCACAGGTCCGGCGGGCGAACGCGCCGACGGCGAGGCCTGATCGGCAGCCGTCAGATCGATCGGCCAGAAGATCGGGCCGGGAATGCGCCGGAATCTCGGCGTACGTTACTGCACCGGAACGGACGAGGGACGATGGGAGCGGAGCGGCTGGACCTGAAGTAGAGCGATGCACGCACCGAGCGGAATGGCGTGCCGGCTGGCCAGGCCCAAGAAAAAAGGAGGCCGTAGCAGCCTCCCCAGCGAGTGATGCTCTTAGAGCAGTTGCCGTTGCCGGCTTATGTCTTCGCGAGGTGTATTAGCGATTTTCCACAGGCTGTGCAAGGCCTGTCGAGGTTGATCAATTACAATTGTCTTTCAACCATTAATTTCTTGATCTGGGCGATTGCCTTGGCCGGGTTGAGCCCCTTGGGGCAGGTGTTCGTGCAGTTCATGATGGTGTGGCAGCGATACAGCCGGAACGGATCCTCCAGCTGGTCGAGCCGCTCGCCGGCATGCTCGTCGCGGGAGTCGGCGAGCCAGCGCTGGGCCTGGAGCAGGACTGCCGGTCCGAGGAACCGCTCCGGGTTCCACCAGTAGCTCGGGCACGCGGTCGAGCAGCAGGCGCACAGGATGCACTCGTACAGGCCATCCAGCTTAGCCCGATCCTGCGGCGTCTGCGCCCATTCGCGCTCGGGCGGTGGCGTCTCGGTCTGCAGCCACGGCTCGATCGACGCGTACTGCGCGAAGAAATGCGTGAAGTCGGTGACCAGATCCTTGATCACCGCCATGTGCGGCAAGGGGTAGATTTTGACGCTGCCAACGATGTCTTCGATCGCCTTGGTGCAGGCGAGCGTGTTGCGGCCGTCGATGTTCATGGAACACGAGCCGCACACCCCTTCCCGGCACGAGCGCCGGAAGGTCAACCCGCTGTCCTGCTCGGTCTTGATCTTGATCAGCGCGTCCAGGACCATCGGCCCGCAGTCGGCGAGGTCGACCTCGAAGCTGTCCAGGCGGGGATTGCCGTCCCCTTCCGGATCCCAACGGTAAACCTCGAAGGTTCGTGGCCGCTTCGCCCCGGGGGGAGCCTTGTGCGACCTGCCCGGGCGGACCGTCGAGTTCCTTGGCAGCGAAAATTTGGCCATGCCACCGCCAGCCGTTTCAGTACACGCGCTTTTGTGGCGGGATCGGCTCGACCTCCTTGGTCAGCGGACGCAGGTGCACCGGCCGGGCCCCGACCTCCGCCTTGTGCCGCCCGTCGACCCAGCACAAGGTGTGCTTGAGCCAGTGTTCGTCGTCGCGCTCGGGATAGTCCTCGCGCGCGTGCGCGCCGCGGCTTTCGGTGCGGTACAGCGCCGAGTGCATGGTCGCGACCGCCTGGAGCATGAGATTCTGCAGCTCCAGGGCTTCGACCAGATCGGTGTTCCAGATCATCGAGCGGTCAGTGAGGCGCAGCTCGTCGAGGCTGCCCGCCACCTGGTCCAGCCTGCCCGCGCCCGCCTCGAGCATCTCACCCGTGCGGAACACCGACGCGTAGCGCTGCATGGTGCGCTGCATGTTGAGGCGGATCTCGCCGGTCGACTGGGAGCCGGCCGCGTGGCGGGTGCGGTCCAGCCGGTCGATCGCTGCCTCGCCGGCGTCCTTGGCCAATGGCTTCTGCGCCCCGTCCGGCGTCACGACGTCCCCCGCCCGATGCGCGGCGGCGCGGCCGAATACCAGAAGATCGATCAGCGAATTGCCACCGAGCCGGTTGGCGCCGTGCACCGAAGTACAGGCGGCCTCGCCGACCGCCATCAGACCGGTGACCAGGTGCTCGGCATGGCCGTTCGCCACGGTCACCACCTCGGTCAGATAGTTGGTCGGAATGCCGCCCATGTTGTAGTGGCAGGTCGGCACCACCGGGATCGGCTCCTTGCTCACGTCGACCCCGGCGAAAATGCGCGCGGTCTCCGAAATGCCGGGCAGGCGCTCGTGCAGCAGCTCGGGATCGAGGTGCTCGAGATGCAACTCGACATAGTCGCGATTGGGCCCGCAGCCGCGCCCCTCGTTGATCTCGATCGTGATCGCCCGCGACACCACGTCGCGCGAGGCGAGGTCCTTCGCCGAGGGCGCATAACGCGGCATGAAGCGCTCGCCCTCGCTGTTGGTCAGATAGCCACCCTCGCCGCGCGCGCCCTCGGTAATCAGGCAACCGGCGCCGTAGACGCCGGACGGATGGAATTGCACGAACTCCATGTCCTGGAGCGGCAGGCCGGCGCGCAGCACCATGGCGTTGCCGTCGCCGGTGCAGGTGTGCGCGGACGTGCAGGAGAAGTACACCCGTCCGTAGCCGCCGGTGGCGAGCACCGTGAGTTGCGCGCGGAAGCGGTGCAGCGTGCCATCCTCGAGACACAACGCCATGACGCCGCGGCAGGCGCCATCTTCGTCCATGATCAGGTCGAGCGCGAAATACTCGTTGAAGAACTGTACCTTGTTCTTGATCGCCTGCTGGTAAAGCGTGTGCAGCATCGCGTGTCCGGTGCGATCGGCGGCGGCGCACGTGCGATAGGCCTGGGCCGCGCCATAGTCGATCGACTGACCGCCGAACGCGCGCTGGTAGATCTTGCCTTCGGGCGTGCGCGAGAACGGCACGCCGTAGTGCTCGAGTTCGATCACCGCCGCCGGCGCGTGCTTGGTCATGTACTCGATCGCGTCCTGGTCGCCCAGCCAGTCCGAGCCCTTGACCGTGTCGTACATGTGAAAGCGCCAGTCGTCGGGGCCCATGTTGCCGAGCGCCGCGTTGATGCCGCCCTGCGCGGCGACGGTGTGGCTTCGGGTCGGATAGATCTTGGAGATACAGGCGGTGCGCAGCCCGCCCTCGACCAGGCCGACCGCTGCGCGCAGGCCCGAGCCGCCGGCGCCTACCACCAGGACGTCGAACGTGTGATCGGTGATCGGGTAGGCCTTGGGCATGGCGTCAGGATCCGAGGGCGACGATCAACACCGCGACGATGCAGGCGACCGCCAACGCGAAGACGAGCAGGCGGATCAGGATCAGCGCCCCAATCCGGCCGCCGGGGTGATGCACGTAGTCTTCGACGATCACCTGGAGGCCGAGCGGCGCGTGGTAGAACACCGAGATGATCAACAGGATCATCAGGGTCGCGGCGAGCGGTGAGGCCAGCCAGGCGCGCACCTCGGCGTAGCTGGCGCCGGCAAGCGCCGCGGCGCTGAACACGAACCACAGCAGCAAAACCGCATTGGCAAGCGCGGTCAGGCGTTGCGCCGTCCAGTGGCCCAGACCGCCGTGCGCGGCTCCCAGGCCACGCGCCCTGGCGAGAGGCGTCTGCGCGGACACGTGCTGCTGCCTACCGGGCAAGCGCCACGACCAGCCAGATCAGCACGGTCATCGCGCCGGCAAACGCCAACACCGCGGCGCCCGAGGCGCGCGCGAGCTGCGGGTCGAAGCCATAGCCGAAGTCCCAGACCAGATGGCGGATGCCATTACCCATGTGGTAAAACAGGGTGAGCGTGTAGAGGAAAAGGACCAGGGCGCCGAACCAGGACGACATGACGCGGTCCACGACGGCGAACGCCTCCGGTCCGCTGGCAAGCGCGAGCAGCCACCAGGTGAACAGCACCAGCCCGAAAGCAAGCCCGACCCCCGTGATCCGATGAGCGATCGACAACGCCATCGTGAAATACCAACGGAAGATCTGCAGATGCGGCGATAGAGGCCGGTCAGCCCGTGCCATCGCGCGGTTCCACATCAGGGGCTCGGTCCATTTGCCAGGCGAGACAATAGTCGGCGTTCAAGCCAAGTCAACGGCGTGGCCCGCAGCCGTCCCGCCGACCAATGCCCGCTGTCCGCCCCGGTGGCTCGGATCCGACAGACGATTGCCCATCGGGCCGGAACAGCGTCGTTGCCGCGGCCACTACCGTCGAGTAGCTGGGGCGCGCTCGCGCGCGGACAGACGCCTTGATGACTCCTGCTGACTCGACGTCACGCCCCCTTGCGACCGGTCTCGCGCCCTCGTATGGAGCGTTCGGGAGGCCACATCCTCCTTGCTTAAGAACCGCTCGGGAGGGCAATGGTGGGAGCACGGAGGCCGCGAACCCGTCGGAACAAATCAGAGCGGCGGGTTGTTAACGAAGCGTGGGTGGTGGCACCGCTCCGATAATCCCCAGAAAGGCGCAGTAGAGTGCAAGCGCTAAGCACGAAAAAATGCTACGTCATGGCTGAATCCGTTTCCACGGCGCTTGTGCGTGTCGGGTTCTTCTTGTCGGTGGGCTTTCTCGGCTTTGTCGCGGGCAGCTTCGCAATGTTTTCAGAGGCATGGCCCGCCCGTTATCTTGTGGATGCCTATCGCGGGGGCGAGGCGCTTCTCGCGGCGAAGACCCAGTACAACAGCCCCTATCCGGTCGGCTTCTGGGAACGGGCGCGCACTGAGCGCCGCGGCGTCACCGTCTACGATCCGGCCAAGGCGCTGAACGGCTATACGCTCTTTACTTCGGGCGAGGGTCAGCGGGCTGCTCTCATCTCGATGACGGGAGAGGTGCTGCACGAATGGCAGCTGCCGTTCAGCGCGATCTGGGACGAGACCGCCCAGGTCAAGAATCCGCGTCCCGATTCCATGGTCCACTACCGCAGCGCCTATCTCTATCCGAACGGGGATCTTCTGGCGATCTACGAGGCTGTCGGCGACACCCCCTGGGGTTACGGTCTCGCCAAGATGGACAAAGATTCGCACCTGATCTGGAAGTATCTAGAAGGCGTCCATCACGATCTAGATGTCGGGCCTGATGGCAACATTTATGTTCTTACCCACGAGATCCGTAATACCGTCATTGATAATTGGCGACATCTGAAGCCGCCGCGCGTCGATGATTTCATCGTGGTGTTGTCACCGGACGGGAAAGTGCTGAAGAAGGTGTCCGTGCTCGATGCCCTGGTGGCGTCGCCGTATGCCCGCATGGTGAACACCGTCGCCTGGTATTCGAAGGACGACTACGTGCACACGAACGCCGTGGACGTGATCGACGGGGACGCCGCGATGCGCCTGTCGGGCGTTTCGGGCCACCAGGTCCTGATCTCGATGCGCGAGCTCGGGGCGATCGGGCTGGTCGATCTGGATCGGGAAGTCTTCACCTGGGCCCTGCGCGGCTCCTGGGTGGGCCAGCACGATCCCGACCTGCTGCCGAACGGCAACATGCTGCTGTTCGACAACTACGGGAACTACGGTCCGGGCGGCATCTCGCGCGTGATCGAGTTCAATCCAAAGACCCTCGAGCTGGTCTGGAGCTATACCGGTGACGATCAGAACCCGTTGCACAGCAGTCTCCGCTCCGATCAGGAGCGGCTGGCGAACGGCAACACTCTGATCACCGAGTCAGACGGGGGCCGCATGCTCGAAGTGACCCGGAACGGCGAGATCGTGTGGGAGTATGTTGATCCCATTCGAGGCGGCGACGGCGACGAGTTCATCCCGGTCGTGTCCGAGGCACAGCGTATCGATCCGGCAAAGCTGGATCGGAAGTTCCTCGAATCACCCACCAGCTGAAGGGACCCTCGCGCGCCCAGCAGCTGAAGCCGACGGAGGAAGGTGTGAAGGTTCTGCTCACCTTAATTGCAGTGGCCGTCGCGGCGTTGGGCACCGCCGCACCGGCCGCGGCTTATGTCGGCCCGGGCGCCGGGCTGAGTCTGGTCGGCGCCTTCTGGGGCCTGCTGGTCGCGATCTTTGCCGCGGTTGCCTTCATCGTGGTCTGGCCGGTGCGCCGGCTGCTCCGCCGGAGCCGGGGCGCCCCTGAACCGTCGGCGTCGGAGATCACTGCCCCGGGCACTCGGCCGCAGCCGGAACGCCGCAGCGCCTAGCTGGCCCGCTGGTTTGACCCACATCCGTGGGTCTGTTGGACCTTCCGGCCCCGCTGTTCGCCAGGCTCGACGGGGTTCTGAGCGGCTTCGCCCCGCCCACCCTCCGCCTCGTCGTTTGGGGTGTGGTCGCGGCGGTGGTGTCGATGGGCGTGTACTGGCTGTTTTCGCCGCAGACCCGCATCGCTCAGGCCAAGGCGGACGCCCTGGCTGCCCGCCGTGCGCTGGACGGCTATGATGGCGAGTTCGCCGGTGCCTGGCCGTTGATGGGCAGGCTGTTGCGTACGGCGCTCCGGCAGCTCGGGCTGGTGACGGGCCCCGCGCTGCTCGGGTCGCTGCCGGTGCTGGCGCTGCTGGTCTGGCTGAGCACGGCCTATGGCTACGCTTTTCCGGGTGAGGCGGAGATCCCGGTCCGCACGCAGCCCGAGACCAGCGCGGCGCGGGCGCTTGCGGTCCAGGCGCAGTCGGGCCCTGAGGTCGTGGTGCTCGACGGCGCCGGCAACGTGGTGGAACGCATTTCGCTGACCGCACCCGTGCCGACGATTCACAAGCGCCACTGGTGGAACGCGTTGGTCGGCAACCCCATCGGCTACCTGCCCGACAGCAGCCGGCTGGAATCGATCGAGCTGGGCCTGCCACAGAAGGAATACCTGACCGTGGGCCCAGCCTGGTTACGAGCGTGGTATGTGGTGTTCTTGGGCGTCGTGCTCGCGGCCTCGCTCGCGATCAAGTTTGCCGCCCGGATCGAATGAGGAGTACGGGGATCTCGGATGGCACCAAGCAACGCTTGGGACGGGTTCCAAGTGGCGCGCTGGGTCGACGCGGTCGGCGGCTTCGTCAGCCGGCGTCCTCGGCTGTGGATCGCGATCGGCAATCTCGAAACCCGCGTGATGCAAGACGAGATCGGCGCGACCGCAATCGAGCGCCCGCTTTTCATCAGCGGCCTGGCGCGCGCTGGCAGCACGATCCTGCTCGAGACCCTCGCCCGGCATGGCGACGTGGTGACGCACCGCTATCAGGACTATCCGCTCCTGTTCACCCCGTACTGGTGGAACCGGCTGATCGAGCGCATGCCCAAACGCGAGGTCCCGCCGGCGGAGCGCACCCATCGGGACGGGATTACGGTCGGCCCGAGCAGCCCCGAGGCGTTCGAAGAGATCCTCTGGATGGCCTTCTTCCCGCACCTGCACCAAGCGTCCGAGAGCGACGTGCTGGACGAGCAGATCGCCCATCCTCGATTCGAGGCGTTCTACCGTGAGCACATCCGCAAGCTCCTGCGCGTGCGCGGCGGCCGGCGCTACCTGTCCAAAGGCAATTATAACATCACCCGGCTCGAGTATCTGCTCAAGCTGTTCCCCGACGCCCGCTTCATCATTCCGGTGCGCGACCCGGTGTGGCACATCGCGTCGCTGATGAAGCAGCACGCGCTGTTCTGTGAGGGGTGCAGCCGCCATCCCGAAGCGGTCAGGCACCTGCAGCGGGTTGGCCACTTCGAGTTCGGACCGGACCGACGCCCGATCAATGCGGGCGACCCCGGGCTCGTGGCGGGCGTTGCCGGCGCTTGGGGCCGCGGCGACGAGCTGGAGGGCTGGTCGCTGTACTGGGCGCAGCTCCACGGCTATCTGGCCGATCGCCTGGACGCCAACCCGGCGCTGAAAGAAGTTTCGCTGGTCGTGCGCTTCGAGGAGATGTGCCGCGCCCCACACGAGACGCTGCAGCGGGTACTGGCCCACTGCCGACTGGACGCGCCGTCGGCGTGGCTCGAGGACCAGGCGGCGGTCATACGCTTTCCATCGTATTACCGACCGCGGTTTACCGCAGACGAGCTCGCAATCATCGAGCGGCACACGGCGGATACCGCCCGACGCTTCGGTTACCCGGTGAGCAGCGCGGACGTGAGCCGGAACTCCGAGGAAACCAGGCTGGACGCTCGGTAGTCGCGTCCGCACGGCAGCGGAGGGCCGCCGGTCGTACGTTTCACCTGACCATGCGATTTCCACGGGCCTGGGCAAACTGGAGGCCTTGGACAGATCGGCTCACTCGCCGTGCCCTCCGTCACGGCCGCGCATACGTCACCCGGTAGATCACGCCGGCTTCGTCGTCGGAGATCAGGAGGGAGCCGTCGGGCAGCTCGGCGATATCGACCGGCCTGCCCCAGGCGCGGCCGTCGCTGCCGAGCCAGCCGTCGATGAACACGTCGGTGCCGCTCGGCCGTCCGTCCGCATCGAAGGTCACGCGCACCACCCGGTAGCCGATCGGTTCGCTGCGATTCCAGGAGCCGTGTTGCGCCACGAATGCGGCGTGGCGATACTCCTGAGGAAACATCCGCCCCCGATAGAAGTGAACGCCCAGCGCGGCGACATGGGCATCGAAGTTGACCACGGGATGGGTGACCGGGCTGGGCGGCTTATCGCCCGCGAACTCGGGATACGGCTGGCCCGGGCCGTAGACATAAGGATAGCCGAAGTGCAGGTCGCGTTCCGGGGCGCGGTTGAGCTCGTCGGGCGGGATCAGATCGCCCAGCTGGTCGCCGCCGTTGTCGGTGAAGAACAGATCGCCCGTGCCCGGTTGCCAGTCCAGGCCGAGGGAATTGCGCACGCCGCGGGCGAAGACCTCGACCTCGTGGCCGTCCTCGCGCAGACGGATGATGGTGCCTTCGAACCCCCGCACCTCGCAGATGTTGCACGGCGCGCCGATGGTCACGTAGAGGCGCTGGTCAGGGCCGAACGCCGCATAGCGCCAGCCATGGTGGCGGAAATCCGGCAGCACGCCCGGAGGCACCACGACTTTGCGCTCGCCGGAAGGATCAAACCGGGTGATCTGATGCTGCTCGACCACGAACAGGGCGCCGTCGGGAGCGAGTGCGATGCCGTTTGGCACCTTCAGGCCATGCGCGACCTCGACCACTTCGTTGGCCCGGCCGTCGCGCTCGGGATCGAGCACCGCGAACACGCGCTCGCCCTGCGTCCCCACATAGATCCGGGCGCCATGCTCGGCCACCGCCAGCGAACGGGCGCCGGGTACCTCAGCGAACACCTCGATCTCGAAACCCGGCGGCGCCTGCAAGCGCTCGAGCGGCAAGCGCGCCAGAGCGGCCACCGGCGCGAGCAGGGCGGCAACAATGCCGATGGCAAGCCAGCGAGCGAAGGTCAGTCGCATGGCCGCAACTCCCCACACCTAGAGAACTGATGACGCATTGCCTTGCAGATCTTGCGGGGGAATTGCGCGCTCGCCTGGTTCGCAGCACTCGCGGTCGCGCGCTGAAGCGCTGGCACAGCGGCCGCCCGACCTGTGCTACCGCCCTCAGCCGGATCCCGCGGGTCGGCGATCCTTCAGCTTCCCGCCCACGGGTCGCGGCCGAACCTACGGGACCTCCGCGCTGGCCGCGCTCCGCAGGCGCTGAATATGGTGCGCGCCCGTCTAATCTGCTGCCCACCGTGGCGGCAGGCGAGGGGGAGCGATCAAGCTGACTTCGCTCGCTCGCTCCGTCAGAACTTTCAGAGGCACCGGGTAGGGACCACCCGCGATTGACGCCTCGGACGAGCTGTGCGCCGCGAAGCGGTGAGTACGCTCGATATTATCGGGCCTGATGCTCAGGCTGACGAACAGACCGGCGCAGGCGGCGAACCATAGCAGTAGCCCCAGCCACGGCGTCCCCGTGACGGCGCGCTGCTCCGATGCGGCGTCGCCAGTCATGACGCCCGCCGAGACCCTGATGCGCTCTGCGAGCCTTGCGCCTCCCTGCCGGAGGAAACCCACCGCAGGTCGCCTGACCGGCGCTTGCCCGACAGGCTCTGCCCGCTCAACCGCACGACCCGATGCTGCGTGCCCGCCGTCGGCGCGACCGGCGCCTCCTGTCGGTGCGTCGGGACCCTTGTGGCCGAAGTCTTCCAGGTACATGCCCGAACCCCTGTGGGTTGCCGATCCTGCTCCCGACCCGCCAGCAGGAGAGTCCCTCCGCCGCCGCGCCAGCCAATCGGCCCCGCCCACCAAAAGTGTTCGGATCCGAAGATACTGCCCACCTATGCCCGGGTAGCCCGCTCGAGGCCGAGCCATGTTCTCGTTGTCTTGAGAAGTATATTCCACCCCCGAACCTGTCAACCGGACCCTCGACGGTAAGTGGTCGCGGTCGGCAAAGGCGGCGTCGGCACAGCCGCCTATGGGACGCGCCGCGCTGCCCGCCAAAGAGGGAGGAGTCTGGGTACGGGGGCACCCGGCCATGCTGGGCATTCACCCTCTCACCAGCCAAGAAGCCATCGAGTCGCCCTGAGCGCCAACCAGAGCACCGTCACGCTGATCAGCGCCGAGCCGAGAAACAATCCGGCCACCAGGACTATCAGCAGGGCCGACCCTCCCGGCGTGCGCGTTTGCGCCGCAGGCGCTGCATCGCGCACGGGGGCCAGCTCGTCGGCCCCCCTGTCCACCTGCGCATGTTTTGCCGCCAAACCAGCTTCTCCTACGTGCCATTGCGTGGGCGCGCTGATTGCCTGTTAGCGCAGAAGTTGGTTGACCCTGCCACGTTTGCCAGTGGACGCCTTGCCTCCGACCAGCGTGGCCCCGCGTCCCCGTCCGCCGGTCGCCCTCGTGGACGACTTCGACGGGGCGACGCTACAATAAGAGTTTAGTGACGTTTGCTCAGCCTTTGGTCCATGTTCGATGCTTAATTCGCCGGAATGCGAAAATCAACCCACTGGTTTGCCGAAAGACGCAGCTTCGCATTCCTCCTCGGACAGCGTTGCCGTCTCGTTGACAGCCGACGACCCACCCGCATGATGCCGGCACCCCTTCGCCAGCCCGGTGACACGTACCGCCGGGCCCCCGCGCACACGGAGTTAGCCATGCACCGCCCGCACGCTGTCTCGCAGCCAGTTCGCGCCAACAGACGTCTCTTCCTGTCCGGAGCGCTCGGCGCCGCCGCCGCCCTGTCGCCGCTCAACCGGATCGCTCTGGCGCAGGGGGGCCAGGTCAACGTGTACAACTGGGACACCTATATCGGCGAGACGACCCTCGAGGACTTTACCGAAGCGACCGGCATCACGGTCCGCTACGACCTGTTTGCGAGCAATGAGGAAGTGTTCGCGAAGCTGCGCGAGGGTAATCCGGGTTACGACGTGATCTTTCCCTCGAACGAATACGTGGAACGCATGATTGCCGCGGACATGCTGTTGCCGCTGGACCACAGCAAGCTCCCAAATCTTGGCAATATCGACGCGGCCTTCGCCGATCCGGCGTTCGATCGCGGCCTGCGCTACAGCATGCCGTATTTCTGGGGCACCCTGGGGCTCGGCTATCGCGTCTCCGCGGCAAGCCCCAAAACCTTCGCCGATCTGGTCGACGGCGACTCCTACGCCGGCCGCGTGGCGTTGCTCAACTCGATCGACACCATCCGCGCCACGCTGAAGTACCTCGGCTACTCTCTCAACACCAAGAATCCCGCCGAGATCGCCGGGGCCGCCGACACACTGACCCGCATCAAACCCAAAATCCGGGCGTTCGCCCCCGATACCGGCCAGGACCTGCTCGTCTCGGGCGAGGTCGACGTGTGCCTCGAGTACAACGGCGATGTGCTGCAGGTCATGGCCGAGGACGACGACCTCAGCTACGTCGTGCCCGAAGAGGGCAGCCTTCTTTGGGAGGACACGATGTGCATCCCGCGGGGCGGCCCCAATCCCGACAACGCGCATGCTTTCATCAACTTCATCCTCGCGCCCGAGGTGCATGGAGCGATCGCCGAATTCGTCCGCTATCCCTGCCCCAACGCAGCGGCCATGGAGTACATTGCGGAAGCGGATCGCAACGATCCGGCCATTTACCCGGCGCGCGAGGTGCTCCAGCGCTGCGAGTTCGCGGTCTACATGGGCGAGAAGATCGAGGGCTTGTACCAGGACGCCCTCACCCGGGTGCTCGCCGCCTGACCCAGGCGGCTGACCGGAAAAATCAATGCGGTAAAGGCATTGTAAGGGACCTCATGATTGACTAGATAGTCGGCGCTACGATGGGCGTGGGCGCGGCCCGCGCGCGTCGTCTGCGATCTAGGTTGCCACTCCCGGCCGGTGTCGGGATACCAAGGATGGTTTCGCGCCAGTGAACGCTGTCTTGGTGGCCGTGAAGATGACGGACCTTCAGCCCTAGACCGCTCCCGTCGCATCGGGTGACCGATGCGATTCGGCATGCACGCGGCACGGCGTGCTGTCGCCCCGCCTGTTATCCGTCGGGCTGACGTTCAGCCTAACCCCGACATACGGGACGACCACCCATGACATCTCCAGGCGTGCGCTCGGGCGCGCTGCTCGAGCCGGAGCGGACCATGACTATCGTTCACCTGCCCGAAGCCGCGGCGGCGCCGGGGTTCGGCGTCCACCTCACGCTCGACGGCTACGGCGGCTGTCAGCAGTTGCTGGGCGACGGCGACCATGTCCTCGCTTGCCTCAACGAGCTGCCGGAGCGGCTCGGCATGCACAAGATCGCTGAGCCGTCATTGGTGGAACTGGGCGACCTCAGCCCGAAGGATCCGGGCGGCGTGAGCGGTTTCGTGATGATCGCCGAGAGCCATATCAGCATCCACACGTTTCCGCTGCGTGGCTTCGTCAGCGCCGACGTCTACACCTGCCAGAACAGTCTGGACACGGACCGGATCTGCCAGTACTTCGCGGAGGCGTTCGGGCTGCAGGACCTCGAGATCAACGTGGTGCGCCGCGGCACCCGTTACCCGCAGCGCAACATCTACGAGTCCGCGCAGAAGGTTGCCTGACCACTCGATCTCGAAGGGGCCCGGCTGATGGAGATCAACCGGCAGCACAAGGCCGAGCTTCTGCACCGGACGGTCAAGCACATCGACATAACGGCGCATGACCCGCGCGCGCTGATCGATGCCTACAAGGAAATGTCGTTCAGTGCGCGCGAGCTTGGCCAGGCATGCGAGCTGTACGAGCGCATGCTCCAGGACCGCGATTGCGCCATCATCCTGACCGTCGCAGGCAGCACCAGCGCGGCCGGTTGCATGCAGGCTTACGTCGAGATGGTGCGGCACAACATGGTCGACATCGTGGTCGCGACCGGCGCCACCGTCGTCGACATGGATTTCTTCGAAGCGCTCGGTTTTCGCCACTACAGCGGCAGCCAATTCGCCGACGACTCGCAGCTGCGCGATCTGTACATCGATCGCATCTACGACACCTTCATCGACGAGGAGGAGCTGCAGCACTGCGATCGGACGATCAGGGAGATCGCCGATACGCTCGAGCCGCGGCCCTACTCGTCACGCGAGTTCATCGGCGAGATGGGCTGTTGGCTGGCCGCCAATCCCGCGCGCGCGATCAAGCGGGATTCGCTGGTCCAGGTCGCCTACGAGCGGGGCGTGCCGATCTTCTGCCCGGCGTTTTCCGACAGCAGCGCGGGGTTCGGGCTGGTCGCGCATCAGGTCGGCCGGCCGGATGCCCACCTCAGCATCGATTCGGTGCGCGACTTTCGCGAGCTGACCGAGCTCAAGCTGCAGGCGAAGGACACCGGTCTCCTGATGATCGGCGGCGGCTCACCCAAGAACTTCGCGCAGGATACCGTGGTGTGCGCCGAGATCCTCGGGCACGAGGTGCCGATGCACAAGTACAGCGTGCAGATCACCGTGGCCGACGTGCGCGATGGCGCCTGCTCCAGCTCGAGTCTCAAGGAGGCGAGCTCCTGGGGCAAGGTCGACGCATCCGCGGAGCAGATGGTGTTCGCCGAAGCGACGCTCGCGCTGCCGCTCCTCGCGGCCTACGGCTATCACAATGGCAGCTGGAAGCAACGTCCCAAGCGCGAGCTCGCCCGGCTGCTCGGCTGATGATCGAGTCGATCATCAACTGCGACGCGCCGGAGGATGCCGACGCGGTCGTAATCGGCGTGCCCTACGGGCACGGCGCATCGTTCGGCCAGGGCGCGGCGCAGGGACCGGCAGCGATCGTCGCCTGTCTCGATCGCCAGATCGAGTTGTTCGAACGCCATACCCGGACCGAGCCGGCGCACCGCTACCGGATCGCGTATCGGATGTTGCACGAGGTCGAGGCGCTGACGCCGGACGCGATGGTCGAGCAGGTCCGCCGGGCCGTCCAGGGCATGGACGCCTTCGTGATCCTGCTCGGCGGCATCCATTCGGTCTCGATCGGGGCGTTGCAGGCGCACGCCATGCACAGCCCGGCGCAGGGCGTTACCGTGCTGCAGATCGATGCCCATCTCGACATGCGCGACGACGACTCCGACTACAACGACCGCGACCCGAGTCGCTACGCCCATTCGTGCGTGATGCGGCGCGCCCGCGAGCTCGGCTTTCAGACCTGCTCGGTCGGCATCCGGGCCTATGCCCGCGACGAGTACCGCTATGCCGAGCGTGAGCGTCTGCCGGTGTTTGAATGGGGCAGGGACGACGAGCCGGCCACTGAAGCGATCCTTGCCGCGATCCGGACGGACCGTGTCTATCTCACGCTCGACGTCGACGGCTTCGATCCCGCGGTCGCGCCGGCGACCGGCACGCCGGTGCCGGGCGGCCTCTCCTGGGCCTACGGCACCCGCCTGATCCGCGAGCTGTTCCTCGCCAAGGAGGTGATCGGCGCCGATATCGTCGAGGTGGCGCCGGTCCCGGCCTCGGGCCTGACCGAGTACGCCGCGGCGCAGCTCTGCTACGACATGCTCGCCTACCAGCTGCTGAAGCGGGACGGCCAGCTGGCATTCGAGTAGCGTGGCCCCGGGCAAGCCGGCGCGATCAGCCGCAGGTCGGGTGCCGAGCCCGAGACGCGGCGCAGGGAGTCCGGATGGAAAGCTGGCGCGACCAGCCCGTGGTCTTCTGGACGTTTCTCCTGCCCGGCGCCCTATGGCTGCTCGGCTTCTTCCTCGCGCCGCTCGCGCTGGTCTGGGCGATGTCGTTCGGCGAGCGGATGGGGCCGGTCGACATCGCGATCACCGGCACGCTCGAGAACTACCGGGCGGCGCTCGATCCGATCTACCTCGGCCTGCTCTGGAAGTCGTTCTGGATCGCCGCGCTGGCGACGGCGCTGACCCTGGCGATCGCATTCCCGGTCGCCCTCGCGGTGAGCTTCGCGCCGCCGCGCGCCAAGCCGCTGCTGCTGATGCTGGTGATCCTGCCGTTCTGGACCAACCTGCTGATCCGCACCTATGCGATGATCGCGGTGCTGCGCACCCGCGGCTACGTCAACTTCGCGCTCGAGGAAGTGTGGCAGTGGCTCGGCGCGGGTCTCGGGCTGCTCGGTCTCGGCTCGCTGCCGCCCTACCAGCCGCTCGAGCTGCTCTACAACAACGCCGCCGTGGTGATCGGCATCGTCTACGTCTATCTGCCGTTCATGGTGCTGCCGCTGTACGCCACGCTCGAGCGTCTCGACCGCTCCTACCTCGAAGCGAGCCTCGATCTTGGCGCCTCTCAGGCGCGCACCTTCTTCTCGATCGTGGTGCCGCTCGCCAGGCCCGGCATCGTCTCCGGCGTCATCCTGGTGTTCATCCCGGCGCTCGGCACCTTCCTGATCTCGGACCTGCTCGGCGGGCCGGACAGCCAGCTGATCGG
>JBKPNX010000010.1:0-22556 GCA_046732855.1 Pseudomonadota bacterium
CTAGTGGTTCGTCACTAACGAAAGATTCCCTTTGTCTGCGATCCGTGCAAGGATCGCAGGATGAGATCGGACGTTGAGATCGCAGTCAGCGCTGGGGATCGTGCGCGCCTGGAAGCGATCGTCGCAGCGCCGGGCAGCCCGCAGAAGCACGTCTGGCGGGCCCGGATCATCCTCTTGAGCGGCGACGGGGTCGGCACGATGGCGATCGCCCGGCAGGCTGGCGTTGCCAAGCCGACGGTCTGGCGCTGGCAGGAACGGTTCATGACCGAGGGGATGGCAGGGCTGTTGCGCGAGAAGTCGCGGCCACCCGGCATTGCGCCATTGCCGGCCGAGACCGTCGACCAAGTGCTGAGCCTGACCGGCGCGCCGCCGCCCGGTGAGGCGACCCACTGGACGGTCCGCGCCATGGCCAAGGCGGTCGGCATCTCGCGCGCCTCGGTGCAGCGGATCTGGCAGGCTCACGGTCTGCAACCCCACCGCTTGAAGGCCTTTAAGCTGTCGAGGGATCCCGCCTTCGCTGCGAAGCTCCGGGACATCGTCGGCCTGTACGTCGATCCGCCGGCGCATGCGGTGGTACTCTCGGTCGACGAGAAGTCGCAGATTCAGGCGCTCGACCGCACCCAGCCCGGACTGCCGATCAAGCCGGGCCGGCTCGGCACCATGACCCACGACTACAAGCGCCACGGCACCACCACCCTGTTCGCGGCTCTGAACATCCTCGAGGGCACCCTGATCGGACGCTGCATGGCCCGCCACCGGCATCAGGAATTCATCCGCTTCCTGAATGCGATCGAGGCTGCCGTGCCGGCCGGCAAGGTGGTCCACGTGATCCTCGACAACTATGGCACCCACAAGCACCCCAAGGTCTGCGCCTGGCTCGCCCGCCATCCGCGTTTCGCGTTCCACTTCACGCCGACCTCGTGCTCGTGGCTGAACGCCATCGAGACCTTCTTCGCCAAGCTCACCCGGCGGCGGCTCAAGCGCGGCGTGTTCCGCTCGATCGTCGACCTGCAGGCTGCGATCAACCGCTTCATCGAGGTCCACAACCATGACCCCAAGCCGTTTGTCTGGACCGCCGACCCCAACCGCATCCTCGAAAGCGTTCGACGCGGGCACCAAACGTTGGAGACAATCCACTAGGGCTCGTCCGCTTGCCGCACTCAAGCCAAGTGCGCCGGCGCGGCGTTACAGTCGCGCACGCGCCGGCGAGCTCCTCCACCTCGACGTGAAGAAGCTCGCCCGCTTCCGCCGCATCGTGACACCGGATCACCGGCGATCGCCGCCAAGGCTCGGGAAGCGCCGGGTGGGAGTTCGCCCACGTCGCGGTCAATGACCCCGCGCGCCTGGCGTACGTCGAGGTCCTGCCGGACGAAAAGCGCCAGTCGGTCACCGGCTTCTGGTCTGCGCCCTGCGCTGGTTCAAGCGTCAGGGCGTTCGGGTCGAGCGCGTGATGACCGACAACGGCGCGGGGTAGACCTCCAGGCGGCCGTCAACCGTTACCTCGACGAGGACAACGCCGATCCCAAGCCCTTCACCTGGACCGCCATGCCCGCCACCATCATCGCCAAGCTGGATCAACCGAATGCGCCAGTGCACTAGAGGTTGACGACCGCGCGCTGGCCGGCCTCGAATCGCATCATCTGATCGTGAATCCAGTGGTAGGTCTTCTCGAGGCCGTCCTCCAGCGATATGGTCGGCGCCCACCCCAGATGCTCTTTGATCAGAGTGTTGTCGCTGTTGCGTCCGCGCACCCCCTTCGGGGCATCCAGCAGATACCGGCGTCGCAGCCTCAGTCCGGCGATGCTCTCTACGATATCGACCAGCTGATTGATCGTCACGAGTTGGTTGCTGCCGAGATTCAGTTGCTCCGCGACACGGCTGTGCATTATGAGTTCGGTGCCTTTGATGCAGTCGTCGATAAACATGAAGCTGCGTGTTTGCTCTCCGTCCCCCCAGATCTCGATCTCGTGGCGACCCGATAGCTGGGCCTGAACGACCTTGCGGCAGATCGCCGCCGGCGCTTTTTCTCGCCCCCCATCATACGTACCATGGGGACCGTAGACATTGTGAAAACGGGCAACTCTTGTCGTCAGGCCGAGGTCTTCCCTGAAGTGCCGGCACATTCGTTCGCTAAACAACTTTTCCCAACCATAACCGTCTTCGGGCATGGCCGGATAGGCATCAGCTTCCTTCAGTGGAATCACCCTAGAAGACGTCTGTTTGTGAGCGGCATACACGCATGCCGAGGAGGCGAAGAAGAACCGCCGAACCCCATGATCCCGTGCGGCCAGAAGCAGATGCGTGTTGATGAGCACCGAGAGCATGCAGGCTGCCTTGTGCGTTTCGATGAATCCCATGCCACCCATGTCAGCCGCGAGATTGTACACCCAGGCCGCGCCCTCGGTGACATCATAGCAGGCACCTCGTTCGCGGAGATCACAGCTTCGGTTGTCGGCTTCGGCGAAAAGCTGAAACCACTGGTCCAGCGGTTTGATGTCCACAGCGCGTACGCTTCGATGCCCCCGTCGCAGCAGGTCGGCCACGAGGTGGCCCCCGATGAATCCCCCTGCGCCAGTCACCACAACTAATTCGTTATTACCCAACATCAGCTTCCCTCCCTTTCGGCCTCGGAGCCCACCAAGCTAGGGCGACAATTTCTTACCCTTGCACACAATCAGCATTCTCTAAAAGCGATTGAATCGAGCTTCGGTTTTACTCCATCAATAACGATCACCCCGGACTGTACTGCGGTGACCCAGGCATATCAGTTCGGTGTCTGGTTCGTGCTCCTCGTATGATATAATGATCCTAAAATCAACTGTACCAGTAAGCGATTTTGTTGCACTTGGAATTTTCGCTATATGGTTGTCTTGATCGAATGGCAGACTGTGCTGTTTGTCATCTGCCTCAAGCTGCCCGTTGAGCAGCACCTGCGACGCGAGGGCGCGTTTGAGCCTCTAATCGAGCGCCGCCTGTTCTACATGGCCCGGGGAATGAACGCGGGCATATCGCGCTCGATGCCTTCGGCGGGTCCGGCACGACCCTAATTGCGGCCGAGAAGACGGGTCGCAGAGCCAGGTTGCTGGGGCTCGGCCCGGCCTATTGCGATGTCATCTGCCGCCGGTTCGAAGCCTATACCGGGAAGCCGGCGATCCTCGCAGAATCGGGTCTCGCTTGGGTCGAAGTCGCCGATCTTCGGGCCGAAACGGCGTCTGCAGAGGCCATGTCATGAGTCGCATGATGGCAGGCACCGCGCCCGGAGGACCAGGCTTCTCGCTGTGCCCCGCGGTACCGCCCGCATCAGATGAGGCCGCCTTTGCATTTGGTCGCGGGCTCGGTGGCCAGCGCCGCTCGGGCGCGTGCGAACGGGGACATCCAGCCCAGGCCGCGCCGAGGGGAGCCGCGTGATGGAGAAAAAAGAGCGACATCGGGCGATCCCTATGAGGTGGGCTTCGGTAAGCCACCGAAGCAAACGCGCTTCAAGAAGGGCCGCTCCCCCAAGGGCCGGCCACCTAAGAAGCCTGACGTTCACAGCGAGCTGACCAAAGTCTCCGGGAAAACGACACCATCATCACTGATGGTCAGCCGCAGAAGGTCACGGTGCAGCAGGCGCTGTTGCTACGCCTGCGCGATCAGGCCCTGCGCGGCGAGCTCTGGGCGGAAAAGCTGCTCCGGAAGGTTGTCGCTGCGTTGCCGGAGCGCGGATCAGAACACGAAGAGCTCGACATGCGGAAGGTTCGGGCCCAATTCTGGGGCAAGTTAGATCCAGTGATTCACGGCTACGATGTCAAGGACCGCAAACTGGTCGTCAATGAGGCCGAGGCACAGACGGTCCGGAAGATCTTCCAGCTCTACCTGGACCTCGGGTGTGCACGGCGTGTGAAAGAAGCAGCGGACGGCCAGGGCTTGATCAGCAAATATCGCCGGTTCGACAGCGGGAAAACCCTCGGTGGCGTCTCCTTCACGCGCGGGCGGATCTATCATCTTCTGGCCAACCCGGTCTATGTCGGTGAGATCCGTCACAAGGAGCGCAGCTATCCCGGCCAGCACCCGGCGATTATCGAACGAGCGACCTTCGAGGCCGCCAATCTGAGGCTTCAGGCGAACGCGAGCCGGGTGAAGGCCCAAACCTCCGCGGCAAGCCATTCGCCCTTGATTGGCAAGCTCACCGACGAAGCTGGCCAGCGCCTGACACCATCCCATGCGGTGAAGCGCGGCAAGTGTTACTGTTACTATGTCTCGCGGCGGCTCGTGCCGAGAGCGGAAAGTTTGATAATCCCGGCTGGTGCTTGCCGGCTGCAGCGCTGGAGGGCGCCGTCGCCAGACTGATCATCGACGCGCTCGAGGCTCCGTCGGTAGCTCACGGTCTGATCGATCGCGCTACACCCGAGATGCTGACCAAGCTTCTGTCTGCGGTCAGATCGCTCACTACGGCGCTGAGCGGCCCGGATCGGGGCCCGACCCTGAAAGCGATTGTCGCCACCGGTCGCATCGAGCCGGGGCTGCTATCGGTCACTTTATGCCCGATTGCCACGGCCGAGCGGTTGGGGCTTCCGCTGACGCAGGTCAGCCGTCGCGCGCTGTCGCTCGTCGGCGAGTTCACGCTGCGCCGCCGCGGCATCGAAGCCAAGCTCGTGCTCGCCAGCACGCCATCCGCTTTGGACCGCACGCTGATCAAAACGGTCGCGCGGGGGTGGGTCTGGTTCGAAGAGATCAAGGCCGGACTAAATATGCAGGCAATCGCCAACCGTGAGGGCATGACCCAGCGCCGCGTCGCTCATGTCCTGGATCTTGCCTTTCTCGCGCCAGACATGGTCCGGTCGATCCTCGAAGGTCACCAGCCCCCGTCGCTGACCACCCACCGGCTGATGAGGTCGAAACATCGGATGCTCTGGTCCGATCAGCGGGCCTGCTTTCGGGAATCTGACCTTCGCTGCTCTTCGCGCACAGTTCCCTGTTATCGCCGATACGATCCCTTTTCCTCGAAAAAGAAATCCCTGTTATGCGCCTTAGGGAAATCAGCAGTAAGCCACCGAGTTAGTGTGTAAATTGAAGCCGCGCCTAGCCTAAACCCAGAAAAAATCTGCTGAGTCGCTGTTAATTACCCTGTTAGCAGGGAAGCCGAACCGCAAAATCACCGAACGGAGACCACCCGCCAGGATTCCGTCTTGACGGCCCCTCCGGAGACGATTTCCGCCGGAAGACCTGTTCCCTGAGCCCAGGAATTCCGGGCTTTTCAGGGGACTACCCGGGGAGACGCCCAAAGCTAAGACTAGCTGGCGGAGGGGATGGGATTCGAACCCACGATACGGCTTATCACCGTATAACGGTTTAGCAAACCGCCGCCTTCAGCCACTCGGCCACCCCTCCGCGGGGGCGCCCCGTTCTACGCACGCGCAGCGGCCACTGTCAATTGAGCCGCCTGAGGTATGGCCGAAGCGGGTGGCCTGACTCCGGTTGCCCGGCGGGCGGCGGTTTTCGGGCCCGGCACGCGTGCGCACGGTCGGATGACCCCGAAAATGGGCCCGCCGGCCCCGCTTTGAAAGATGCGTTCCGCGATCGCCGGGGCGTTCGCGGCGGACGATCAGGTGCTTGGGTGAACGGCCTGGCCAAGCCGTCGCTCTGCTCGGCTGGATGCTATATCGCGAGCCGCTCCGTTGCCTGGGGTAGTTTAAGCTCTCGCCCGGAGCCGTCGCTGATTTTGTAGACCCGGTCTGCCACCCTCTGCCATGTCGGCTGGTGCGATACCGCCAGCACCGTCAGGCCGTGATTGCGACACAGGCCCCCGATCTCCGAGCAGATCTGGGCTTCAGTGTCCGGATCCAGGCCCGTCGTGGCTTCGTCGAGGATCAGCAGCTTCGGCTTGTAGAGCAGCGCCCGCGCCAGCGAGATCCGCTGCCGTTGCCCGCCCGAAAGACCATGACCCCGCTCGCCCACGACCGCATGCAGGCCCTCGGGCCTGTCCTGCACGAAGGCCCACGCACCGGCCAGCCTGAGGGCGGCCTCCACATCCCCTTCGGTGACGCCCTCGTCCCACAGGCTGACGTTCTGGAATATGGTGTCGTGAAACAGGGTTACTTCCTGCGGCACGTATCCGACCATGCTGCGCCAGCTCTGCAGATCAATGTCGCGCAAATCCGTGTCGTCGACCCGAATGGTGCCCGCGAGAGGTCGATGCAGCCCAACGATCAGATCGACAATCGTCGACTTGCCGACGCCCGAGGGGCCCGAAAGGCTGGTGATCTCTCCGCGCCGTATTTCCAGGTTCAGGCCGGCCAGGACGACCTTGTCGCCATATGCGAAACCGACATCGTCGAAAACGATTGAGCGCGCGAAACTTGGCGGTTTCAAGCCTTCCGCGATCTCGGCGGCAGTGGCGGTGTCGATCACAAGGTCATCCAGCGCCTTATACTGATCGAAGGCCTGGATGAACTTTTGCAGCTTGCCCTGGATCGGGGCGAGAATGCTGATCGTGCGCACCAGCAGGATCGCCATGATGACGACCTCGTGCAGGGGCAGCGACATGCTGTGCAGGGCAAGAAAAAACCCCAGGGCGAGCACGCCGCCGATCACCGGCTCCTGGATGTCCGAAGCGTACTCGCCGTGGAACACGCGGCTCCTCAGCGTTGCCGCCATCGCGCGTGCTTCGGTCTCGAACAGTTCGGTGAAGCGTCGCGTCCGCCCCATCGCCCGGATCTGCTTGATCCCGATCATCGCGTCGGTGAACTTCGCCGCCTGGTGGCGCATCTGCGCCCGGTGCCGTTTGGCAGCATCGCGTCCATCCTGAACCATTCTTCCGAACGAAAGAAACATCAGGCCGCAGATGAATAGGATCACGGCGAGCAGGTGCCAGGAGACCAGGGCCGCAATCGCCAGAAACATCGCCGACTGCATCAAGCTGGCGATGATCATCGTGACATCCTGAAAGCATTGTCCGACCGCAGTCGCCTCGGGCCCGGTCGCGAGCACGAGCCGCCCCAGGGGCTGCCGAATGAAAAAGCTCCAGCGCGCCTGCAGGAGATGCCGAATGAGCCGCAGCTGGAACTCGCTGCTGATGTCGCCGACCAGGTCGCTGACGTACTTGGTCACGGCGATCGAGACGACCGCCTTGAGCAACAGACCGATGATGATAGCCGCGAGGAGGAAGGACGGCGTGAACGGAAGCCCGAGCGACTCCATCCCTGCCCGCACTGCCAGCATCAGACCACCTTTGGCCTCGCGGACCTGGGCCGCCGTCGCGAGGAGCGGGATGATCATCGTCAGCCCGAACAGCTCGAGCACGCCCGAGACGAACAGCCCGGAGATCACGAGCACGCGCGTCTTGAGCGGGACGAGCCGCAACACCCGCGCGAACGCGTTCAGCCAAACGGACGGCTTCCGCCATCTCTTCGGGAACACGCGAACCCAGCGCTTCAGCATGCTATGGGAGCCTTCCGTTACAGACGCCCAAGGGGGCACCTGTACGGGTTTCTGCTGCCGAAGCTGCTCAGGGACGGACGCATGGACAGCCGCAGCCCGACATTGACGGGTGGATGCCTGTCGTCGCGCCAGCGATCGGCCCGCAGTGTGACAATTGGCGCAGGAGCAGTAGCGTCATGCCGGCAGTGACGCAGCGTATGCCGGAGGTCACCGGGGCTCCTTCGGCGGAGGGCAGTCAGGATGGCGGCAGGCTCCGTTCCCATTCTGTGGCGTCATGGGATCCTGGCCCGATCCCGCTACGCCGCATGCCGAGTTCGCGCCGCGAAGGCGGGCTGGCCACATGGGCCTCGGGGCATGATCGAGTCGCTGCGCGCAGGGCAATCAGCGTCGGGCCAGGAGACCCGGACGGCGGCGCTAGAGCCGTCGCATGACACTCGACGGAGTGTCAAGGTCTCGTCCGCGCCCCGCGTCCTCTTGCCCCTGAGCCGGGCGCAGGGCCGGCCGAGCCGCCCCGGACGGTCCTTCCCGGCAACAATTAGGACGGTTCTCCCGCGCGCCTCACGCCGCGCCGGGGTCGAACAGGATACCGGAGGCCATGAACCCGCCGTCCACGGCGAGGACGTGACCCGTGATGTAGGCGGCTTCGTCCGAGGCGAGGAAGGCGGCCGCGGCGGCCACTTCCTCGGGTGTGCCGTAACGCTTGATCGGCAGATGGGCGAGATAGGCCTTACGGGTTGCGCGGGTGTGCATCTTCTGCGCCATTGGCGTGTCGATCGGACCGGGCGCCAGCGCGTTGACGGTGATGCCGTGCGCGGCCAACTCGATCGCCATGACCTTGGTCAGCATGGCGACGCCGCCCTTCGACGCGGCGTAGGCGTTGCGGCCGGTGATGGCGCGCTCGCTGTTGATCGAGCCGACCGTCACGATCCGGCCCCAGCCGGTCTCGACCATGCGCCGCGCCGCCGCCTGCGCGCACAGGAAAGTCCCGGTGAGATTGATCGCGAGCGTGTCATTCCAGGTATCCAGATCGGTGTCCAGGAACGCCTTGAGCTGACCGATCCCGGCGCAGGTGACCAGGATCTGCGCGACGCCAAACGTCGCCTCGGTCGTTTCGATCGCGCGCGCCACCTGATCCGGCTCGCGCACGTCCAGGGTGATTGCCGCCGCTTCTCCGCCGGCGGCCCGGATCTCCTCGGCAACACTCTGTGCTCCGGCGGCGTTCAGATCAGCGGCGGTGACTTTCGCGCCTTGCCGTGCCAGGCGCAGGCACACCGCGCGCCCGATGCCGCTCGCCCCGCCAGTGACGAGCGCGACCCTGTCCTGCATGCGGTCAGGTCTCGCCAATGCGCCAGCCGAGCGCGCTCAGCTCCATCTCCAACGCGCTGGCCTCGGCGTCCGGCAGCGGCCGGAACGGCGGCACGACCCACCGCCACGCGGGATCGCCCCGCTCGTCGGCGATCAGGTGCTTCATCACCGGAATCATCGGGCGCAGCTGCAGGACCTTGCGCACGGCGTTCAGTCGGTCCTGCAGTTCCTCAAGGGGGCGTTCTCCTGCCTGGAAATCATCGTATAGCCCGCGGATCTGGCGGGCATTGACGTTGCAGGACGCGCTGATGCAACCGGCCCCGCCCGCCTGCAGCGCGGGCAGGAGCAGCGTCTCGGCGCCCGGAAAAATGGCAAGCTCCGGAAATCGCTCGATCAGCATCCTCGTGTTGTTCCAATCGCCCGAGCTGTCCTTGACCCCGGCGAGGATGTCCGGATAGGCGGCACGGAGGCGCTCCAGCAACCCCGGCGTGATCGGCACGCCCGACAGGCTCGGGAAATGATAGAGATAGAGCGCGAAGCTCCTATCGGCGACCCGTTGGATCACATGATCGAAGCTGTGGAACAGCGCTTCGTCGCTCAGGTTCTTGTAATAGAACGGCGGCAGGGCGAGCACGCCTCTGATACCGAGCGACAGCGCATGGCGGTTCAGGCGCACGGTGTCGCTCAGCGCGCAGCATCCGGTCCCGACCAGCATGCGGTCGTGCGGCAAGCCGGCATCGACGATGGCTTCCAGGAATTCGATTCGCTCCTCGACCGAAAACGAGTTGGCCTCGCCCGTGGTACCGAACACCACGAGGCCGTGGCAGCCTTCGTCCAGGAGCCAGCGGGCGTGCGCGACGAAGCGCAGCGCGTCCGGTTTCAGGTCCTGATCCACGGGCGTCAGCACGGGGCACCACACGCCGGCAATGCGGATCCCCGCATTGTCGCCAGGCTGCGCCGCCGAATTTCGTTCCTGGACCGTGGTCGCCATGGTGCTTCTCCCGCTCCCGTATCCCCGCTGCGTAGTGACATGCCTGGGTTTGCGACACAAGACCGCAGCCCGACAGGGCATTTCGGCCTCTCCATGCAGGTCGATAGCACCCGCACGAATTCTTTTGCCTGCCGTGAGCTGGTTCACAGCCTCGGCCGCGATCGCGTCATAGATTGGACCCGACACGGACGAGGTCGATCAGATGCCATTGCGTCGCAAGCGGGTAAGCGATTCGCCGGCCTTACGCCGATGGGCATGGGAACCGTTGCTCGTGCTCCTCGGGCTGATCGCCGTCGCGCTCGCGCCGGGTCTGATCGCCAGCGACCGGCCGTTCCAGACGAGCCTCTGTGACGACTTCGAACCGCCCGCAGCGTGCGCGCCGCTCGAGCGCACGATCTCGGCGGCCACGGATGCGGGTGTACCGGGCTTGACTGAGCTGGGACAGGTCCGCTAGCTGACCGCCCGTGCATCGCGCAAGCAGCTGCTCACCTTCCCTCCTTCACGTGGCGGCCATTGCAATCGCGCCGCACGCGCACCCCGAGGTGGATTCGACGCCTTAGGACGTGCTCTGCCCCAATCTGGCCGCCGTCAGGAACCGCCTAGTGGGCCATCAGGGCCGCGAGTTCGGCGTAGTCGAGCATGTGCTCGGTCACCCCGCCGAACACCACCTGCCGCATGCGGCTGTGCGAGTAGGCGCCGATGACCAGCAGGTCGGCGACCATCGCCGCGGCTTCGGCCAGAAGAATGTCGCGGATCCGCCGCGGGCCCTGCTCGATGCGGCGGGCCTCGGCGCGGATGCCGTGCCAGGCGAGGGCGCCGGCAAGCTCGTCCGCCGTGGGCGCGGGCTCGGGCCCGTTGCCGACCGACATGACGACCACCCGGGCGGCGTTCTGCAGGAACGGCAGCGCGCTCGCCGCGGCACGCGCCGCTTGCGGGCTCGCGTTCCAGGCCAGCAGGACGGCGTTGCCGAGCGTGGCCGGAACGGCCGGCGGCGTCAGCAGCATGGGCCGGCCGGTTTCCAGGAGCGCCGCCTGGACGGTATCGTGCGACGAGCCGCGCGCGATCACCGTAAGGTCGAAGATGCGGCCGAACCGGGCCACCAGCTCGCTCTCGAAGCCGGTCGCCTCCTGCCACGATGCGGACAGTCCGGCGACATCGAGGGGCGCGTTCTGGATCGCCGCACCGGCGCGCGCCGCGGCCGTCTCGAACAGACGCTTCAGCTCGCTTGCCTGACGCTGCAACTCCCGCTCGGCGGTGCCCTTGAACTTCCGGAAGTCGCCGGCTGCCGCATCCAGGCTCATGCGCGTCGCCATCAGCGCATGGGGTGCCGGATCGGTGAGGTCGGGCACCACGTGCAGCGCGCAGACATGACCGGCGAAGCGCTTGGCCACCAGGAATGCCGCCTCAAGAGCGCTCGCGGCATTGTCCGGCTGCACGACCGGAACCAGAATGGTGCGGTAGCTCATCTTTCCACCTCCGCGCCGCCGGGTACCGGTCTCGACCTCGGCTCCGGCTTTACTCGGCGGGTCGGGCAGAGGTCCGCGACTTCACCCCCCGACTTAGGGCGCCCAGGCCGCGCGAGATCAGCGGCCAGAACAGCATCAGCATCGCCAGCCCGACGATGCTCGTCACCAGCGGATTCGACCAGAAAATCGAGAGACTGCCGCCCGATAGCAGCATCGCCTGACGGAACGAGCTCTCCGCCATGTCGCCCAGCACCAGCGCCAGCACCATCGGCGCCAGCGGGTAGCTGAGCTTCTTGAACACATAGCCGATTACGCCGAATGCCATCATGAAGACGACGTCGAAGAAGGCGTTGTTTACGGTATAGGCGCCGATCGCGCAGATCATGATGATCACCGGCGCAATGATGCTGAACGGGATACGCAAGATCGCCGCGAACAGCGGGACGGCGGTCAGGACGACGATCAGGCCGGCGACGTTCGCGACGTAGATGCTGGCGATCAGGCCCCAGACGAACTCCGGCTGCTCGACGAACAGGAGCGGCCCCGGCTGGAGGCCCCAGATCAGCAGGCCGCCCAACAGCACCGCCGCCGTGGGCGAGCCCGGGATGCCGAGCGTCAGCATCGGCAGCAGCGCGCTCGTGCCGGCCGCGTGCGCTGCGGTCTCGGGCGCGACCACGCCCTCGAGCTCGCCGGTGCCGAACTTGTCGCCGTTTCTGGAGAAGCGCTTGGCCAGACCGTAGCTCATGAACGAGGCGGGCGTGGCGCCCCCGGGCGTGATCCCCATCCAGCAGCCGACCAGCGCGCCGCGCAGCGAGGTGATCCAATACTTTGGCAGCTGAGCCCACGTCTGGAGCACCACTTTGGGGTTCAGTCTGGTGTTGGCGCCCTTGAAGGCGAGCCCCTCCTCCATGGTCAGCAGGATCTCGCCTACCCCGAACAGGCCGATCACGGCGATCAGGAACGGAAACCCGCGCAGCAGCTCCATCCAGCCGAAGGTCAGGCGCAGCTGACCGGTGACGGTGTCCAGGCCCACAGAGGCGAGCGCGAACCCGAACATCATCGATGCGATCGTCTTGAACGGCGACTCCTTGCCCATGCCGACGAAGCTGCAGAAGGTCAGGAGCTGGACGGCGAAAAACTCGCCCGGGCCGAACTGCAGCGCGAAGCTCGCGACCACCGGCGCGAGAAACGTGATCACGATGACCGCGAACAGCGCGCCGACGAACGATGAGGTGAAGGCGGCGGTGAGCGCCTCCCCGGCACGCCCGCGCTGCGCCATCGGGTGGCCATCGAAGGTGGTCGCGACCGACCACGGCTCGCCGGGAATGTTGAACAGGATCGAGGTAATCGCGCCGCCGAACAGCGCGCCCCAATAAATGCAGGAGAGCATGATGATGGCGGTCGTCGGCGGCATGGCGAAGGTAAGCGGCAGGAGGATCGCCACGCCGTTCGCCCCGCCGAGACCCGGCAGCACGCCGATGATGACGCCGAGGATGACCCCGACGAACATGAACATGATGTTGTAAGGGTCGAGCGCGACCCCGAAGCCATGAATGAGTGAAATGAACCCTTCCACGTCACGTCCTCCGTGGAACCTGCAGGCGCGGTGCGCATCCCCGCGCTCGCGGCTGCACCCATGCGCCGGGCGCGGTCACGGCGCGCTCTGCCGAAGCCCGCGCAACGGCGTTTTGCAGCGGTCGCCCCATCCGGTGCATGGCTTGACGGCTGCCGCGCGGGCGCGATCAGTAGCCGAAGGCCGCCTCGAGCGGCCCCTTCGGCAAGGGGACCAGGAACCACACCTCGAACAGGACGAACAGCGCAAGCGGGACGAGCACGCTCACGATCGCCACCTTGCCCAGCGGATACTTGCCCAGCCACCACATGAAGCAGGCGATGAACAGACCGCCGGCGACGTAAATCCCGATGTAGCGGATGGCGATCACGAAGATGAAGCTGGGAATGAGAACCTGAAGAACACGCCGGAACTGCTCCGGCTGGACGAACGGGGTGCGGTCAGGATGCTTGCCGAACAGGGTAACCAGCAGCGTGATCGCGCTCGAGAGCAGGATCAGAGCACCGACGTAGAACGGGAAATAGCCTGAATCCGGCCCGGTGGAGGACCACCCGGCGCCCAGCTTGTAGCTGCCGACCATCACCACCGCGCCGACCGCCATGAGAATGGCGGCCACTATCACGTCCATGATCCGATAGGTCATGCGCCCCTGGCCCCCGGTCGGCTCGCCCCGTGCCTCGCATCGCCCGCTCTCGAATCTGTCGAGCGCCGCCGGTCCTCCTTCATTCCCGGCCGGCTGCGGTATTGGCGCGACCCGCGCTCCGGAATCGGATCCGGACCGATCCCGGAGCCAACGTTTACTGACCAGCGAGGAATCCGGCTTCTGCCATCAGACTTTTGTGGCGCTCGGCCGTCTGCGCCACCCACGCCTTGTACTCGTCGCCGGTCATGAAGGTGGTGTTGAAGGCGCCCTTGCTCATGAAGTCCTGCCATTCGGGCGTCTCGCGCACCTTGCCAAACAGGTCGACGTAGTAATCGACCTGTTCCTGCTCGACGCCTGGCGGCATGAAGATGCCGCGCAGCATCAGGTACTCGACGTCGATGCCGGACTCCTTGCAGGTCGGGATGTCGCTCCACGCCATGGTGTCGGTCATCTTGTCCGTGTAGGCGAGGCGCTTGCTGTCGAACACGCACAGCGGACGCGTGTCTCCGGCGCGCCAGTGGGCGACCTGCTCGATCGGGTTGTTCACGGTGGAGTTGACATGGCCGCCGACCAGCTGGACCGCCACGTCGCCGCCGCCCTTGAACGGCACGTAGGTGAACTCGGCGCCCGCCGCCTGTTGCAGCGCGACAGTAATGATCTGGTCCTCCTGCTTCGATCCCGTGCCGCCCATCTTGAACGCGCCGGGGCCGGCCGCCTTGGCGGCCTCGAGGTATTCCTTCGGGGTCTTGTACGGCTCGTCGGCATTGACCCACAGGACGAACTCGTCCAGCGCCAGCATCGCGACCGGCGTCAGGTCCTCCCAGCTGAACGGCACCCCGGTCGCGAGCGGCGTGGTGAACAGATTGGACAGGGTGATGATGATCTTGTGCGGGTTGCCCGCGTCGCCCTTGACGTCGAGAAAGCCTTCCGCGCCGGCGCCGCCCGACTTGTTGATCACCACCATCGGCTGGCTCATCAGACTGTGCTTTTGCACGATGCCCTGGATCATGCGCGCCATCTGGTCCGCGCCGCCGCCGGTGCCGGCGGGGACGATGAACTCGACCGTTTTCGTGGGCTCCCACGCCACCGCCGGACCCGCCAGGGTCGACACCGCCAGCCCGGCGGCCGCGGCAAGCGCGCCGCCAACAGCGCTCTTTATCAAGGTCATGTCCGCCCTCCTGATTTTTCCCTGGTTTGCTCGGACACCGACACAGCGATGTGCTCAGGCGCCGCCATGCGCCAGATGCCCCCGCCGCCGCCATCCCCGATTGCGGCGCTGGGCCGATCTTGGCGTATGGTATACCAGATAACGGAGTATAGCAGAGCGCCTTCGGCATTCAAGCGGGGCGGAGTTCGGTCTGGAACCTGCGCTTGAGGGCCTAGAACAGGCCTTGCGTCAGCCCGCTCTCGTCCAGCCGGATGCTGTGCGCCGCCGGCACCCGCGGCAGGCCAGGCATGGTCATGATCTCGCCGCAGATCACGACGAGGAACTCGGCGCCGCCCGAAAGCCGGATCTCGCGGATCGGCACCACGTGGCCCGACGGCGCTCCCTTCAGATTGGGATCGGTCGAGAAGCTGTACTGGGTCTTGGCCACGCAGATCGGGAACTGGCCGAAGCCGGCCTCCTGAAACTGCTGGAACTGATCGCGCACCCGCTTATCGGCGATGATGTCCTCGGCGCCGTAGATCTCGGTCGCGATGGTGCGCATCTTGCCCCAGAGCGGCATCTCGTCGGGATACAGAAAGCGGAAGCCGCGGCCGTCCAGCGCCGGCCTGCCGTCGAGCAGGTTCACGACATGCTCGGCGAGCGCCTGGGTGCCGGCGGAGCCGTCCGCCCAGTGCGAGCATACGATCGCCTCGATCCCGAACTTGTCGCGGCAGTAGGCGCGCACGAGGTCGTGCTCGGCCTCGGTATCGCTCGCGAACTGATTGATCCCGACCACCGCCGGCACGCCGAACTTGCGCACGTTGTCGACGTGGCGGCCGAGATTGGCGAGCCCCTTGCGTACTGCCTGAAGGTTCTCCTTGTCCAGATCCTCCCGGCCGACGCCGCCGTGCATCTTGAGCGCGCGGATGGTCGCGACGATCACTGCGGCACTGGGCGTGAGGCCGGCCTTGCGGCATTTGATGTCGAAAAACTTCTCGGCGCCGAGGTCGGCGCCGAACCCCGCCTCCGTGACCACGTAATCGCACAGCTTGAGCGCGAGTCTGGTCGCCATGACCGAGTTGCAGCCGTGGGCGATGTTGGCGAACGGGCCGCCGTGGATGAACGCGGGGTTGTTCTCGAGCGTCTGCACCAGGTTCGGCATGAGCGCGTCCTTGAGCAAGACGGTCATCGGCCCCGGGCCCTTGAGCTGCTCGGCGGTGACCAGCTCGCGCGCGCGCGTCTGGCCGACCACCATGCGGCCGAGGCGCCGCTCGAGGTCGCCCAGATCGCTGGCGAGGCAGAACACCGCCATGACCTCGGAGGCGACCGTGATGTCGAAGCCGTCCTCGCGCGGAAAGCCGTTTGCCACGCCGCCCAGGCTGCTGACGATCGAGCGCAGCGCCCGGTCGTTCATGTCGACCACGCGGCGCCAGGCGATGCGCCGGGTGTCGAGATTGAGCTCGTTGCCCCAGTAGATATGATTGTCGATCAGCGCTGCGAGTAGGTTGTGCGCGGTGCCGATGGCGTGGAAATCGCCGGTGAAGTGGAGGTTGATGTTCTCCATCGGCACCACCTGGGCGTAGCCGCCGCCGGCCGCGCCGCCCTTCATCCCGAAGCACGGCCCGAGCGACGGCTCGCGCGTGCAGCTCATCGCTCTCTTGCCGATCCGGTTGAGCGCGTCACTGAGCCCGACCGTGGCGGTGGTCTTGCCTTCGCCGGCCGGGGTCGGGGTGATCGCCGTGACCAGAATCAGGCGGCCGTCCGGCCGATCCGCGACCTTCTTAACGAAATCGAGGCCGATCTTCGCGATGTACTTGCCGTACGGCTGGATCGCCGCGTCCGGGATCTCGAGCCTGGCCGCAACCTCGGCGATCGGCAGCATGGTCGCCGCGCGCGCGATCTCGATGTCGGTCTTGGCCATTGCGCCCTCTCTACCGCCGATCTCACACGCCCAGCCGCTTGCCGGCGCTCAGGCCGGCGGCGCGCGCGAACTCGCCGGCATCCATCTTCTTGCCGCCCTGCGGCCGCACGCGCATGACCCGGATCGAGCCGCCCTGGGCCGCGACCTCGAAGCTGTCGTCGGCGACCGAGAGCACCGTGCCGGGCTCGCCCAACCCCAGCCCCGGCGCGCTGTCGTAGATCTGCACCTCGGTGCCGTCGACCAGCGTCCAGGCGCCGGGCTGGGGGTCGGTGCCGCGAATCAGATTGTACACCTCGCCCGTCGACTTGCTCCAGTCGATCCGCGCGTCCGCCTTCTTGCACCAGCTCTCGTAAGTCGCCTGCGCATCGTCCTGCTCGACCCGCGGCGCCTTGCCCCCGCGCACCAGATCGATCGCCTCCATGATCGCCTCGACCCCGAGCGGGAACAGATGGTCGAAGTACAGGCTGCCGAGCGTATCGTCCGGCCCGATCGCGACCTTCTTCTGCAACAGGATCGGACCCTCGTCCAAGGCCTCGTCGGGCCAGAAGATGGTGATCCCGGTCTCGGTCGCGCCCTGGATGATCGGCCAGTTGATCGAGCTCGGCCCGCGGTGCCTGGGCAGCAGCGAGGGGTGGTACTGGATCGTGCCGAGCCTGGGCGCATCGAGCACCCGCTGGGGCACGAGCAGGGTGACGTAGGCCATCACGCACAGATCCGGGTCGAACGAGCGCATCAGCTCGAGCGCCTCGTCGGTCTTCCAGGAGGTCGGCTGGTGCACCGGCAGGCCGCGCGCGAGCGCGAACTCTTTGAGCGGATCGGTCGGACGGCCCTCCCGATCGGGCGCGCAGAACACGCCGACGACTTTCTCGTTGTGCTCGAGGAGACGTTCGAGCACCGCCTTGCCGAAGGCCTGCTGGCCATGAACCACGATGCGCATCTGTCGGCCTCCCGTTGCCGGCGTCTGCCGGTCGTTGTGCTCCCCAGGGCGTCCCGGCTGCGCTTTCGCACCTCCAGTGCGAGCAATCGCAAGTTGTCATGCAAACCCGAGCAGCTCGCGCATCGCCCGCACCCGCGCCGCATCACTCCGTCATCGCGAGACCGCGAAGCGGTCGTGGCGATCCCGTTAGGTTTGCTTCGCCCCCTTCGGGCGCTCGCAATGACGGCACAGTCATGGCTCACTCGCAGGCGCTACGGAGTTACTGGCCTACTCGGCGGCGGCCTGGGTCTCGATTCCCCCAGCGCGCCCGACGCCTTGAGCTGCCGAATGTCCTCGTCGGCGAAGCCGAGCACGTCGGCCAGGATCTCGTCGGTGTGCTCGCCGAGCAGCGGCGAGCGCCGCACCTCGGCCGGGGAATCCGACAGCTTGATCGGATTCCCGACGGTCAGATACCTGCCGCGCCTCGGGTGGTCGACCTCGACCACGGTGCCCGTGGCGCGCAGCGACGGCTCCTCGGCGATCTCCTTCATCGACAGGATCGGCCCGCACGGCACGTCGATCTGGTTCAGGATCGCCATGACCTCGAATTTCGTCTTGGTCTTGGTCCATTCCTCGATCACATCGAAGATGTGGGCGAGCTTGTCGAGGCGGGCGTCGGGGGTCGCGTAGCCCGGATCCTCGATCCATGCCTCCTGGCCGATGACCTTGCACAGCTCCGCCCAAACCGGGGCCTGGGTGATCACGTAGATATAGGCGTTGGGATCGGTCTCCCAGCCTTTGCACTTGACGATCCAGCCCGGTTGACCCCCGCCCGACGCGTTGCCCGAGCGCGGGGTTGCCTCGCCGAACTTACCGTGCGGGTACTGCGGATACTCCTTGAGCGGTCCATGGGCCAAACGCTGCTGGTCCCGCAGCTTGACCCGGCACAGGTTCAAGACGCCGTCTTGCATCGCCGCGAGCACGCGCTGGCCGTGCCCGGTCTTTTCGCGCTGGAACAGCGCGGTGACGATCCCGAGCGCGAGGTTCAGCCCGGTGCCGGTGTCGCCGATCTGGGCGCCGGTAACCAGCGGCGGGCCGTCATCGAAGCCGGTGGTCGAGGCGGCGCCGCCGGTACATTGCGCGACGTTCTCGTAGACCTTGCAGTCCTCGTAGGGCCCGGCCCCGAAGCCCTTGACCGAGGCGTATATCATGCGCGGGTTCAGCTCCTGGATTTTCTCCCAGGGAAAGCCCATGCGATCGATCGCGCCGGGCGCGAAATTCTCGACCATGACGTCGCACGCCTGGATCAGCTTGGTGAACAGCTCGCGGCCCTTGGGGTTCTTGGTGTCCAGCGTGATCGAGCGCTTGTTGCCGTTCAGCATCGTGAAATAGAGGCTGTCGACGCCGGGCAGATCGCGCAGCTGACCGCGGGTGATGTCGCCGCTCGGGCGCTCGACCTTGATCACATCGGCGCCGAACCACGCCAGCAGCTGGGTGCAGGTCGGCCCGGACTGCACGTGCGTCATGTCCAGAATACGGATGCCTTCGAGCGCTTTCATGGCTCCCTCTCGTCGCCAGTGTTGAGTGCCGGCGCGCGGCTCATTTGTACATGGTCTGCGCCTTGGTGCCCGGCGCGTACTCGTTGGGGTCGACCCAGATGTTGATCACCGCCGATTTGCCACGCGCGTGGACCTCCTCGCGCGCCCGGCGCAGGGCGGGGCCGATCTCGCCCGGGTCCCTCACCTCCTCACCGTAGCCGCCCAGCATCTCGGCGAACTTGCTGAACGGCACGTCGCCCAGCTTGTTGCCGACGTCGCCGCGCTGAGGGCCGTACTTGGCGATCTGCCCGAAGCGGATCTGGTTCATCGCCGAGTTGTTGCCGATCACTGCGAGGTACGGCGCGCCGAACCGGTTGGCGGTCTCCATGTCAAACGCGGTCATGCCGAAGGAGCCGTCGCCGTAGTAGCAGAGCACCTCCTTCGCCGGGTTGGCGAGCTTGGCGGCGATGGCGAAGCCCGTGCCGATGCCGAGCGCGCCGAGCGCGCCGGGGTCCATCCAGTGCCCGGGCTGGCGCGGCTGCACCGCCTGGGCGCTGATCGTCACCACGTCGCCGCCGTCCCCGATATAGACCGTGTCCTCGGTCAGGAACTCGTTGATTTCCCAGGCGACGCGGTAGGGATGGATCGGCGTATTCTCGGACAGGAACAGCGGCATCAGCTTGTCGGTCGCCTTCTGCTCCGCGTCCTGCAGCTCCTCCATCCAGGCAAGCCGGCTCTTCGCCCGGTTGTCGGCGCGGCCCGAGGCCGCCTGCGCCACCGCTCCCAGAATCGCGCCCGGATGGCCGACGAGCCCGAGCGCGACGTCCCGGTTGCGGCCGACCGTGCGGTAGTCCTGATCGATCTGCACCACCTCGGCGCCCCTGCCGAGGCGGCGGCCGTAGCCCATGCGGAAATCGAACGGCGTGCCGACGATCACGATCACGTCGGCCTTGTCGAACGCCATGCGGCGCGTGCGGTTGAAGTGGTGCGGGTCGCCCGGCGGCAGAAGCCCGCGGCCCGAGCCGTTGAAGTACGCCGGGATGTTGAGCTGGCGCACGAGCTCGATCGCCTCCTCGTGGCCGCGGCAGTTCCACACCTGGGTACCGAGCAGGATGCACGGCCGCTCGGCATTGATCAGGAGATCCGCCAGCTTCTCGATGTCGGCGGGATCGCCGATCGAGCGGGTCGAGGCGCGGTAGCGGCCGGGCGCGGGGATGGTCGCCGTCGCGATGTCGATCTCGCGGTCGAGCACGTCGCGCGGGATCTCGAGATAAGACGGTCCCCAGGCACCGTTGTAACACTCGCGCGCCGCCATGCTGACCATATCGGCGACCCGTTCCGTCGCGGGCACGGTCGCGGCGAATTTGGTGATCGGGGCCATCATGTCGACGTGCGGCAGATCCTGGAGCGAGCCCATCTTGTGCTGGGTCAATGCCCCTTGGCCGCCGATGTGCAGGATCGGGGTCTCGGCGCGCGCCGCGCAGGCGATCCCGGTCATGGCATTGGTGCAGCCGGGGCCGGCGGTGGTCACCACGCACCCGAGCCTGCCGGTCTGCCGGGCATAGCCGTCGGCGGCGTGCGCCGCGACCTGCTCGTGGCGCACGTCGATGATGCGGATGCCCTCGTCCAGGCAGCCGTCGTAGATGTCGATGATATGGCCGCCGCACAGCGTGAAGATCGTGTCCACGCCCTCGTTCCGGAGCGCCTTGGCCACGAGATGGCCGCCCGAGATGACGTTGGCGTCGGTGCTCCGTCGCTGCAGCGTATCGGTCGCGGTGGTCGACATGGCTCCCCCCTGGTGGCTTCTCTGCTCCGACTAGCTCGCCTGCTGCCGCGCCTCCGGCTCGATCCAGGTGCGCTGCACGTGGGCGTGCAGATTGAGCGTATGCTCGCGCACGAGACGCTCGGCCAGATCGGCGTTGCGCGCTTCGAGCGCGGCGATGATGTGGCCATGATCGACGATCGAGCGCTGCACCCGGTCGCCCTCGCCCATGGTGCGCGCGCGGATCGCCCGCATGTGAATGAACAGGCCATCCGCGATCTGCTTGAGCAGCGCGCACTTCGACAGCTCGAGGATGCGCTGATGAAATCGGATGTTGATTTCGGAATATTCATCGATGTGGGTGCGCACCTCTTCCTGGCTGAACTTCGCCAACATCTTGCGCAGCGAGCCGATCTCGGCATTGCTCGCGCGGCTGGTGGCCAGACGGGCCGCCATGCTCTCCAGCGCCGCCCAGGCGATGATCATCTCGAGGATCTCGCCCACGGACTTGCGGACGATCATGACGCCCTTGCGCGGCAGGATACGGACCAGGCCCTCCTGCTCGAGCCGGGCCAGCGCCTCGCGGATCGGCGTCCGGCTGATGCGCAGCTGTCCTGACAGCTGACGCTCGTCCAGCTTGAGCTCGGCGTCCTCGGCGTAGATGTTCATCGAGGTGATGCCGTCCTTCAGCGCCTCGTAGATGTGGTCCTTGAGGCTGAAGTTGCTGTCGATCGGCTTGAGGATGAGCCTGCGCCCCATGACGCGAGATTCCAGTCCCTGACGGGCCGGGTGCGTGACCGGCGGTTCTTGGTGGCGGATCTGTGGTATACCACAGCCCACCGGCGGCGGCAACCCTGTTTGCCCTAGCGGATGAGAATCTCACGCCGGCGGCGAAACCCACACGTGTTCACCGCGCTGCTCGTCTCCTACTGCGCCGCGGATGCCCGCAGGCCAGCGGCGGTCGGGAGCGCGCCGCCACGCGGGGAGTGCAGACGCGGTCGGCCGGTCGTGCTAGGCGTGCTCGCCGAGGGGACGAATCGAATGCGTCGACTGCTCCTTCCGCTGCTCACGGTCGCGGCAATTCTTGCCACCGGGCCGGCTCTGGCCCAGCCGGCGGAACCGAGTCCGCAGCAGCTGCGCGAGCTCGCCGAGCTGCTGCGCGACCCGGCAATTCAGACCTGGCTGCAGGCGCAGGCCGAGGGTGGACCAGGTCCGGTGGCAGAGACGCCAGCGGCGGCCGAGCCGACCGCCCGGACGATGGTCTCCGCCCGAATCGACATGGTGCACGCATTCCTGCGGCAGCTCGCGGCGGCGATTCCAACGTTGCCCGACGAGCTGAGCCGGGCGTGGAGACTGCTTTATGCCGAGACCCAGGAGCGTGGTCTGCTCAGCGTGGTCATGCTCCTCGCCGTCTTCGCCGCCCTTGGCTTTGGCCTCGAGTGGCTGTTCTGGTGGGCGACGACCGGAATTCGCACGCGTTTCATTGCCAGCCGCGTCGAGACCAGGCGGGACCGCCTACACGCGGTCGGGCGGCGGGCCTCCTACGGGCTTGGCCTCTTGCTCGCCTTCGCCGTCGGCAGCGTGGGCGCCTTCCTGCTGTTCGAGTGGCCGCCGCTGCTCAAACAGATCGTACTCGCCTATCTCATGGTCTTCTTGATCGTGCGCCTGGTTTTCGTACTGGGTCGTTTCCTGCTCGCGCCCGGGGCCGAGCGTTTCCGGGTCATCCCGATGGCGACGCCGAGCGCCCGATTCTGGTTCGTCTGGTCGGCCATCCTGGTAGGCTGGTTCGCCTTCGTCAGGATCACGCTGGATGTGCTCGCGGCGCTCGGCGTAAGCCGGCCGGCGGGCTATCTGTTCGGGCTCGTGTGCGGCGTG
>JBKPNX010000011.1:0-11478 GCA_046732855.1 Pseudomonadota bacterium
CGCGCGCCAACAGCACCGCGGCGAACACGAACACCAGCGATGCGTTCGGCATCTACCGCTGGGGCTGGGGCTTCTCCACCAACCAGGACTTCAACGGCGACTTCGCCCTGATCCTGTGCTGCGGCGCCTGCTGGACGGGACACATGATCCGGCGGTGGAACGCCGATCCGTTCGGCTTTCTGCGTCCATGGAATGAGGTGCCGGCGCTCATGTGGAGTGCGCCACCCGCCACCCCCCACGACCGACACGGGGCTTGATCACCTTCCTCATGGGGTAGCGTCGGCTCGCCGAGCAGAGTTGGCTGCAATCGTGGCCCCGCGATCTGCGCGGCCACCCGGATGGAACCTCGCCTGCTTCGCCTCCTCTTCTCGCGCGAGCCGAGCATTCACGCCCGAATGAAGGCACTTCATGCTGCCTCGCGGTCCCGCCAGCGGCAGGGTCAACGCCAGCGATTGGCGCGGCGCAGACGAGAGCGGCCGCCTGCTCACAGAGCAAATGTCGCACCGCTGCATCGTTGACGCACCCCGCGGCGGTGAATAGCCTTTCGCGCCGGACGGGCAAAGGTCACTGCACGCGGGCTCGGCTGCTTAGCCTGGTCGACGGCCTGAATCCAGTCGCTGGTCAAAGCGTGAGGCGCAAAAGTGACACCGCCTCAGTGAGGGGAGGGCTTTTCGGTGGACCCTACGTCGTGTGGGCGTTCTCGTCGTTTCGGTGGGATTTGTGTCCTGACCATGGCGGCGCTCTTCGCCGGCAGCGCCATCGCCGGTCCCCAAGAGGTGAGCGGACCCGGCGTTGACCCGGAATGCTTCGCGCCCCGGGATGGAAGCGTGAAGTATCTGCAATATCCGGCCAAGGAAGGGCCGTTCCGTATCGCCCTCGTCAACGGCTACGTCGGCAACACCTGGCGCATCCAGATGGTCCAGACGGCCAAGGCGTACGTCGAGGAGCCCGACGTGAAGCCGGATGTGGCAGAGTTCAAAGTGGTCAGCGTCGGCGAGGATGTCGCCGCGCAAATCAGCGCGATCGATCAGTTCATCAACGCAGGCTACGACGCGATCGTCGTGATCGCCAACGACTCGACGTCATACGGTCCGGTCATCGAGCGCGCTGCCGCCGCGGACGTGGTCCTGGTTCCCTTCGACGTGGTCGTCGACTCCGACAAGGTCATCATGGTCAACGAATCCCAGACCGACATCGGACGGCTGGCCGGTGAATATCTTCTCAAGCACATCCCCGCCAAGTCGGGCAAGATCATCGAAGTCAGGGGCATTGCCGGAACGTCCGTCGACCAAGATCGTCACGACGGCTTCCGTGCCGCGCTGGATGCCGGCGGCACCTGGGAGTACGTGGAGGTGCGCGGCAAGTGGGACGAGGGCATCACGCAGAAGGTTGTGGCGGATGCCATCGCGATCCACGGCCACTTCGACGGCGGTTACGTTCAGGATGGCACGCCGGGCCTCGTCCGTGCGCTGATCGAGACCAAGCACGGCTTCGTTCCGGTCGCCGGACAGGCCGAGAACGGCTTCAAGAAGATGTGCGTCGAGTACAAGGACCAAGGCCTCACCTGCGCTTCTGCCGGTCAGGTGCCTAGCCTGGTGAGCATCGCCATCAAGGCCGCCATTAGCGCGGCCAAGGGCAATGTCATGCCGCAGTTCATCTCGGTGCCGATTCCCTACAGCGACACGGAAAGCCTCAAGGCGGGCGTCAACTACTTTCCCGACCTGCCCGACAGCTTTTACACCAACAACGAATTTCCAGCGTGCAACGTGCACATTGGCGCGGAGCAAATCACCACGCAGACTGAGGCCAACCAGTAGGCCGCTCGAGGAGCAGACGAAGGCCGCCGGCTGAACCCCGGCGGCTTTCCTCGCAAGGTGTGCCCACGAATGGCCCGATGATGCACGCGAAGCGCTCGGTCCCGTTCTGGCGCATGGAGCGCATCAGCAAGCACTACGGGGGAGTGAGGGCGCTCGAGAATGTCGGACTGGCGGTCGAGCGCGGCAGGATTCATGCGGTGCTCGGTGAGAATGGCGCTGGCAAGTCGACCCTGATCAAGATCATGAGCGGCGTGATCCAACCCGACTCGGGGACCATGGAGCTCGAGAGCGGGCCGGTCCGCTTCGAGGATCCGGCGGCTGCCATGCGCGCCGGCGTCGTCGCGATCTTTCAGGAACTGTCGCTTATCCCCGATCTCTCGGTCGCGGAGAACATCTGCGCACCCGAACCGCCGCGTCGGTTCGGGCTGATCGATCGGCGTGCCCAGCGCCGCCGCGCCGAAGGTCTGCTCGAGCGGGTCCACTGCGGGGACCTCCATCCCAACGAGATCGTGCGCAACCTTCCCCTATCGCGCCGGCAGATGATCGAAATCGCGCGGGCGCTCGGACGGGCGCCCAAGCTCCTGATTCTCGATGAGGCGACCTCCGCGCTCACGGCGGCGGACGTCGAACGCATCTTCGCGATCCTCGACCGTCTTCGTAGCGAGGGACTCGCGATCGTGTACATCTCCCATCGCATGCGCGAGATCATGGCGCTTGCCGACGACTGTTCAGTCTTCCGCAACGGCCGGCACGTGGAGACTTTCTCCAAAGGCAGCAAGAGCGGCGACGAGATCGTCAAGCTGATGATCGGCCGCGATTACAAGGACGTTTATCCTGACAAGTCAGCGCCTGACTCCGCACAGGCTCCGATCCTCGAGGTCAAAAACCTGAACTGGGGCACCCGTCTCGCAGGGATCAACCTTCACGTGCGCAAGGGCGAGATCGTCGGCCTCGGCGGGCTGGACGGACAAGGACAACGCGAGCTTCTGCTCGCGCTTTTCGGTGTCCTTCGCGGGGTCGCCGCCGAGATCAAGATCGGAGGGAAACCGCATCGGATCAACAGCCCGCGCGATGCAAAGCGCCGATCCGTCGGCATGGCGCTGATCCCCGAGGATCGCCAGAGCGAGGGTCTCGTGCTGCCGCTCTCGGTGGGCGACAACATCTCGCTTGCTGCCGTCAACCGCTTCGCCCGCAGTGGCTTCATCAGCGCCCGCGCCGAATCGGCAGCCGTCGATAACGCGTTCCGGACGCTTTCGATCCATGCCCAGGGTGTTGATGTCCCGGTCGCTACCTTGTCCGGCGGCAACCAGCAGAAGGTCGTGATCGCAAAGTGGCTGCTGACCGACGCGAGCCTGATCCTGCTGAATGATCCGACCCGGGGCATCGACGTTGGCACCAAGCAGGAGATCTATAGGCTCCTGCGAGCGTTGGCGGGCTCCGGGAAGGGGATCCTGTTCTACAGCACCGACTACGCCGAGCTCATAGGCTGCTGCGACCGGGTCGTGATCATGTATGAGGGCCGGATCGTCCGCGAACTCGCCGACGAGACGCTGAGCGAGCAGAAGATCCTCACGGCAGCACTCAATATGCCTGACGAGGAAGTGGCGGCGCGGGAGACGCCCCGGTGACGGGAATGCGCCTCTGGTTGACGCGCAACAACGGTGTCCTTTTTGCCCTCGTCCTGTTCATTGCCATGTTCTCAGTCTACGTCGTCAAGAACGGCGTCGGGCTGAAGGTCGGCCTGGTGACCGCCGTCGCCAACAAGGGCGTGCTGCTTGCGCTGGTGGCAATGGCGCAGACCTTGCCGGTTCTCACGTCCGGCCTCGATCTCTCGGTTGGCATGGTTTTCGTTCTGACCAACTGCATCGCTTCAGCCCTGTTGAGCGGCCCGCCGTGGCTGATCGCACTCGGAATCGTAGCCGTTCTCCTGAGTGGCGCCGCTTGCGGGGCGATCAACGGGGCGCTGGTCGTCTATGGCCGGCTGCAACCCATCATCGCCACCCTCGCGACCAGCGCCGTGTATTACGGTCTGGCATTGATCATTCGCCCGGTACCCGGCGGGTCTGTCGACCCAGCGTTCGCGCGGGCGCTGACGAGCCAGATTTTCGGCGTCATTCCGACGACGCTCGTCATCCTGCTGGCAGTCGTGCTCGTCGTGTGGGTGCCGTTCCAGCTGTCGATGACCGGACGTGGCTGCTACGCGATAGGGTCCTCGGCGTCTGCCGCGTACATGACGGGCATTGCCGTGCGACGCTCGAAACTTGCTGCATATACGCTAGCCGGGCTCCTTGCCTCAATCGGCGGCCTGCTCCTAAGCGCGATGACGCTCTCCGGCGATGCGAGCGCGGCCAGCGGCGGCGCGTACACCTTAAGCTCCATCGCTGCGGTGGTGATCGGCGGCACGTCGCTGATGGGCGGTGTGGGAGGCGCAATCGGTTCGATCTTCGGCGCTTTCGTGTTGCGGGGGGTCAGTGATCTGCTCTTCGTTTTTGACATCCAACCGCTCGTTCAGCCCTTCATACAGGGACTTATCCTGCTCGGCGCGGTCAGCCTGGGGGCGATACGCGTCTTGCGCGCGCCGAACCGCCTCGAATTCCTCGGCGTCGGTCGATGACGCGGGTTCCAGGCCGCCTGGATCGCCCGGTCCTCATCGCATTCGGCTTCATCGTCGTCCTGCTGGTTCTTGGCGCGATGTACAATCGGCAGTTCCTGTCGGGCTTGTACCTCCTCCAGCAACTGCGGGTGGCCTCCTTCCTCGGGATCATCGCCACCGGACTAATGTTGGTCATCCTGCTTGGGCAGATCGACCTGTCGATTCCGTGGGTCGTCACCATCGGCGGGCTCGCAGCCACCGCGGTCGCCGGCTGGTGGGGCCCGTCGTGGACCGCGCTCGGGGTGCCGGTTGCTCTTGCTTGCGGCGCTCTGGTGGGCTTGGCCAACGGGCTTGGCGTCGCCGTCCTACGGATTCCCTCGATGGTCTTCACGCTGGGGATGAACGCCGTCGTTCAAGGCTTGGTGGTGATGTACACCGGCGGTCACGCCCCTCCCGACCAGGCGACCCCGATCCTGAAATGGCTCGCCGTGCGCGACACTCTCAACGTGCCCCACGCCGTAATCGTCTGGGCGGCGGCCGGTGTGCTGCTCATCCTGGCGCTGAACCGGACGCCGTTCGGCCGCTACGTCTATGCCATCGGCAACAGCGAGCGGGTGACCTATCTCTCGGGTATCAGCACCCGCGCGGTCCTGATCGCGGCCTTCGTGGCGAGCGGGGCATGCTCCGCGTTCGCCGGCGCGATGCTGGCCGGCTACGCCGGCAAGGCCTACCAGGCGATGGGCGATCCCTACCTGCTTCCGGCGATCGCAGCCGTGGTTCTCGGAGGGACCAGCATCCTGGGCGGACAGGGCACGTATCTCGGCACCGTCGCCGGCGTGATCCTGATCACCCTGCTCGAGAGCATCCTGTCGGTCGTCCAGATCCCCGACGCGGCGCGCCAGATCATCTACGGTGCGATGATCATCGTGATGATGCTGGTCTACGGCCGCGATCGGCGTGCTGACGCCTAGCTGCCATGCGGAGGCCCTCATGCTCGACCTTTTGATCCAGGGCGGTACCGTCGTCTCCCCCGAAGCGAGCGAGCCATTCGACATCGGGGTCAAGGACGGCCGCATCGTGGTCTTCGCAGCACCGCGGTCGCTCGATCTAGAGGCGGCGCGCGTGATCGACGCACGCGGGAAGTATGTCGTTCCCGGCGGGATCGATGCGCACGTGCATTTCAACGTGAGCCTTAGCCCGGCGATGACCGCCCAGTCGGCGACTCATGGCGCCCGCGCCGCCGCATTCGGCGGGACCACGACCTTCATCGATTTTGCGCTGCAACGTGGGGGCAACAGCTTGGTCGCCGCGATTGAGGAGAAGCAGCGCGAGATCGCCGCCGACCGGCCGGCGGTGGACTACGCGCTGCACGCGATGATCACCGACAACTCGAGCTTCGAGGTGCTCGACGAAATTCCCGACGCGATCTCCGGTGGCATCTCGTCGTTCAAGATGTTCACGACCTTTTCGGGCTCCGAAGCCACCGGCTCGCTGTTCAACGACGACGGCAGGATCTGGGGTGTGATGCAACAGACCGCGAAGCACGGCGGCATCGCCATGGTCCATTGCGAGGACGACTGCATCATCGACTACTGCGTGCACAAGCTCGATCGCGAAGGCCGCGCCCAGGCGAGGCACATCCACGAGGCGCGTCCAAACTTGTGCGAGGAGGCGGCGATAATGCGCATGCTGCTGCTGGCGCGGCGCTCCGGCTCGCCGCTCTACATCGTGCATGTCTCGAGCATCGAGGGGGTCGAGGCAATCGCCGAGGCGCGCGGCAAGCGCCTGCCGGTCTACGGCGAGTCGCTGCACAACTATCTCGCCTTCTGCGACGAGGACTACGCCAAACCAGACAGCATGATCTACCATAACTACCCGGCGCTGAAGTCGGCCAAGGACCGCGCCGCGCTGTGGGAGGCGCTGCGCACGGGCGTGCTAGACGTCACCAGCTCCGACGACTTCACGGTTCCCTTCGCCCAGAAGATCGCCGGCGAGCGCGTCGACAACGCGACGGGCGGCCACAACGGCATCGAGACGCGCATGGCGTATCTGTTCTCCGAAGGCGTCAAGAAGGGCCGGCTCAGCATCAACCGATATGTCGACGTGTCGGCGACCGCGGTAGCCAAGCTGTTCGGCATCTATCCGCGCAAGGGAATCATCGCGATCGGCAGCGACGCCGACATCGTGATCATCGACCCGGACCTCAAACGAAAGGTGACGCTCGCCGACTTGCACTCGGACTGCGACTACAGCATCTGGGACGGCTGGGAGTTCGAGGGCTTACCGGCGATGACCATGGTGCGCGGCCATGTCCTGATGGAGAACGGCGCGTGGACCGGTCCCGAAGGCATCGGCCAGTTTGTTCCCGCCCGCGCGGTCTCGGAGCCATGATGACGACCGCATCGGTGGAGGTCGGCGGCGCACGGCTGGTCTACCATCGCCGGGAGCCATCGACCGCCGGGCAGGGTGTGCCGGTGATCCTGCTGCATCCATGGTTCGGCTGCTGGCAGTTCTGGCGGCAGAGCGTGGACGCCTTGCCTGAGTTCGAGAGTTACTTGGTCGACCTCTACTCTCTCGGCACGGGCGCCGACTGGCGGCGCTTCGCCGGCCCGCAGGGCTTGGCAGAGGCCGTCGGTGCGATGCTCGACGCGTTGCACATCGAGCGCTGCAGCATCGTCGGAAACTCCATGGGCGGCATTGCGGCGCAGGTGCTCGCGGCGGCGCGCGGTGACCAGATCGACAGGCTGATCCTGGTCGGCACCGGCGCCCGCACGGCCGGCCTCAAGCCCGAGTTCCGCCAAACGGTGGACCAGTGGATCGCCGGTGGGCCGGACCCAGCCATCACCCAACGCCTCGTCGATGCCCTGATCGCGCGGCGCCCGGCGCCGGAAGAGTTCGACCAGTTCGTCGGCATGGTCGTGAATGCCAACAAGGCTTTCATGGGCGCCGTGCTGAACAGCGCCTTCGTCCTCGACCTGCGCCCGGAACTGCCAAAGATCAGCGCGACGACGCTCGTCATCCGCGGCGAGCTCGATGCGGCACGTACGCGCGCGCACGTGGAGGAGTTGCTGGCCGGCATCCCGAACAGCACGGCGCTGGAGATGCCCGACGCCGGCCACTCCCCCCAGGTCGACAGCCCGGAGGCGTTCTCGCGCGCGCTACGCGAGTTCCTGCTCGCATGAACAGGGCGAACCGGAGAATCTGACATGCCTTATGCGCCTTTTCAGAGTGTCGACGTCCCGGGTCCGCCGCGGGATTTCGTCGGCTATGGCCGCAAGGTGCCCAAGGTGCGCTGGCCGGACGATGCCCGCGTGGCCGTCAGCATCGTTCTCAACTACGAGGAAGGTTCCGAGTACAGTCACCCGAACGGCGACCGGCGCAACGACGGTCTGGTCGAGATGATCTACGGGTTCGACCCGCAGTATCGTGACCTATGCGCCGAATCGGTCTTCGAGTACGGGTCGCGCGCCGGCGTCTGGCGGCTCGAGCGCCTGCTCACCGAGCTCGAGATCCGGATCACCTTCTATGCCTGCGCGGTCGCGCTCGAGCGCAATCCGGAGGTCGCCGCGTGGCTCAAGGAAGCCGGCCACGAACCCTGCAGTCACGGCTGGCGCTGGGAAGAGGTCTGGCGGCTCTCGCGCGAGGAGGAAGCCGAGCACATCCGCCGCGCGATCGCCTCGATCCAGGCGACCTGCGGGGTCCGTCCGTCCGGCTGGTATTGCCGCTACGGGCCGTCGGTCAACACGCGCGAGCTGCTGGTCGAAGAGGGCGGCTTCGTGTACGATTCCGACGCCTATAACGACGACCTGCCCTACTACGTCGACGTCAAGGGGACACGCCACCTCGTGATCCCCTATACGCTCACCTACAACGATGCGAAGTTCGGCGTGCTGCCGGGCTACGGCTCGCCTGCTGATTTCGCCGACAACCTGAAGCGCGGTTTCGACCAGCTCTGGGACGAGGGCGCCACCCGTCCACGCATGATGTCGATCGGCCTGCATCCGAGGCTGATCGGGCAGGCAAGCCGGATTCACGCGCTGCGCGAGTTCCTCGAATACGCCGGGAAGAAAGGCAAAGTCTGGTTCGCCCGCCGGATCGACATCGCCAACTGGTGGAACGAGCATCGGGCGGAGTTCGGCGCTTAACAGGCCCGACGCTGGCGCCGTTATTGCGCGAAATCACAAGCAACTATGAGGGAGATCGACCGTGCAAGCTCTTGGCTTCTTACCCGCGACCGCACGCGCTGCGCTGGCCGGTGGCCTGATACTCGGCGTCGCGAGCGTCCCGACGTCGGCGCCCTCTGCCGCCGGGTTCTATGAGCCTGCGCCGCCGGAGCCGGGCACCGAGATTCCGTCGGCCACGGTCAAGTTCGGCATGCGGCCCTATGCCGACAACACCTTCTACGTGATCGCGATGAAGCAGGGCTGGTTCAAAGACGTCGGCATCACGATCGGGCCGGAGGAGCTAGGCCTCAAAGTCACCGACAGCAACGTGATCGCGCTGCTGCTCAACGGCCAGCTCGACATGTCGAGCCAGTACTGCCCGCTGCTGCTGCCGACCTACAAGACCTCCGACAAGCTCAAATGCGTGGCCTTCACCGACAACTTTCTCGGCACCGCGATCCTCGCCAACCCGGCCCTGGGGCTCAAGTCCTTCAAGGACCACATCGCCGAGGGCATGGACTTCGACGAGGCGGTCAAGGCGGCGCTGACGCCGCTCGAGGGCAAGACTCTGGTAGGCTCGCCGGTGCTGAGCAAGCGGCCGTTCGAGGAGGCTCTGCAGCAGTTCAGCGGGGTCACATGGAACCTCGAGACGATGGATGACGCAAAGGCGCTGGTGCTCGCCAAGGCCGGTCGCATCGATTTTGCCGATCCGGAGGGCGCCCCGATCGTCTACACGCTGCTGCAGGCCGGCTGGACCGATCTGGTCGACATCGGCGACCTCTACGAGCACGGGCCGGGCGGCATCGATTCGCCGGTCGAGAAGCTCGTCGCGATCGTCGGCATCGCTGGCAATGCCGACTACCTGAGCCAGAACCAGAACGCGGTGCTGCGCTTCCTGTCGGTGGTCTGGCGTACGATCGACGCAGTCCAGAAGGATCCCTCGCTTTACCAGCTGCAGGCGCCATATCTGAACAGTGTGGCCGGCACCGATCTCGATGCCGCCGGCGTGGAGCAGACGGTGGCGATCCTTCATCCCTACTCGTCATTCGAAGACAACGACAAGTACTTCGTCGACAAGGACCACATCCTCTACTGGAAGAACGCCTGGCCCGCGGTCATAGGAGACTGGACCGACAAGGGTCTGGTCCCGGCGGACGCGGTCACCACGGAACAGTTCATCTGGGCGGCGCCGATCTGGCAGCAGATGAAAGACTATCAGTCCAAGTCCGGCGCTTTGATCAGCCAGCTCGAGGGCAAGTCGCTTGACGCCGACAAGCAGGAGCTCCTGACCAAGGCGAAGCAGCACTACGAGTGGTTCAACTTCCTCGACGCCTACCGGCTGGCGAGCGCGGCAGCGTCTTGAGCGAGGGGGCGAGGCCGAGCATGAGCGGCCTCGGACAGGCCGACGGGGGCCGGCGGACGCCGGCCCTCGCCCCGGGCCGTGCCGCCACGCCCGGCTGGCCGCTGCTCGGCCGGACGATCGCCCGGCGCGTCGACGTTCACGGCTTCCTGGGCCTTTTGCTGTTCGTGGTCGTCTGGCAGCTCCTGACCTACGTGATCCCGCGCTTTTCCCTGCCGCAGCCACTTCAGGTCGCGCAGCGCGTGGTCGAGGACTTCATCCTCGCCGACTACTTGGTCGCCTACGGCCTGCCGGCGACGGGCCTGTTCGACAGCATGCTTTACACCACGACCAACGTCCTGATCGCGGTCGCCATCGGCGGCGCGGTCGGCACGCTATTCGGTCTGATCACCGCGCGTTTCGAGCTGGCGCGGGCGATCCTCGACCCGGTGACGATGACGGCCGGCACCGTCCCGATCCTGGTCCTCGCGCCGTTCTTCCTGATCTGGTTCGGCATCGGCCGCGTCAGCTCCGTCCTGCTGGTCGTGATCTATGTCGCCGTGATTCTGTACATCTACGCGCAGCGTGCGGCGGACAACCTCGACCCGGTCTACGAGGACGCCGCGTATACGCTTGGCGCCAGCCCGCGGCGCGCGGTCTGGGACGTGCTGATTCCGGGCACCGTGCCGCAGATTCTGGGCGGCATCCGGATCGCGCTGGCCGGCGCCTGGGGGCTGGAGGCGATCGCCGAGCTGCTCGGCTCGCAGCACGGCATCGGCAAGATCGTGCAGGTGCTCGCCGGCTCGACCGACATCCTGGGCATCTTCGCCGCGCTACTCGTGTTGGGCGTGGTAGCGGTGCTGTTCGATGCGCTGGCCGCGCTGCTGTTCTCGCATATTACGGCCTGGAGCGTCACAGCGCGCACCAGTGGGGAGTAGCCGGCATGCGGCAGGACATGATCGTCGCGACCGGGATCAGCCGCGAGTTCCACCGCGCCGACGGCCAGCTCGTGCAGGCGCTAGCTGAGGTGTCCTTCGCTATCGAGCGCGGCCAGTTCGTCTGTATCGTCGGGCGGTCGGGCTGCGGCAAGTCGACCCTTCTGCAGATGATCGCCGGCCTCTTGCTGCCGTCTCGCGGCACGATGGCGGTCAACGGCGCCCCGGTCACCGGCCCCGGGCCGGCCCGCGGGATGGTTTTCCAGAAGGACAGCGTGTTTCCCTGGCTGCGCGTGATCCGCAACGTGGAGTACGGTCTCAAGTGCCGGGGCGTCGACAAGGCGGAGCGTCAGCGGATCGCCAGCTTCTATCTCGAGCGGGTCGGGCTCTCGCATGTGGCCTGGGTGTGGCCGCGCGAGCTTTCGGGGGGCATGCTGAAACGGGTCGCCGTCGCCACGGTATTCGCCAACGGCGCCGAAGTGCTGCTGCTCGACGAGCCGTTCGGCTCCGTCGACTACGTCACCAAGCGGCTGCTGCACGAGGTCCTGCTGACGCTCTGGTCGGAGGCCGAGACCGGCGCGCGGCGCACCGTCGTGTTCGTGACCCACGACGTCGACGAGGCCCTGATCCT
>JBKPNX010000012.1:0-4666 GCA_046732855.1 Pseudomonadota bacterium
AGGACGAGCACGGAAGCGCCCACGGCCAACGCGAGCACGAGCTATCGGGTTCCCGCGAGGCACCGGCAGCCGGGCTGAGAAATCGGTTCTCGGGGGAACCGATTTAGAAGGCCGATTGCCGCGCCGCTGTAGGCGCTAGGAGAGCGAGGATCAAATCCATTTCGGATGGCCTTGGGTCAGGGGCTTGCGTCGGCAGAACCGGAGCAGGGTGATGTCGCTGCCGCTCGCCGATGTTGTCCCGGTGGAGTTGGAAATCCAGCCTGACCCCGACGTAGGATTAGTGATGATGAAGACCGAGCGCTGCCGCTGGTCCTAAATCGACTTCAACCTCGGGTCGGCTTGCCTCGATAATCACTGCAATGAAGATCGTCGCATCGATCGCACGACTTCGCGAACATTGGCGGCACCCATAAAAACACTAGCTGCCGGTGGAACGCCGATCCGTTCGGCTTTCTGCGCCCATGGAACGAGGTGCCCGCGCTCATCGGGAGCGCGCCACCCGCCACGCCCCCCTCGACCGCCACGGGCGTGGTCACCTTCCTGATGGGATAGCCTCGACCAGGCTGGCAATTTCCCTTGCGGCCTCGCTCGCGACCCCCTTCCGGATGGTCGTGCTGCCTGCCAGCGACACGGTTCAGAGCTGGCAACCCCGATGCCGCCGTCAGGCGTCCGGACACTGCGCGCCGGTGTCGATCCATGCCGCGATCAGCTCGCCGAAGGTCGCCTGATCCCCGGGCGCTGGCTCGCGGCCTGTACCCGGGTGCCAGCCCCACCCGACCAGTGAGTCCTCAGCCATGTGGTGTTGCAGCTCGGCCAACGTCTTGCCGCCGTTGCGCTCGGGATCCTTGAGCTGGGCGCAGATCTCGGCGAGCGAGCGGCCGTGCCAAGCCATTTCGATCGGCGCGAGGTGCCACAGCGGATGGCCGGGCAGACTGGCGTGTTCGACATTCTCCGCCTGGTGACAGGTGTTGCAACGCAGCCCGGCCACACCCATGCCGCCGTCGCCGCGGCGCACGTGCGGAACATGCGGGTGGCTGTCGTTGCCCTGCAACGGGCGATCGCCGGCCGGATGACAGTTCACGCAGCGCGGATGCGTCAGGACTTTGCCGGCCTCTTCGAACAGCATGCGCGAACGTTCGGCCTCGTTCGCAATGCCCTGGAACGCGCTCGGCGGCTGGAGGCCGCGGCTCTCCTGAGGCGCGCCAGTGGTCGAGACTACGGCCGACAGCGCGGCGGCGAGGGTGAGGGATGCCGCGGCCGATCCGAACATCACTGATCTGCCCATCATGCACCTCCAGTGAGGCGATGGCGATTTGTTAGGCCGCCCGCAATGGTCCAAGAAAGGCACCAAGAGGGCCCGTCGTTGTTGGGGCGGCGGGCCTCCGGCTTGTCTAGGCCGTCCGAAAATCGTGCCGGCTGAACGGCAGGACCTGGACCTGCTTGCCGGTCGCGGCATAGACCGCGTTTGCGACCGCGGGACCGATCGGCGGGACGCCCGGCTCACCGACGCCCGTCGGCGATTCTGTCGAGGGTACGATGTGCACCTCGACCCATGGCATCTCCTCGATCGTCAGCATCCGGTAAGTGTCGAAGTTGGCCTGCTCGACCCGGCCCCCATCAAGCGTGATCTCGCCCTTCAAGATCGCGCCCAAGCCGAAGCCGATGCCTCCTTCCATCTGAGCCTTGATGATGTCCGGGTTGATCGGGATGCCGCAATCGACGGCACAGACCACCCGCTCGACCCTGATGCTGCCGTCGTCTTTGAGCGAGATCTCGGCCACCTGCGCCACATAGGTATTGAACGACTCATGCACGGCGACGCCGCGGAACCGCCCTTCCGGCAGGGGCTTGTCCCAGCCGGCCTTCTCGGCGACGAGATTCAGGACGCCCAGGTGACGCGGGTGATCGCGCAGCAGCCTCCGACGGAACTCGACGGGGTCTCTGCCCGCGGCCTGCGCCAGCTGGTCGATGAACACCTCGGTCGAGTAAGCCGTATGGGTCGAGCCGACCGAGCGCCACCACAGCACGGGCACCTTGACATCCGTGGTCACGAGATCGACCAGGATGTTCGGCACCGCATAGGGCAAATTCGAGGCGCCCTCCACTGAGGTCGGGTCGACGCTGTTCTTTCCCACCATGCTCTCGAACGGCGTGCCCGCCAGGATCGACTGACCGACGATCCGGTGCTGCCAGGCGACCGGATTGCCCTCTGCGTCGAGCCCCGCCTTGATCGTGTGATAGTACATCGGGCGGTATCGGCCGCCCGTCGTGTCGTCCTCTCGGGTCCAAAGGACCTTGACCGGCGCCTTGGCGCCGGTGGCCTTGAGCACGCTTACGACCTCGACGATGACATCCGCGTCGGGCACGGCACGCCGGCCGAAGAAGCCGCCCGGCGTCATTACGTGGAGCTTCACCCGCGCGGGCTCGATGCCCATGATCTGGGCGCCGACTGTCTGGTAGAGATCGGGCATCTGGTGGCCAGCCCAGATCTCGAGCGTGCCGTCCTCGAACCGGGCGACGGCGTCGAGCGGCTCCATTGCGGCATGCGCGAGGTAGGGGAACTCGAACGCCGCCTCGAGGACCTGGGCGGCGCCGGAAAGCGCCCGTGCGATATCACCTTCATTGCGCGCGGTCGCCACCTTGCCGGAGCGCGCGAGTTCCTTGTACTGCGCCATCAGGTCAGCCGAGCTGCGCGTCTCGGCGGCCGATTCGTCCCAGACGACGCGCAGCGCGTCGCGACCCTTGATCGCCGACCACGTGTCCCTTGCGACCACGGCGACGCCGCGCGGCGTCTCGACCACGTCCACCACGCCCTTGATCTGCATGGCGGCAGCCGCGTCGAACGAGCTCGCTTTTGCTCCGAACAGCGGCGGGCGCGCGAGCACCGCCGTCAACATGCCCGGCAGCCGGACGTCGATCGGGAACTGCTGCGCGCCCGTCGTCTTGGCGACCGAGTCGAGCCGGCGCAGGTTCTCGTTGCCGATATGGACCCAGGCACTCGGGTCCTTGAGCTTCACCTCAGCGCGCGGCGTCACGCCTGCAGCCGGATCGGCGAGCTCGCCGAAGCCGGCCGACTTGCCCGAGGCATGGCTGATGACGCCCCTCGCCACCTGGACTTCACCTGCCGGCACGCCCCACTCCTGCGCGGCCGCCTCGACGAGCATGGCGCGCGCGATCGCCCCGGCGTGCCGGTAGCGCTCCCACGAGCTCGGGACGCTCGACGAGCCGCCCGTGCCCTGGACCGCACCGCCCCACGTGAGGTTGCCGTAGAGCTTCGGGTTGCCTGCCACGCCCTCGACGCGGACCTGCGACCAGTCGGCGTCGAGCTCCTCGGCGACGAGGGTGGCGACGCCCGTATAGATGCCCTGGCCGCCGTCCATGTGCGCCGAGAGCACGGTCACGGTGCCATCCGGACCGATCCGCAGATAGGCGTTGATGGGATTGGCCGTGTCCGCCGCGAGCGCGCGCGAGGCGGGTCCCATGGGCACGTGAAAGCCGATGGTCAAGCCGGCGCCGGCCGCGGCCGCGCCGACTAGGAACTGCCGGCGGCTCGGCCGCGGCAGGTCGCGCTTGATGGCGAACATGGCTCAGGCCTCCATCAGCCGGGCCGCCTCGTGTATGGCGGCGCGGATGCGATGATAGGTGGCGCAGCGACAAATGTTGCCAGCGAGCCCAGCATCGATGTCGGCATCGCTCGGCTTGTCGATCTCCGACAGGAGCGCGATCGCCGTCATGACCTGTCCCGACTGGCAGTAGCCGCACTGCACGACGTCGAGCTGCTGCCACGCCGTCTGAACCGCTTGGGCGGTCTTGCCTGACACGCCCTCGATCGTGGTGATCTCGCTTCCCTCATAGTCGCCGACCGGCGCCACACAGGAGCGCATCGCCATGCCGTCGACGTGCACGGTGCACGCGCCGCACTGCGCGATGCCGCAGCCGTACTTGGTACCGGTGAGCCCCAAGGTATCGCGCAGCACCCAGAGCAGGGGCGTGTGGGGTTCCACGTCCACTTCGTGTTTTCTGCCATTCACTGTCAGTTGGATTGCCATGCCAGCCCCCCCTCGCCTTGACCGCCGTTCCGCACGCGTCAGAGGTTCATCTGCTGCAAAGAGTCAGAGGTCCATCTGCTGCAAAGACATGTGTCCCTCGATGTTCCAGACTAGGAGGACAAAAAGAGAAAATCGCACCAGCGCCGCCGCTCAGGCGATAGCCTGCCGCCCCTTGGATGGATCGTCGCTGGTGGGGGCGCCCTGGTGAATGCGTCGACGCTGGGGCTGGGGCTTCTCGACCAACCAGGACTTCAACGGCGACATCGCCCTGATCGCGTGCTTGGCCGCGTCCTGGACCCCGGCCATGATCCGCCGGTGGAACGCCGATCCGTTCGGCTTCCTGCGCCCCTGGAACGAGGTGCCTGTGGTCATGGCGAGCGCACCACCCTCAACGCCCCCCTCGACCGGCACCGGCGTGGTCACCTTCCTGATGGGGTAGCTTGCCGGAACCGGCGGACAGAAGCGCGCGTCGCGCGGGTCGAGGTGGTCGACCCGCTTCGGGTTACCAGCAGCAGCCGGGCGGCGACAGGGGTTGCGCTGCGGACAGCTCCTGGTCCACGCAGTTCTTGCTTACGGACCATCCGTTGGAGCGCACCTGGGCAATGCACCGGTCCACC
>JBKPNX010000013.1:0-37241 GCA_046732855.1 Pseudomonadota bacterium
CACCTCCCGCCATCCTTTGAGCGACGGCCGCAGCCTCAGATGCCGGGGCTCATGGATCAGCGCGAGCAAGCTGGTCATCGCCGTCGACGCGAGTTGGCCGCAGGCCAAGGCGTAGTAGCTGAAACCAAGGAAGGCGAGCCCGACGCTCGTCGTGGTGCCGACCAGCGTGCTGAGCAGGGCAACACGGTACAGGATGTCGAAGCGCATCTCTCGGGTCAGCAGACTTAGCGCAGGCTGACCGAACGGCGCCATGAAGAACCCGATCGAGAGAAGGCCCATCACGGGCCCCATGCCCGGCTCGCCATAGAGGCGCGCAGCGGGGCCGCGCAGCAGCAAAAGACCCAGCCCAAACAGCCACGACGAGATGATCATCACGCCGAACGCCGTGCGGATTTTGGAGGACTCGAGATCGGGCTCGCGGACAAGATAGAGGTCAATGCCCGCGCCGCGCAACGCGCTGAGCAGGTACGATGCCGAGATCGCGAGCGCGAAGACGCCAACTTCGGCCGGGGTCAGGAGGCGCGCGATGATGATGGAGCCAGCAGCACCAAGGGCAAACTGCGTGGCCTGCTGGGCGAATGACCAAGCGAGAGACGTCCGGACGTTCAAGCGTCGAGTCCTTCATCGAGCCGCGGCACGCTGGGCGTCGCGGGCGGATCAGTCAAGCTGACCTGAAGCCACGCGTGTCGGAGTCGCTAGGCGCAGTCGAGTACGTCATATGGCGTTTCATTTCCAGTCGCCGGCCTATCTGGCTCAAGCTTCACACGGGAGCACAGATCGAGCTGCGGCGGAGAAGCCAGGGAACGACCCATAACGACTACGGCGTCTCGTACGAAGTCTTCGTCATCAACAACAACGACCACCCTTCCGGATTCCTCGCTCCGATATCCGTTTCATCGTCGATGTCGGCGCTAACGTCGGGTACGCGTCGCTATACCTGATTTATAAGTATCCTAATGCAAAGCTCCTGGTGTTTGAACCCGATGCAAATTTTTTTCGCAGCTGGAGAAGTACATACTCGGAATGATTTTTAGCCGGGATTGCTCTCTGCCCGTAGCAGCAAGCACATATAAAGGAATAGCGAAGCTGAGCGATGCGGGGAACTCTTCGCGTCTGATCAATGGAGCGCAGACAAAGGGCTTGTGAGCAGCGGTGGCGGGGCAGGAGCCCTGCCCTTGATCGCACTCTGCGCCGGCTCAGCCGACGAAGTCGGCGACGATGTCGTTGAACTTGTCGTGGCCCTCGATGAACATGAAGTGGTTGCCGCCTTCGTCTTCCTCGAAGATCTCCAAGCGCGCGCCCGGCACCTGCTTCGCGACCCACTCCTGCGACTGCCACGGCACGACGCTCACTCGGCCGCCGACCACGAGCGTCGGCAGCTGGATGCGCGGGACAAGGTCACGCCAGTCCTGGGTGCTGTGGTTGTAGAGGAGCGTCGCGGCGTGCTGGCGCGGCATGCGCAGATTGCGCTCGATGATCCAGTTTTTCTCCTCCGGTGGGATCGACTTGGTCACCATGTTGCCGATGAAGCCCTTGGTGGTCTCGACCCCGTCCGGGCCGGCCAGCGCATTGATCGTCTCGTACAGCGATTGCGGCGTGAAGATCGCCCCGGAATCGATCCGTTCCTGCTCCGGCCAGGCGGGATTGCTGGTGATCATCGGCATCTGGTCGATCAGGAGCAGCTTGGACAGCCGCTCCGGCCCGTACATGTCGTAGTAGTTCCAGATCACGGAGCTGCCCATGGAATGGCCGAGGATGTTGACCTCGTTCAGGTCGAGCGCCTGGATCATGTCGTGCACGTCTTTGGCCAGGCGGCTGATCTTGTAGCCGAACTCCGGCTTGTCGGACTCGCCATGGCCGCGCATGTCGACCGCGATCACCCGATAGCGATCGGACAGGCCGCTCAGCTGATACTTGAACTGCTCGGCGGTCTGCGACCAGCCGGGGATCATCAGGATCGGCTTACCCGAGCCGGCCTCGAGGTAGTAGAGGCTGACGCCGTCGCTAGTCGTGACGTGCCCGACCTGGCCGGGCGTCTGGGCGCGCGCAGTGCGGCTCGCCAGGGGCAGCGTCGACCCGACCGCGGCGGTGAGCGCGAGCGCGCCCGCTGCCGTCACCACGTCGCGGCGATTGACGCCCTCTTCGCGCGACGCAGCAACGGTCGAGCAACCTTGATCCCTGTTGGTCATTGGTGGCCTCCCTGGGTGCCGATGCCGGATTGAACACCGGCAGTTGAAGCACGTCCAGAATGGCGGCGGCCCGGTCCGCTGTAAATGCGAATCGTGGCTTGGCGACTTGACAACTCGATCCGCGCGGGCGGCCCTCGCGTCGACGCGCTGAACAATCCGCTCGCCTGCGGGCACCGGACGGCGGGATTGTCGGCTGCTCCGGACTCGAGATCTGCGCGCCGGACTGGCCCGCGGCCGGCTGTGAAATGGCTCACAGCCAAACGTTGAACAAGCTGACATCCTGGGGTGCGCACCTTCTCCACGCGAGAGGCCAGGCGCGTTTTCGAGGGTCCGCGCAAGATGGGAGTGTGCTGAGCATGCTTGGTGGATTGCCGATGAGGTTGTGCAGGGTGGCCGTAGCGCTTGTCTCGTGCCTTCCGGCTGGGGGTTTCGGCACCGCCCGCGCCGCGCAAATTGAGATGATCGTGTTCAACGGCATCTGCGATGCTTCGGCAGGCGTCGCCTTGGACCAGGACCGGATCATCATCGGCGACGACGAGAAGCCCTGGCTGTCGATCTACCGTCTCGCCGGCGGCGACAGCGATGCCCGGATCGCGCTGCCGCACGGAGCAGCGTCGGCGGGGGACGCGGAGCCCGAGGCCGACCTCGAGGGCGCCACGATCTTCGACAACCGAATCGTGTGGATCTCCTCGAACGGCCGAAACAAGAATGAGAAGGTGCGGCCCCAGCGCTTCCAACTGTTCGCGTCGCACCGGCGCGGCGCCGATCAGCAGTGGTCAGAGGACTTCTCGCCCTCGTTCGGCGGTCTGCCGGCGGCGATCGCGGCGACGACCGAGGCCAGCTACAAGCCGCTGCGCAAATCCGTCGGGGACCTGGAGCGCGCGGACCAGGACCTCGCGCCGAAGAAGAACGGGTTCAACGTCGAGGGTCTGAGCGTCAGCGGCGACGGGAGGTTTCTGCTGGTCGGGTTGCGCAATCCGCATCCGAGCGGCAGGGCGATCCTGGTCCGGGTGGACAATGCCGGCGACCTCTTGAACGGCAGCACGAACGAGGCCGCGCTCGGTCCGGTCGTGGCGCTCGACCTGGGTGGACGGGGCATCCGCGACATCGCCTGGTCGCCCGCGCATCGCGCCTATCTCATCGCCGCCGGTCAGACCGACGACGAGGATGCCGGCCCAGGGTTCGCGCTCTTTACCTGGGATGGCGTCGGCAGCCCGCGCGAAGTCCGGGCGTTTCAGGGCGTCCTCGATGCGCATCCCCACTTCCATCCCGAGGTCGTCGTGCCCTTGCCGGAGCGGTCGGCGGACCGGCTGGTCGCGTCGCAGCGGGTCCTGGTGCTCAGCGATGATGGGACCAAGCCGCTGCCCGGCGGCCTTTCGTGCAAGGAGGCGAGCGAGCCACGCAAGTCATTCCGGGGGGTGGTCATGACGCTGGAATAATCGCCCGGCACCAGCGTCGCACCTTCTGCCACGGGCGCCGGCCCTTCGCATTGGAGCGCGACCCCGACGGGTGGTCGATGCGAGCGAGCATCAGGTACCTGAATCGGTCGAGGAGGTCGCGATGAGCTTGAAGCACTATGGTGTCCTTTGCGGTCGGGTGGTCGCCGCCAAACGCGAAGATGATAAGGATACGCCGCATTACCAGATACGGGTGGCCGCTGCCGGCATCGACTATCGGCTCGCCGTCAATGTCAAGTCGCAGCTCAGTCCCTCGGAATTGCTGTTCGTCGTCATCGAAGACCTCCGCCATCCGGTGACCGAAAAGCTCGCGTCGTTCGCCGAGGGCTTCGCGCCTTTACCCCAGGAGCCGGGCACCGCCCTCGACTTCATCCGCGGGAACCTTTTCAACCGGCTCGACATGCGCCTGTTGCCATCCAGCCTGCCGGGGGCGGACAACGACCTGAGCGACCGGCTGGCGCACTATGTGGAGCGGGCCCGGGCCGAGCCCGGCGCGATCATCTACGCGTTCGGCGAACGCTGGGGACCGGAGCGCGGCAAGCCGGACAAGATCTTCCGCTTTGAGCCGGGCAACGGCGTGCACGACATCCACATGAACCAGGGCAACGATCCGGGCCATCGGGACGAGGACGGGGTCTGGCAGGATGGCGGGCTGATCCTGCGTTTCCCTGCGACCGATCAGTGGGTCGCAATCTTCCTCGCGTTTCAGTCCCAGGCCTGGCATACCGACGACGTGAGCGGCCATCGGCTGCCGGGGCCGACCCCGGGTCCCGGGCCGATGCCACATCCGAGCGAACCCGACTTCCGGGTCCGCATCGTCGCAGCGCTGGTCAACCCGATCGGGCCGGGGCCGGAGGCCGAGACGGTAACGCTGCTCAATGCGACGCCCGCCGCGATCGATCTCGCCGGCTGGCGGCTCATCGACAAATCCGAGCGGACGCAGGCCCTGGCAGGGCGGATCGACGCCGGGGCGACGCGCGCCGTGGCGGTGGCGCCGCCGCTGGCGCTCGGCAACAAAGGCGGGACGCTCACTCTGGTCGACCGCAGCGGCCTCAAGGTCGACGGGGTCGCCTACACCAAGGACGACGCCGCGGCGGACGGCTGGACAATCGTCTTCTGAAAACATCATGAAGCGGGTGGCCGTCCGGCTCGTGCCGGCCGGGAGGCCGCTCTTCGTTGGGGTTGTGGCGCCGCAAAGCTGATCGAAATCGGCGGGCTGCGCCTATGCGATGGCCGCGACGGGGACGGGGATGGCCGGTCGGCCACCGCACGCGCCCGCGCGGTGACACTCGCAAGGTCAGTCGCTAGCCACCTTCTCACTCTCCACGGCAATCAGGGACGGAATGCGCTTGTGGATGCGCTGCGCCCGATCCAGCGCCCGGGCGTGCTTGACCGAAGAACCGGCGATCAACACGGCGGCGTGCCGGAATGCGGCGACGGCATCAGGTGCCAAGTCGGAGGCCTCCAGCACCTCGATGCCGTCCTCGATGTCGGCAGCGCCGGCCTGCAGCAGCTCAGAAGCGTGGCGCCGCCTGGCATCGATGAGACCAACCAAAGCGCTGCGTGCATTCTCGCGCGGTTCAGCGCCCTAAGAAGGTCAATTTGAGTGGAATTCTTGGTGGCTGGACCAGCGTGCGTTTCACTCGAGTCACCCAGGCGCTAGGGCCGCCGCGAGCGAGGCACGAGGTTCAGCCACGGTCCGGACCGCAGCCCCGCCTCGCGTGATCGGTCGTTCAAGTATCTCCGCGCTTGGCCCGCCGCTTCGCACGCGACGGGGCTAAATCCAGGCTATGCGGAGCGGATGCCCTTGTTCGCGAGCTCCTGGCGCGCGGCCTCGGTCTTGCCGAGCGCGTCGAGCCCCATGGCGCGCAGCACCTCGGGCGCTTTGGTGAACTGGATGTCGCGGTAGTCGACCACCTGGATGTGGTTGCCCCAAGGGTCGATGAAGTCGAGGCCGCGGCCCGGCAGGATCTCGGCGCCGATCTGCTCGAGCGCCCGGCGGACGGGCGCGCGGTCATCGACCACGAGGCCGAAGTGCCGGTCCTCGTCCTTCGCCTGGGTCCGGCCCGTGGACAGGGCGATGAACTGATCGCCCATGTCGATGAACGCCATGCTCGCGCTGCGCCCGCGCAGCGAGAACTCGAACAGCCGCCCGTAAAACGCGAGCGCCTGGTCGATGTCGCCGACCTCGAGCGCGACGTGGTTGATGCCGACCAGACGCGCCCTGCCGCGCTCGGACTGTTCAGCCAATCTCGCCCCTTTCCCGTGTTCCACCCGGCGCGCGGGGCGGCAAGCTGCCGCCGGCTCAGTCCTCGAACACGTCGAGGTCGATGATCGCGGAGACCGTGTAGTTGGGCACGTCCACCACCTGGCCGACGACCAGATCGACCGCGACCGACGACAGGATGTAGGCCTGCTCGCGCGTGAGGCCGCGCTCGCGCGTCAGATAGTCGATCATCTCGATCAGCGCGGCGCGCGCCGCGAGCGACAGGTCCTCGGACAGGTTCTCGAGATTCGCGATGCGATCGCCGTCGAGGTAGGTCAGGAACGCCGGCACCTCGCCCTTGGCCTTCAACGGAAAGCCGACCGTGGCGTAGAAGTTCTTCGGCGCGATCGCCTTCAGCTGCGCGCCGCCCTCGAAGTGGGGCGAGGTGATCTCGTTGCCCCGGCCTTTCAGCACCTCGGTTCGGACCGTGACGGTGGCGCCCATCTCGATCGCGGTGCCCGAGACCTCGCCGTCGCCCTGGGCGAAATGCACGTCGCCGACGAACAGGCCGCAGCCGTCGACGAAGCAGGGCAGCAGCAGCGTCGTGCCGATCTGCATCTGCTGCACGTCCATGTTGCCGCCGTTCTCGCGCGGCGGAATGGTCCGCAGGCACTGGTCTTTGTGGCTGCCGTTCGGCCCGCAGACCTTGGTCGGTAGCGCGCCGATCGGTTGCGGCGGCAGAACGACCCCGCCGACCTCGCCGAGCGCCTTCTCGCGGTCGAGCCAGGTCAAGACCTCGGTGTCGCCGGGCAGCACCCCGACCGTGCCCATGAACGCCGCCATCGGCACCCGCACGCCTGGCATCTCGTCCGAGGTCGCCGCCTCGCGGTCGAGCTTCCAGTTGACGATGTACGGCTCGGGAAACAGGTCGCGCAGGAAGCCGAAGCCCGGCACGATCACCGTGTAGCCGTATTGATCGGGCTCGATGTCGACCAGCGTGATCGCGAGCACGTCGCCCTGCTTGGCGCCTTCGATGAACACCGGCCCGGTAAGCGGGTGGACCAGGTTGAGATCGAGCGCGGTGACGTCGTCCGCGGTCGAGCCGATGGTCAGGTCGCTGTCGAGCGCGTCGCGCGTCTCGAACACGATGTGGTCGCCCGGCTTGGCGCGCGCCACCGGCGGGATCTGCGAGTGGTAGCGATTGAAGCAGTGCGGGTCGTCGGCGCAGTGGCTGCCGCTCTTCTCGACCACGACCCGGTTCTGCCAGGTGACGTCGCTGGTGTCGGCCTGCGCCGTGGCGGCCAAGGTCATGGCGGCGAGTGCGATGACGGTCACATGGCCGAGCTTGCGCATCGAGTGTCCTCCCTCTGCCGCGCGGCGCCGAGCGCAGCGCCCGGACCGGCTTGTCGAGGCAGGCTAGGCTGCGATCGGCCGCGTGTAAACTCTGGGGCGTGCGGCTCTCGCGCCATGGTGCCCCGGTACGCAGCACCCACAGATGCCATCGATGAGAGACCGGTCGTCGACCATCGGCGCGCTTCGGAGACAACGTGGCGCGTGCTCGAAGCTCCTTTTGCCATCCCGAATCGGGAGGCCTTTATCGGTTCAGCGCGCGGTGCAGATGTTCGCTTTGCTTCCCGAAACGGACCTACCACCCGGGTTTCCCCACGGCCGCACCTGGACCCCAAGCGGACCTGGCGCAAACAAGAACTGTGACCCAATGCTAAGCCGCCGTCCTCGGATTGCGCGGATTACTGCGCAGGTATTCAGGGAGCCTGTTCACGCCTTGCGACCCATGCGATTACCCGTTGTCGAATTTTCGTTGACTTCGTTCGTCCTAAGGCATCGCGTCAGCCCGGGGCTGTGGCGACCGTCTGATAGTTACTGCGCGATCAGAGCTTCAAAAGCCCAGGAGGGAATATCGCCTGAGTTGGGCGGGGCGCTTTGCCACGGGTCGGGTTGCATCGCGAGGGCGCGCCCCGCGTCGAAAGCTGCCCGCATTTGGATTGGGTCGAATGCGAGCACGTCTTTGCCGATCTTTACGTCGTCGGGAATCCCCACCGTATGGAAGGAGTAGCCTAGTACCTTTGTCCCGAAGTAAGACCTTGTCAGAGCTGTTTGCATGGACTGTTCCATCATCACGGTGACCGTTGTTGCCGCGATCGTGCCAAGAGCCAGGCGTAGGGCCTCAGGGGGCTCCGTCACCTTGCCGTTGTCAATCAGGTACAGATTGCCCGGGCCGTGGAGTGGAGGATTGGGTTTCCGCGTCCCGGCCATCCCTGGGACCACCAAATTCGAACGGGCGGCCCCGTCGACGAACAAATGGCCATCTATTTCCACCGGCGGAAAGACGATGGGGAAGGAGGCGGAGGCCAGTAATACCTTGCGATAGAGCTCTAAATCCCCTGCCTTCGCGATCAACGACATATTCCAGACCCAGGTCTGACCGTAGTCGATGTTGGTGGTGCCCACAAACAACATCCGATTTTCATCGTACGCTTCAGCCACGCGCCGCAAAGTCTCCGCGGTGACATATTTGGCAATCATTGCCCGCAACGGAGCAGTGTCTTCTAATGACTCGGCACCCGACAGCAGGCTGATGATCCCTCTATCCTTATAGATGTCGTCTTTCGTGACTCCCGTGTACATCTCTTCCAACGTCGCATCGTCGGCAGGGGTGCCGAGAAGGGCGTGGGTGGCCAGCAACGCACCGGTGCTAACGCCGCCGACGATATCGAACTGCGGGCGCCGTCCGCTCTCGCGCCAGCCCATGAGGAAGCCCGCGCCGAAGGCGCCGTTCTGGCCACCGCCGGAGAGGGACAGAATGTTCAACGCATGTCCGCGCTTGCGCTCCAGGTAACGTACGACATTATCGCCCGGAACGGCCGTTGCTGCGGCATAGATGGGCGACGGTTGGGTCGAATTCAGCGGTTCATAGCCATTCGGGAGCGTGGCGTACGATGGTGCATTTGAAGAGAGCACGCGCTCAGGAGGCGATGCACAGGCCGCCAGAAGCAGCAAAGCGAAAGAACCCTGCAAAACCAGGAATTTCTTGTGTTCCATGCTCCCCTCCGGTCTGCAAGAAAGTAGCAAAATCGATCGGCCCACGCAGTTTTCTGCCCAACTTCGCCTAGTGCTCTGCCCTGCCACACTCGCGAGGACCGGCACCGATGGCTATCACCAGAGCCTCTCCGTAGGTAATGCCAAAATGGATGTTTTACGGACATCGATCCTTGCTCGTACTTGTTTTGGATCACCCTCGGCAAGATCAGGCGTAGCACCCACATACACCGCTCGCCGTAGCATATCTTGCCCTTGGCGCCGAGGGGATGATAATTGCCATGGTCGCGCCCCATGCCGGCTAGGCCAAGTGCCAGAGCAACTCCGAAGAGCCGAGGCGTGCGCGCGGACGGCCTCATCCCTCGATGACCAGGACGCCGCGAGCCATGAGGCGATGGGTTACGTTTGTCAACACCACCCGCCTCGACCCCGGCGACATGTACATCGCTGTCGACCGCGCCAACTGGCTGGTTCGGGTCGACAAGCCCGCGAGGCTCTGGAAGCGGCGATGCAACGCGATCCCTCTTCGCCGACGCGGCTCTGGAAATCCGCTACAACACGCTTTTTCGCTCGAAGCGCTACGAGGAGGCCATCGCCGCCCTCCGCAACACGCCCGACCTGGCATGACATGCCTATATCGCGGCGGCCTACGCGCATGTCGACCGGCTCGATGAGGCGCGTCGGGAGGTCGCCGACTTTCTGACGGCCAGTCCAACGCCACGACCGCGCTGGTCGCCGCCGCGGAACCCTACGCGGAGTCGGCGCTGCTCGAACCCCTCCCTCGACGGTCTGCGCAAGGCTGGCGCGGGACTACTGCCAATTGCCAGTGATCCGAAGCTCGGCGTTGTTCTGTCTCTGGCTGATCGGCGACATGGGTAGCTGGATCGCCGAAGACCGAGAGCGCCGCGAAACCGGACGTCGGATCGCCGGGGCTTATGCGCACGCGCATCAGTGCGCCATGAACCCGACCAGGGCATCGAGCGTGGCATCGGGCTGCTCGACCATCATCATGTGCCCGCACGCCGGCAGGGTCACGAGGCGCGCGCCCGTGATCGCCTCGGCGAGCTTCGCGGCCTGGCGCGCCGGAGTCATGCGGTCGGCGGCGCCGGCGACGAGGAGCGTCGGGCAGCGCAGCCGGGCCGCGGCTTCCAGCCCGTCCTGGTAGGCGTTGCAGGCGGCAAGGTCGGTGTGCAGGCGTGGCCCGCTGGAGGTGCCGAGCAGGCGGAGCGCGTGGCCGAGCATCCAGCTGCCCGGCGCCTTGTGCCCGCCGAAATGCCCCGCCGGGCCGAACCCCCAGTCGCAGATCAGCTCCGCCGCCAGCGGCTCCGGGCGCGCCGCCGCTTCGAGCAGCGCCGGGTGCACCGGCATCTTGGGCGCGGCGCCGAGCAGGGCAAGGCCGGCGATCCGATCCGCCTGGCGCGCTGCGAGATCGAGGCCGATCAAGGCGCCCATGGAATGGCCGACCAGATGCACTGCCGGCACCCGCAGCTCCTGGATCAGGTCAGCGAGCCACTCCGCCATGGCTGGCACCGCGCCCAGCAACTCGCCGCCGCTGCGGCCATGTCCCGGCAGATCCACGGCCAGCGCGTTCCAGCCGCGATAGGCGAAGTGGCGCGCCTGCAGCGGCCATACCGAATGGTCCATGCCGGCGCCGTGCACGAACAGAACGGTCGAGCGCGCGGGATCGCAGCCCTTGCCGTAGTCGGCGAGCCAAACCTTGCGGTCGTCCAGCCGGATCTCCATTGCGGCCCACTAACCCCGATTTCCATGAGTTGGACACATGATCACGCTCTCGCGGGATTTTGGTAGCGGAATCACCGCGTCGATGCGAGCCGGGACGGGTGCGACGAACGAGGCACAGGAACCCGCATCAAGCTCGAGTTCTACGACGCCACGAGCATTTGACAGCGATTCGATGCCTGGGGCTGCTTTGTCGGTTAGAGACGTCGAAAGTCGGGCTTTCAGCAACCGGCTCGTTTGCGCTCGGCACCGGTGAGGGAAACGATCCAAACCAGGGGAGGTACTGTCGATGCGTGTCTCGAGTTTCATCCGCAGCGCTGTCGCGATGCTGACGCTCGGCGTCGCGCTCTCCACCTCAGCTGCTCTGGCCGCCGGACTGCCGGATGACTTGGACGAATACATCAAATCCGGCATGACGGCCTGGAAGATCCCGGGACTCTCGATCGTCGTCGTGAAGGACGGCGCGGTGGTTCTCGCGGAAGGGTATGGAGTGCTCGAAGCGGGCAAGCCCGAGAAGGTGAACGAGGACACGATCTTCGCGATCGGCTCGACCTCGAAGGCGTTCACGGCCGCGGCGATCGGCACGCTGGTCGATCAGAAGAAGATCAAGTGGGACGATCGCGTGGCCGACCGCTGGCCGGAATTCAACCTGTCTGACCCCTGGGTGACCAACGAGATCCGGGTCAGCGATCTGCTGGCCAACCACAGCGGCCTCAGCGAGGCTGCGGAAGAGATCTGGTATGGTACCGGCTACGACCGGCCGGAGCTGATCAGACGGTTGGCCGAGGCGCCGATCACACAGGGCTTCCGGTATCAGTTCCAGTATCGGAACCTGATGTTCCTCACCGCGGGCGAGCTCATTCCTCGGGTGATCGGCGCATCGTGGGATGACTACGTGACGACCGCTCTGTTCAAACCGCTGAGCATGGAGCGCACGACGACGCGACTCGCGCACATCCAGAATGAGTCGAACGTCGCGCAACCGCACCTGATCGACTACGCGGGGGAATCCGCGCCCGATTCACTACCGCAATCTCGAGAAGGTCGGGCCCGCGGGGTCGATCCTGTCGACCGCGCGGAGCATGGGCAACTGCGTGCGGATGCTCACTGACGGCGGCGCCTTCAACGGCGAGCCGTTGCTGAAGCCGGAAACGCTCGCTTTCATCGAGCGCAGCCAGACGCCCGTCGACACGACCGGCCCCGGCGGGGAACCGCTCCCGCCGCCGCGGGCCGAGTTGCGCGCCTACGCCCTGTCCTGGGTCACGGAGAGCTATGAAGGCACCCGTCTCGTCTGGCACAACGGTAGCATCGATGGCATGTCGGCCTGGGTTGGCCTGGCGCCGGACCTGAGGTTCGGTGTGGCCGTCCTCTCCAATCTCGAAGACGCCAATCTCCGCAATGCCCTCTTTTACCGCATCGTCGATTCTTACACCGACAACAAGCTCACGGACATCAGCCCGGAGCTGCTCGAGCAGCGCCGCGTCGCTCTCGACCGCCGAGATCAGGCGGAGTCGCGCTGGCAGGCGCTGAATGACGCTCCGGTCAACCCCTCGCTGCCCACCAAGGACTATGCAGGCAAGTACAGCAACCCAGTCTTTGGCGAAGTCGAAATGTCGCTCGATAGGGACCAGCTCGTCTATGGACGGACGCCGACCATGATCGCCGATCTGCGTTGCCAGGAGCACAACGCGTTTCTTGGCAAGTACCGTGGCGTCGCCGAAGATCTCCGGGCAGGAAAAATCGAGGTCGAATTCCAAGTCGAAGGCGGCAGCGCCACCGGCTTCTCAGAGGAAAACCTCCACTTCCAGGTCGTCCGCTGAATGCCGGTTCCTTCAGTTGCCGCAGTGCCAATCGGCACCGTAAATAGAGAATTCTCTACCCAATTGCGGCGACCGCCCGACAAGGCTTCGGTCACGGATCACCGTAACGGCAGCTCTAGGTCACCACTTGCCGATCCGGGCCTGACCATGGCAGATCCCTCTGCGGCTTACCGCGGACAACACGCCGCACAATGTCTGGTCTGCGCCGGATTCCGGTCCCGCTGGGGCGAGGCTAGGATGGGCACTACTTAACCAGTAGCGGGCCATGGTCGCCGAGCTTGACAAGCCGGCCAGGGCCTCAGCTAGCGTCGAAGACCTTCTTTGAACGATCGAGTCGAACTTTGAGCGGGTTGGGGCCTACGACCATTTCGCATCGAACAAGTCGGGATTAGTTGGACTGCGTCTAAAGGTTACCTTGCCGTTCTTAGGTACGGCGGCACAGTTAGCAAGAACGCCACTCAGGGTAGGACCGGCAATGGCCTCGACCAACCCCCTGAGGGGCGCCGGAATACCACCGCTTTCAAGAATCGTGAACTTCACATAGTACCGACCTGTAAGGTTATCTGCGGGATCCCATTGTACCCTCCCTCCTCCCTTTGCCAGATTACCGTGGCCCATGTCCCACGTCTTAGAGCTATCGTTAGAGTTATAGCACCACCATGTCACATCGATCGGTGACTCGTTGATAATCTCCATCTTTCCGCTCTCCCTCCCTAGCATTGCGCGCTCAAGTCTCATCGAAGAGAGGCACATTGGCAAACGAAAACTGTTTGTTCGCGCATTAAGCAGAGACCACCTCCGTAAATCCACACCATCACCATGTATAGTGCGCGGGACTCCTCTGTAAAGGCCGGTCCGACACCACTGCTGCGGGGCTGTCGATCGTAAGCGCGGTACAGTCGAAAACTCGACCAAAAAGCCGAAGACCATGCCAAGATCCGGCGGGGCGTAGACCTTGAGCATGCGCAAGCCGCGATCTTCGCGCACCGCGGTGTCGCATAAGATCGCCACCGGGTGGGCTCGAAACAGACATTCAAGATCGTCACGCTCGCCACTCCCAGGGCAGCGCGCGCGGCTCGAGTCTCGGCGACGTTCATGCCGATGCCTTCCCGCATCTGCTCGCCGAACCAAGCCATCCCCGCGATCAACGGGCCTGACTGCCGATCAAGATCTCGTCGCGGGCGAACCGGGACCCAAGGCCATAGGCGATAGCTACTCGATCTGATTGCATCCGCACCCGGACGGGTCGGCGAGCAACCTGCTCGATAGCCCTCCTCTGCGCTTTGCGCTGGCGCCGCCGCACGCGGGGCCAGGTCGAGCAGCCGGAACGGCCCGGGACCGCGTACGGCGCTACCGGCTCAGGGCCACGCAGACTACGAGTTGCTGGGCGCGCCGGAGGGTGGGAAGGACAGCCGCGCTGACCTGCGTGTTGATCGTAAAGACAACAGATGTACGTCCATCGCGCGTCGCCGCAATCAGCTGGGTATAGCCGGGGATCCAGCCCGTGTGCCCGTACACCGTGCCACACGGTGTGCGGTAGCGAAACAGACCGAGGCCGCCCGCGTTCACCCCCGGGCCGGGAGGATCGGAGTTGCCACCTCGAATGAAGCGGAACTGCTGCGCGCGAACGGGCTTGCCGAATAGTTGCCCACCAACGTAGGCGCGGACGAAACGGGCGAGATCGGCGGGGGTCGACACAATGCCGCCAGACGCCCAGGCCCAGCCGCCGAACGCAATCGTCTCGCTCGCGTCCTCCAACTGTCCCGTGTCCTTAGGCGCATGGCCGTGGATGAGTGGCTTGGGAATGTCGACGTCTGACGGCAGGCTTGTGTGCGCGAGCCGCAGCGGTTGCAGCACTTGCCGGCTGAGTGCCCGAGCGTAGGTCGTCCCGGTGACGGACTCCACCATCAGCCCGACGACGATGTTGTCAGAGTTGGAGTACCGGTACTGCGATCCTGGCGTGAACCCAAGCGGTTCATCCGCGACGAACTTGAGCAGCGCGCGGGGCGGAGGCGCCGAGGTCGGCGACCTAATAACCGCTGGGGTGAATTCCTTGGGCGCGGTGTAGTCGGGAAGCCCGCTCGTGTGGTTGAGTAGCTGGCGTAGCGTGACCCGATGCCAGCTCTCGGGCAGATCCGGCAAACGCTCACCAATCGTGTCCTCCAGAGTCAGCAGGTTGTTCGCGACGAGCGAGAGCGCCGTCGCAGCCGAGAAGGCCTTGGACACGCTCGCAATCCGCATGTGATCGGTCGCGCGTGGGGCAGGTTCGGTGCCGATTTGGGCAACGCCAGCGGTGTGCACCCCCAGATGATGGTCTCGCTGAATCAGGACAATCACCCCGGGGGGTCCGCCCGGCACGTCAACGAGCTGCTGCAGCGCGCGATCCAGTTCGGTGACGCGCGCGACAGACAACGGAAGGTGATCCAGCTTGCCATTCATTGGTGCCTCCGAGGTCCCTTTTTCAGTCCGTCGATGGGAGCGCGCATTGCAGCCGGGGCTGCGTGACTGCCGCTGCAGCGGGCATGAAGTTCCTCGCAGCAAAGCGCTTACGGGCCATGCCCACATTGATCCCAGGAGGTTTCAACGCGACTCTCTCAGCAGCCTGCCAGGTCACGCTGCCCGAACGCATCCCACCCTTCGTGGGGGACGACCCCTGAGCGAGGAATCAGTTCGCTTGGCGGCTAGTCTCTGCTTTTGCCCAGCCACCAGTGGTTGCTGTTCCGCTGTAAGTTATGGTTCGGTCCCGACCCACGTTACTGTCCCCGAAGTGGTCACATCCTCCGGAGCTATGGGCAGGAACCCCGGCGGTGGCCTCTGGGGAGAACATAGCATTGGCGTCCAAGGCCACCTGGCTCAAGAAGCCCTTAGCTTTTGCCCTGAGATCGTCATGCTGAAAGGAGATCTCTCGGTCCTTGTCGCCGAGTTTGAGCCAGAACCACGTCACCATTCGGCCTGATTCGTTGACAATTTGCATCTGGAGTCTCCCCACCCTGACGTTCAGCCTCAGCATCGCCGAAGAGAGGCGGGGTTTGCAAGCTTTGCCGGGTGCGCGCCACCCCACCGCCACCCCGATTGGAAGCCACTCGCGGAGAACGGAGAGACTCTCAAACGTCAAGCGCGTGCGTTGGGGAAGGCGCGAAGCGCCTATTCTCGACCCGCTTCCGCCTCAAGTCTGCTGTGAGCGACCGAGGGCGCGGCCGAGATCCTCGATGATGTCAGCCGGGTCCTCGAGCCCGACCGAGAGGCGGATCATGTCCTCGCCGACGCCGGCGGCCGCGAGCGCCTCGGCGCCGACCTGGAGGTGCGTGGTCGAGGCCGGATGGATCACGAGCGTCTTGGCGTCGCCGACGTTGGCGAGATGGGAGGCGAGCTCGCAGCCCTCGATGAACCGTCGCCCGGCCGCGCGACCGCCCTTGACCCCGAAGGTCACGATGGAGCCCGCGCCCTTGGGCAGGAGCCTCTTGGCCAGGCGATGGTCGGCGTGGGTTGCGAGCGAGGGGTGGATCACGTACGCGACCGCCTCGTGGGTCGCGAGGAACTTCACGATTGCCGTCGTGTTCGCCATATGCCGTTCCATGCGCAGCGGCAGCGTCTCGATCCCCTGGAGGATTAGGAACGCGTTCTGCGGGCTCATGCAGGCGCCGAAGTCACGCAGCCCTTCGGTCCGCGCACGCATGTGGACCGCGGACGGGCCGTAGCTGTCGAGGTAGACGAGGCCGTCGTAGCCGGGATACGGCTCGGTCATGGTCGGGAACTTGCCCGAGGCCGCCCAGTCGAAGCTGCCGCCGTCGACCAGCACGCCGCCGATCGCGAGACCATGGCCGCCGAGCCACTTGGTCGCCGAGTGCAGGACGAGGTCGGCGCCGTGCTCGAACGGCCGGCACAGGTACGGCGTCGCGAAGGTGTTGTCGATCAGGAGCGGCAGGCCGTGATCGTGCGCGATCCGGGCCACCTCGGGCAGGTTCGGGACCTCGAGCCCCGGATTGCCGATGGTCTCGGCGAACACGAGGCGGGTCTCGGGGCGGATCGCGGCGGCGAAGGCCGGGGGATCGCGCGGGTCGACCAACGTGGTCTCGATGCCGAAGCGCGGGAGGGTGAGCTTCAATAGGTTGGTGCTGCCGCCGTAGAGCGACTTGGACGCCACGATATGGCCGCCCGCGCCCATGAGCGTCGCGATCGCCAGGTGCAGGGCCGCCTGGCCGCTCGCGGTGGCGACCGCGCCGACCCCGCCCTCGAGCGCCGCGACCCGCTCCTCGAGCACCGCGACCGTGGGGTTGGAAATGCGCGAATAGATGTGCCCGGCGCGCTCGAGATTGAACAATGACGCCGCCTGATCGGCATCCGTGAACACGTAGGACGTGGTCTGATAGATCGGCACGGCGCGCGCGCCGGTCGCCGGATCCGGTTGCTGCCCGGCGTGCAGCGCGAGCGTGTCGAACCTGAACAGCTTCGCATCCATCGGCCCTTGCCTCCGGCAGCGCGCGGTCGCTTCGCGCGAGCGCTCCGGCTGTTGGTAAGGCAAACCGCCGCGCGCCGCCAAGCCCTCGCGAGCGAAGCCCGCCTCTGCACTTGCGCCGAAATCAGATTACGCGCCCAGGCGACAGGCGCCTGCAAGTTGCGCTAGACCTTGATCGCGCCTCAAGAAGGGTTGGGGGAATGCGGTCTCTGTTCGCGCCCGTGCTGTTGTGCGCTCTGCTCGCGACCTCGCCGGGTCGGGGCGCGATCGTCACCGAGTACGGGTTTCCGCTCGAGGACCCGCTGGCCGCCACGGTGATCGGCACGCCCGACGCGTACCGGGCCGATCTGCCTGTGGACATCCCGCTGCAGACCAGGGAGATCCAGGTGTTCCGGGGCCGCGAGGTCCCCGAGCTGTTCTGGTACGCGGCGAATCTGCGCTATTCGCTCTCGGCCCAGCCCGGGCCGGCGCCGCTCGCGTTCATCATTCCCGGGACCGGCGCCGCCTTCAATGCGGGCAAGAGCCTGATCCTGCAGCGGGCCCTGTATAAGGCGGGCTACCACGTCGTGTCGCTGCCCTCGCCCTTGCATCAGAACTTCATCGTCAGCGCCTCGACCTCGCGCCGCCCGGGCCTGCTCGGCGGGGACGCCGCTGACCTCTATCGGGTGATGCAGCTGATCCGCCGCTCCATCGCGGATGAGATCCAGATCACCCGCTACGGTCTCGTCGGCTACAGCCTCGGCGCGACCAACGCCGCGTTCGTTGCCAAGCTGGACCAGGATCAGCGGGCCTTCGGGTTCGATCCCGTGCTGATGATCAACCCGCCGGTGAACCTCTACCGCTCCGCCCGCGTGCTCGACCGACTGTTCGAGGAGCACGTACCCAACATCGCCGCCTTCAATGTCCTGTTCGAGCGGGTGATGGGGGTGTTCACCGAGTTCTACTCGCCGGTAGAGCCGATGACCTTCGGCAGCGAGCTCCTGTTCGAGATCTACCAGCGCCGGCCGCCCGCGGACGCCACGCTCGAGGCGCTGATCGGCGCGGCGTTCCGCCTGACCTCGATGAGCCTCTTGTTCACCGCCGACATCATGGCGCAGGTCGGGGTGCTCGTGGCGCCCAACCAGACGCCGGGAATCACCACCTCGCTCACGCCCTATTTCAAGGCGTCGACCCAGCTGAGCTTCGAGGACTACGCGCGGCGGGTGCTCTATCCCTCCTACGTCGAAACGGCGCCCGGGGTCACCTTCGACCAGCTGGTCGAGCGGGAGAGCCTGCGCACGATCGGCGAGTTCCTCAAGGCGACGCCGAAAATCGGCCTGATGCACAATGTTGACGACTTCACGCTCAGCCATGACGAGCTCGAGTACCTGATCGGCGTGTTCGGCGCGCGCGCCCGGATCTATCCCACGGGCGGCCATTGCGGCAACCTCGCCTACCGGGACAACATCGCCTATCTGATCGACTTCTTCACTCGCCGGGGGCCCCGTTGAGCGAGCCGCGCTGGCCCCTGGCTGCGGCGCTGATGTTCGCCGCGAGCCTGGTCGCGGGGTGCGCCGGCACGCCGCCGCTGCCGCCGCGGATCGCCGCCCAGCCGAACCTCGCGGAGGCCGCCCGGGCGCCCTCGGTGGTCGACATCTACGATCCGCTCGAGCCGTTGAACCGCGCGATCTACAACTTCAACGCCGGGTTCGACCGCTATGTCCTTTTGCCGATCGTACGTGTTTACGAGTTCGTGACGCCCGTGTTCGTGCAGAATCGGATCTCCGACTTCTTCGACAACATTCAGGAGATCCCCACTCTCGCCAATAACGTGCTGCAGCTGAAGGGCGACGCCGCCGGGCGCTCGGCCACGCGGTTCATCATCAACACCATGTTCACGGCCGGCCTGTTCGATCTGGCCGGTGCCAAGGGCATTCCTCGGGTGCCCGAGGATTTCGGCCAAACGCTCGGCCACTGGGGCGCGGGCGCGGGCCCGTTCCTGGTGATCCCGGTGCTCGGCCCCTCGAACCTGCGCGATGCTACCGGTCTGACCGCCGACGGGGCCCTGTTGTGGGTGCTGACCCCGGCGGCCGTAGCCGATTCCTATGTCCTCACCGGCGTGCGCTACGGGCTGCAGGCGATCGACACCCGGCACCGCGCGGCGTTCCGCTATTTCGAGACCGGCTCGCCGTTCGAGTACGACCTGGTGCGCCTGGTCTATACCGAGAAACGCAAGCTCGACATCGCCTACTGAGGCTTGGTGACGCCCACGTCAGTTCTGGCGCGCAGCGGGGCGCATCCCAATCCAGCGGCTCGAAGCCCGTTTGCGAAGCCTACGGCGCGGCCGGCAACACCGACCGCGCCGCACCATGGCCGTCACGGGAACGGGGGTGGCCGGTCGGCCAGTGCCCCGCGCCCGCACAGTGGCAAACGCAAGCTCAGTTGCCTGCCACCGTCTCACTCTCGGTTACAATCATGGGTGGGATGCCGCTGAGGATGACCTCCGCGTTACCCAGCGCCTCAGGGTCCGTGGCCGCATCGGCGATCCACTTACCGGCATCCTTGAATGCGGCCACGGCCTCACGTGCCAACTTGGACTTCTTCAGCACCTCGATGCCGTCCCGGATTTCCGCAGCGATCGCCTGCAGCAGCTCGGGATCGGGCTCAGGCCCCTGCATGGCATCACCCACGCCGGCCAAGGCGGTGCGCGCGTTCTCAATCGCATTCAGCGCCCTGAGAAAAGCGGCGATATCGGCGATAGCTTTCTTGTTGAGAACGAACGCGCCCCCCCCGAACTCACCGCTCGGTGACTTGGCGAACGTCGGCGTGGTATAAAACCGGATCGCGTCCTCGAGCGTAGCCGCCGAGTTGTTGTGGAAGAATGGCGCCGTGTCGGCGGCTTCGATCAACGGCGGCGTATTGAACGTCCCATTGCCGAAACCGGGCACGCCATCCTGGTGATCCTGACCGAAACCGCCGTCTTCAGGACCAATGCCGAGCCGGCTGGTGCCGGTGTCGAAATTGTCGTTGAAGGCCTCGTCAGGGTCATCGTCGTCCACGACATTGGCGCCGGCATTGGCGTGGCATGCCGTGCAGGCGCGATTGACCCCGACCCCCTCGAACAGCTCCTTGCCGCGCTGGGCGGCCTCGTCGAGAAACGTCAAGGCCGCGAGATCGATCTCCTCCTGCCGGCCAAGTGACCGTTGAAAGGCTTCGAGCGCATCGAGTTCGGCCTCGGTAGGCAATCGGAAGTCGCACTCGGTCGGGTCCGCCTGAAACTCTTCAAGCGTGCACGATCGACGCGCTAGGGTTCGTGGGAAGTGCTGGGCTACCGCGCCGGCGGCGAACTGGCGGAGCGAGCCGTCGTTGGGCGAGCCGTCGGCCGACCAGCCCAAGGCATGCACGGGCCTGCTTCCGTCGGGGAAAGTCTGGTCCGAATCTTCGTCGTCATCGGGGGCGATCGAGACGGGCAAGGCGAGAGTGTACGGCACGCCGCGCAGCACGCCAGGGCGATCGAAGCCGTCCAGATTCTCCGTGATCAACGCGTGCTTCCGCAGGGCCTTGCTGTCCTCCAGCTGGCCCAACGCGCGGTTGGTCTCAGCCACGAACAGCGGGTCGCGCTTGGGCAGTTTCGCGATGAACGCCGGGTCGAGCGTGAAGTTGTTGGTGGCCGGGTGGCAGGTGGCGCAGGTGCGGCCATTCCCACCGAATATCTCCTCCGTGAACAATCGGCGGCCCTCCTCGATCAGAGCAGGGTCGTCGGCCGCCTCGAGCGCGCTTGGCACGCAGGTGGCGAGCACCCCGAACACGAGAATCGCAGTGGAATATTTCGACTTTTGGGCAGCTTTCATGGCATTCTCCCTGGCATACCCATGGCGCAGGCCCGCTGCGCAAGGAGCGAACCTCCTCATCGGCTATCGATGGTGAAGCAACCAAAGCGGCTGCAGCTTCAGGACCAGTTCTACCTTAAGGCGAGCTTCACCGTAGTCTCCTCCGCACGCCGGGGGATCAGGACCGCTCCCGAAGCAGCGATCTCCCGTCGGCTACCAGTGACGCTCTGCTCTAACGGCTATGCCAGGAGCTGGAACCAGAACTCAGGCCGTTGCTCGGGCCAGGGGTTACAGTTGTCCGCACCCCTCGTCCTGCGTATCCCATCTCCCAGGTTGGGCAGCAGCAATATAAGCTAGAATCGGAATGTCAAGACGGAAATTTGTAACTTAAATGTAGTCAAAGCATAGATATAAATACTGCCGGCTCTAACCTCAAATTAAGACTTCATTTGCGGCCAATTTTAGCGGCATCCTCCGGGGCCGAGCCAGCAGTGATCTCCGCGCGACCCCCAAGTCCGGTCCGGGCACGCGCACCCGTGACGAGCGCAGCGGCTTAAATCGGGGACAGCTACGCGAGTTCGCCGGCCTGCCACGCGCGCCCGTGGCGAGCGAAGCTGTCGTTCGCCGATTCGCCATTCCGAAGCGACACGATCATCGCGTAGCGCGGCAAGCCCCAGGTTGCTCTCGGCGTCCCCAATACTGTGATTGCCAGGGCGTTCGATTGAGCTCGGGATAGTCGACGCGCCAAGGCACCTCGAGGAAAGTCAAGCACACGGCCCGCAGCCGTACTGGTCCCGCCTCTTTGCGCCGGATTCAGCTCCGCGGCTACGCGTCGACGAACGCGTGCCTGAGGCGCCAAGACGACAGGTGTTCGGGGTCCGCTCCGGCCCGCCGCGCCAGCATGGCCGGGACATGCAGCACCGACTAGGATGCCTCAGCGACACAACAAGCCGGAAGGACGTCGTACTGCGGCTTGGCGGAGTCAGGTCCGGATAGTTGCGAGCCCTGGGCGGCCGGCCGTGGTCGCCCCGGGCTGCGATGCGGCCGCCGATCCGCGGCGGCGTGCTTACTCGAGCTTCCAGGTGACCTCGTGCGGGATGATCAGCGCGCCCAGATTCTCGCCCGGGGCGGGCAGGCTCTCAACCGTGAACGGCGCGGTCCCGGTAATCCCCTTGTACTTGCCGGTGCCGCCGATGAAGTAGTGAGCCTTGCTGTCGAACGTAGTCGAGGTGCTGTCGCCGTCCTTGTCGGTCTCTTTGCAGGCGCCGTACAGCTCCTGCTCGCCTTTGACCGACCGGATGGTGACCAGGCAGTGGACCACCATGTTGTCGAAATAAGGCTCCCCGTCGGGATTGCGGGTGATGCCGACGAGCTCGGCCACGGTGATGGAGCTGTTCTCGACCATCTCCAGGACGTGCGCCGGATGCACGGAGAAGTAGGTCGTGAAGTGAGTGGTCCCGGACGGCGGCAATTTCACCACTTGAGCCGCGGCCCCTGAGACATTGCCGAACGCCAACAGTCCGGAGATGAACGATGCAGCCAACAACGACTTCTTCATGACGCCCCCCATCGTGAAGATCGCACCGGCGTCAGCGCGGCGGCGATCGCCTCGACACCACAGCAGTTTGCGCGGTGTCGAAACTTTTCTGAAATTTTTCGTTAAATTGCAAAACACATCCTGGTGAGGGAAATGTCAAGCTAGGGGGTCAGCACGTCAGGAACGTGAGCCGCACCGAGCGCCGGACCAGTCCGCCCAAGGCGGCGAACAGCGCATCGCCGCCTGCGGTGACCAGTCGATAGATTGCAGCGACCGCCGCGGCGTTGCCCGCCCCGAGCGCAGGGGACAGCAGCAGGATCACCGCGGCTTCCCGGACGCCGATCCCAGCCGAGGCGCCGGGCATGACGAAGCCGACGACCCAGGCGCCGGCGAGCGCCGCCGCGACCGCAGCAACCTCGAAGCCGAGAGGATCGTCGAGCAACACGCGACACGCGGTCGAGACGAGCAGGGTGGCGGCGGCGAAGAACAGCGTGGCCGCGGCCAGCGCCGCGATCAGCCGAGCGATGAAGCGCGCCGCCCTCACCGCGGGGGCCGGCCCGCGTACGCCCGCGCGTCGCCCTAGCAAGATCGCGGCCAGACAGCACGCTAGGCCGACCGCGATGACGATCGGGGCCTCTCCCGTTGCGACATAGCGTCGGTACAGAGCGGTCATCAGGTCCGCCTCGAGCGCGGCGATCGTGAGGCAGGCGCCGCCCGCCAGGACCGCCGCCTCGACGAACACCGTCGAGACCAGCGCCAGATGGGCGACGCCCCGGCGGCGCAGCGCGACATGCCGGCCGATGTAATGGACGATGTTCGAGGGGACGTACTTCATGATCTGCGTGGTCGCGTAGAGCGCGAAGGCTTGCCTGGCGCCGATGCAACCGGGGGCAAAAGTGTGCAAAATGGTCGCCCAGACGAGGACCAGCAGGACCGAGAGGAGCGCGTAGGCGGCGCAGGCGACCGCAACAACAGCCCACAGCCGACCATCCCAGCTCAGCTGGCCGAGTACAGCATTCTCGAGAATGACGCGGCCGGTGAACGCCAGCCCGAGCAGGGTCAGGCCGACCCCGACGGCCTGCACCAGCCGCCGGGGCGGTACGGGCCGATCGGCGCCGTCCCGCTTGGACGGAATCGATTGTGGCGCCGAAGAGGGACGGACGCCGATACGCAGAAATGCCGCAATCATCCCACCGCCTCGGATCGAGTCTCTGAGCATTCGACACTCGCAAGCCGCGTCGGGGCCATGATGAGCGGGGTTCCTAAAGACTTTGCCTCTGGGGACGGGCAGGGCGGCGCCGCGCCTCGGACGAAAGGCACGCCTGCCGCTGACGTCAGGCGGCCTGCGAGCTCGGTGCGGCGCGGCGCATCAGCCCACGCGGGGCAGGACGACCGCGGCAGGGATCGCTTCCCGGATCGCTGTAAAGTTTACCCTCGGCGGCGCGAGTGCTAGATCTCGGGTTCTACTGCCCGGCAGCAGGCGCCCGCAGGAGTCGAGCACCCCTGTTCAGACCAGCACCGCACCCGCTTCCGGCCGAGCCGGAGGGCACGCCGGCTGAGGCGGCCCCGGCGCGAGCGTGGCCTGGCCCGGCGTTCGCGCGCCAGGCGCCGCCCGAGCTCGCCGTGATCGTGCCGACCCTGAACGAGCGCGACAACATCGTGCCGCTGCTCGCCAAATTAACGGCGGCGCTGGACGGGCTCGCGTGGGAGGCGGTGTTCGTCGACGACGACTCGCAGGATGGCACCTGGGCCCTGCTCCAGGATTTGCAACGGCGGCTGCCGCACGTGCGCACGCTGCGGCGGATCGGCCGGCGCGGTCTGGCGTCGGCCTGCATCGAAGGCATGCTCGCGACCGCGGCGCCCTATCTCGCGGTGATCGATGCCGACCTTCAGCACGACGAGGCGATCCTGCCGACCATGCTCGCCACGCTCAAGGCTGGGCGGCTGGACGCCGTGGTCGGCACGCGCTTCGCGCCGTCCGGCAGCGTCGGCGAATTCGGGCGCGGCCGGCTGCTGATCAGCCGGCTCGGGCGGCTCTTGAGCCGCGCGGTAATCCGCGCCGACCTCAGCGATCCGATGAGCGGCTACTTCGTGGTCGACCGCGCGTTCTTCGAGCAGACCGCGCGCCGCCTGTCCGCGCACGGCTTCAAGATCCTGCTCGATCTGTTCGCCTCCGCGCCGCGCCGGGTGCGCTTCGCCGAGGTGCCCTACCGCTTCCGGCAGCGCGCGCACGGCGAGAGCAAGCTGGAGGCGCCGGTGCTGCTCGAGTACGTGATGTTGCTCGGCGACAAGCTGCTCGGGAGGTATGTGCCCCTACGCTTCGTCCTCTTCGTCCTGGTCGGGCTGTTCGGCGTGGCCATTCATCTGGCCGTGCTCGCGCTATGTTTGCGGCAGCTTGCGATCCAGTTCGACTATTCTCAGATCGTCGCGACCGTGGCGGCGATCACGGTCAACTTCAATGTAAGCAACCTCTTTACCTATCGCGACCGCCGCTTCCGGGGCCTTGATCTGTTGCGTGGCCATCTTTCCTTTTATCTCATCTGCAGCATCGGGGCGATTGCGAATGTCCAGATCGCGCATCTGTTGTTCGAGCAGGGAGTGCCCTGGGCGCTGGCCGGCGGCTTGGGCGCGGTGGTGAGTGCGGTCTGGAACTACGGCGTCAGCTCGAGCTTCGCCTGGCGAAAGCGTGATTGAGCCGGTACGGCCTGACGTCGGCAACGAGCGGTGGCGACCGGGTGCGCTGCTCGGTCTCCGCCGATCTCTGCTGGACAGCCGTGGCCCGCTCGTGACGCGGTGGCGCGATGTCCTGCGCTCGGATGGCGCGCTCAAGGCACCCACGTACCGTCTCGAGCGCCGGCAGGACATTCTGCTCGGGGTGCTGCTCCTGGCCTATGCGGGCTTGGCCCTGATACTCGGTCTCGGCCGCTCCTACCTCGGCTACGACGTCGAAACTGACTTCATCACGCTGTACATTCCGGAAGCCCAGCGTGTTCTCGACGGCGCGCCGCTGCTGAGCGAGTACCATCCGCCGTTGTACCCGCTGGCGCTCGCCGGGCTGCGCCAGCTCCTGGACGATTGGCTGCTGGCCGGGGTCACGCTCTCGGTAGTCTCGGGCACGGCGGCGCTGATCGCAAGCTGGCTGCTGTTCTACGATCTCGGCGGCAGAGCCCCCGCTTGGGGCGCCGTGCTCACGCTCCTCGGCTCCGGCGTGTTCATCCGCTTCTCGGCGAGCGCCAGCACTGACGTGCCTTTTCTCGCGCTGTTCATGGGCGGTTGCGTCTGCGCGATCGGAGCGCTTCGCTACGGATCACCGTGGCTGTGGCGGCTCTGCGGGCTGTTCGCCGGCCTCGCCATCGCGACCAGAGCGAACGGCGTCGCCATGGCTCTCCTGATTCTGGCACCGCTCGTGTCGCAGGCGCCCTTTCGCTCCAGGCTCGGCGGGGCTCTGCACGTCGTGAGTGGCCTCGCCGTGCCGATCGCGCTCCTCGCCGCGTACGCCCTGGCGACCGAATCCAACGTCTGGCCCACGCGCAACCACCTCAACCTCGCCATGACCTACTTCGCCAGCGGCGACCGGACCAGCGCCGAAGCCATGGCGGAGATCGCCGGCCGCTTCGGTGGAGTCACCGACGTCCTTCTGCACGACCCGGTCGCGCTTGCCAGGACCTATTTCCACGATCTCTACCGCCTGTTATCGGACGGCCTGACGCAAGTCGTCGAGCCGCCGCTCTATTTCCTGTTTCTTCCCGGGCTGTTGTTCCTGATCGGGCGGCGGCTCAGCGCCGGGCTGACCGTACTGCTCGTGGTCGCCGCCGCCCAGCTGCTGCTCGTCAATTTCAAGGCGTTTCAGCCCCGCTTCTATCTGTTTCTGGTTCCGCTCATGGGAGCGGCGATCGGTGAGCTGGCCCGGCGGCTGCTGCGCGCGGACTGGCCGCCGGTGCGGCACAGGGCGGTTCTCGCCCTGTTCGGCCTGATGCTCGGGACAGCGGCGGTGCTCGCTACGACCAAGGCTTATCGCGCTCTGCACGGCGAGGTCGACGAGCTGGCTGAAGTCCTTCCGGCGGTCGCGATGAAGATCCCGCCCGGATCGACCGTGATCGCGCGCAAGCCGCATCTCGCCTTTTACACTGACTCCCAATGGCTCTACTTCCCGAATCTCGCCGGGCTGGGAGAGCTGGACGAATTTCTGCGGGGGCAGGATGCCGCCCAGCCCGCGTATCTGTTTTATGGCGGCACCGAGCGGAAATATCGCCCGCAATACCAGCTGCTCCAGGCGGCGGCCGCCGCGCCCGAGTGGCTCGCGGTCATCGCCGCGAGCACGCAGCCGGGAAGTTGGGTGCTCTACTGCTATCGATGTGGGGCTCGCGGCGGGTAGCGCTCGCCGGCCGGCGGCGCGCTCGATCCGACGATGCTCGCAGCCTCGATCGGTCCGGCACTGCCGAAAGACCCGTCCGCGAGCTGCCCCGCGCGGCCGACCGACCCCAAACGTTTACTTCCGAGGGGTGGCTTGCTACACCTCCGGCCCCACCGTGACCTTGTGTGGAAGCGCGGCACCGATGAAGCTGCTCGCCGGCAACAGCAACCGGCCGCTCGCCGACGCGATCGCGGCATTCCTTGATCTGCCGCTGACCAATGCGACCGTCCAGCGGTTCGCCGACATGGAGGTGTTCGTCGAGATCCACGAGAACGTCCGCGGCGAGGACGTGTTCCTGATCCAGTCGACCTCCTATCCGGCCAATGACAACGTGATGGAGCTTCTGGTCTGCATCGACGCGCTGAAGCGCGCCTCGGCCAGGCGCATCACCGCCGTCATACCGTACTTCGGCTACGCCCGTCAGGACCGCAAACCCGGACCCCGCACCCCGATCTCGGCCAAGCTGGTGGCCAATCTGATTGCCGTGGCCGGCGCTCACCGGGTGCTCACGATGGATCTGCACGCCGACCAGATCCAGGGCTTCTTCGACATCCCGGTCGACAATCTCTACGCTTCGCCGCTGATGGCGGCGGATCTGAAGGAGCGTTACGATCCGGCCGATCTCATGATCGTATCGCCGGACGTTGGCGGGGTCGGCCGCGCCCGCGGCATCGCCAAACGCCTTGACGCTCAGCTGGCGATCGTCGATAAGCGCCGCGAACGCGCCGGGGTGTCCGAAGTCGTCAACGTGATCGGCGACGTCTCCGGCCGGTTGTGCGTTCTGGTCGACGACTTGGTCGATTCGGGCGGCACGCTGTGCAACGCGGCCGAGGCGCTGCTGAACGCCGGGGCGACCGCGGTGGTGGCGTACGTTACCCACGGCGTGCTGTCCGCCGGCGCGGTCGGCCGCATCGCGGCGAGTCGGCTCGAGACCCTGGTGATCACCGACAGCATCCGGGCGACCGAAGCGGTCCGGGTCGCCGACAAGATCCGCGTGATCACGGTGGCGCCGCTGATCGGCGAGGCGATCCGGCGGATCAGCGACGAGAGTTCGGTGTCGAGCCTGTTCGACTGAAGTAGGCGCCCACGGCCGGACGTACTGGGGAATGGTGATGGCGGAACTGACGAGCTTGGTGGCGCAACCGCGCGAGGGTGCCGGCAAGGGCGCCAGTCGGTCGCTCCGGCGCAGCGGCCGCGTGCCGGGCGTGATCTACGGCGACAAGGCGCCGCAGGAGATGGTCGCGCTCGAGACTCGGGAGCTGCGCCGGGCCATGCAGGGCGCGCGTTTCTTCAGCACGCTGTGCAATCTCGAGGTCGATGGCGCGGCGGTCCGCGTCTTGCCGCGCGAGGTCCAGCTGCATCCGGTCACGGACGAGCCGCTGCACGTCGACTTCGTGCGGGTCGGGCGCGGCGCGACGATCATCGTCACGATCCCGGTGGTATTCGCCCACGAAGACATCTCACGCGGGCTCAAGCGCGGCGGCGTGCTCAACATCGTGCGCCGCGAACTCGAGCTGCTGTGCCCGGCCGACGCGATCCCGCGCGAGATCGTGGTCGATCTGAAGGACGCCGACATCGGCGACAGCCTGCACATCAGCCACGTGACCTTGCCCGAAGGCGTCCGTCCGGCGATCACGGATCGCGACTTCACCATTGCGACCATCTCGGCGCCGACCGTCTTCCGCGAGGAGGAGGAAGCCGAGGCGGGCGAGGCCGCCCCCGAAGGGGAGGCGCGCGAGGGCGAGGCCGCCAAGCCGGAAGAAAACACGGAGTAACAGCCGGGCATGTTGCTGCTGGTCGGGCTGGGCAACCCCGGCGCTCGTTACGCTCGGCACCGCCACAACATCGGCTTCATGGCCGTCGACGCGGTGGCGCGGGCGCACCGCTTCGGCCCTTGGCGCGGCAAGTTCGCCAGTCTGGTCAGCGATGGCCAACTCGGGGACACGAAAGTCCTGCTGCAGAAGCCGCAGAGCTTCATGAACCTGTCCGGCTACGCCGTGGCTGAAGCTGCGCGGTTCTACAAGCTGCCTCCGGAGCAGATCGTGGTCTGCCACGACGAGCTGGACCTCGCTGCCGGCAAGGTGCGGATCAAGAAGGGCGGCGGAGTCGCCGGGCACAACGGCCTGCGTTCGATCGCCGAGCAGCTCGGTTCGCCCGATTTCCGCCGGGTGCGGATCGGGATCGGCCATCCGGGCGAGAAGGCCCGCGTCACCGGCCATGTGCTCGGTGAATTGAGCGCCGAGGATCGCGAATGGCTCGAGCGGCTGCTCGACGCCTTCGCCGAAGCGGCGCCGCTGCTCGCGGCGGGCGACGATGCGGGATGCATGAACAAGATCGCGCTGCGCATGCAGCCGCCCCGGGTCGCCGCCCGGGGCTCGCCGCCGGTGCCAGCCGGCTGACCGCGTAGGGCGCCCTTGGGCTTCAACTGCGGCATCGTCGGCCTGCCGAACGTCGGCAAGTCGACCCTGTTCAACGCGATCATCGGCGCGGCCGCGGCCGCGGCCGACAATTACCCGTTCTGCACGATCGACCCCAACGTAGGCCGCGTGCCGGTGCCGGATCGCCGCCTGGAGCGGGTCGCCGAGGTCGCCGGCTCGCCCAAGATCCTGCCGACCCAGCTCGAGGTGGTTGACATCGCCGGGCTGGTGCGCGGCGCCAGCCGGGGCGAAGGACTCGGCAATCGCTTCCTCGGTGCGATCCGCGAGGTCGATGCGATCCTGCATGTGGTGCGCTGCTTCGAAGGCGGCGATGTCGCCCATGTCGAGGGCAGGGTCGATCCGGTGCGCGACGTCGAGCTGGTCGAGACCGAGCTGCTGCTTGCCGACCTCGGCTCGCTGGAGCGCCGGGCCGAGGGCCTGACCAAGCGGGCACGCGGCGGCGATGCCGAGGCCAAGGTCCAGCTCGCGCTGATCGAGCGCCTTCTGCCGGAGCTGCAGGCGGGTGGGCCGGCGCGATCGCTCGAGCTGGCGCCCGATGAGCGGGCGCGCCTTGACACCATGCAGCTGTTGAGCGCCAAGCCGGTCCTTTACGTGTGCAACGTCGACGAGGCGTCGGCGGCGCACGGCAACCAGTTCAGTGCTGCGGTGGCGGCGCGCGCGGCGGCGGAAGGCGCCGGCGCGGTGGTCGTGGCGGCGGCGATCGAAGCCGAACTCGCCCGCCTCGCGCCCGACGAGCGGCGCGAATACCTGCACGCCCTCGGTCTCGAACAGCCGGGCCTCGAGCGCGTGATCGTGGCCGGCCATCGGCTGCTCGATCTGATCATGTTCTTTACCGCGGGACCCAAGGAAGCGCGCGCCTGGACCATCAGACGCGGCACCAGGGCGCAGGATGCGGCCGGGGTCATCCACTCCGATTTCGCCCGCGGTTTCATCTGCGCCGAGGTCGCCGCCTGGGACGAGTTCGTGCGCTATGGCGGCGAGGCGGGCATGCGCGAGGCCGGCAGGCTGCGCCAGGAAGGGCGCGACTACCCGATCGAGGACGGCGAGGTGGTACGCTTTCGCTTCAACGTTTGATCAGAGGCGTTGACGGCGGCCCGCCCGCAGCCGCGGTGCCTCAGGAGCCGACCTCGAAGCTGACGCTGAAATTGCGCGCCCGTTCCGCGGGATTGACCACGCGGCCGGAGAAGCTGGTCTTGGCGCCCGGCTCGAGATGCTGCTCCTTGGCCTGGAACAGCTCCTCCTGCAGCTCGCGCCCGCGACTGTCCAACAGGGTGATGCGGATCGGCGGCACGGCGCGGTCATGGTGCGTCACGTTGACGATCGCGCCTTCGACCACCAGCACGGCGATGCCCCCCTCCTCCAGCCGCCTCGAGGTGATCTGGTCGAACTTCAGGCCGTGGTCGAGAGCGATCGGCAGATGCAATTTTTGGTAGAGTGACGCCGCAGTGGGGAAGGCCTCGACGATTTCGTTGCGGCCGATCACGGCGCTGGCCCCGAGCAGCGCGATCAGCACCACGGCCAGCCACCCGAACAGGCTGACCGAAGGGCGGCGCGGCACCGGCTCCGGCGCGGCCACCGGTCGGGTGGCCGGGGCGGGCATGCTGAATTCGACCACTTCCGGTTTGTCCGCCGGCGGTTTGACGCTCCAGCGCTGGCCACAGCTGGCGCAGCGAACCGTCCGTCCCTGGGCGCCAAGCGACTCCGGATCGACGTGATACCGGGTCGCGCACTGCGGGCAGGTGAGGATCATGGCAGCCTGGGCTTGCTTGGGAATCGTTCTCGCGCTAGTTGAGGAAACCACTGGACGAAAATCTCTTGCCGTGCAATCCTCAAAATTGGATGGTCCACCCGCTCAAGCCCCGGCAACCCAGCATGCTCCGGCTTGAACTCGTCGCGATGCGCTATGGCACGGGGCCGGAGGTCCTGCGCGGGGTAGATCTGACCCTGGACCGGGGCGAGTTCGTGTTCGTGATGGGACCGAGCGGCGCCGGCAAGACCTCGCTGCTCCGCCTGCTCGGGCTCCTGCGCATGCCGTCTGCCGGTCGGCTCATCATGTTCGGCGACGACGCGACGCTGCTCAGTCGCGATCGCCTCGCGGCGGTGCGCCGGCGGATCGGCATGGTGTTTCAGGACGTCCGGCTGCTCGACCATCTGTCCACCTTCGACAACGTGGCGCTGCCGCTCCGCATCAATGGCGCCCAGGACGAGCAGATCCGCGGCGTCGTCTCTGAAATGCTCAGCTTCCTGGGTTTAGGTCACGTGATTCACGTCAAGCCGGCCAGTCTGTCAATGGGCCAGCGCCAGCTGGTCAGCGTCGCCCGCGCCGTGATCGCCCGCCCGAGCCTGCTGCTCGCGGACGAGCCGACCAGCAACATGGATGGCAAGCTCGCGCGCCGGCTCATGCATCTGTTCGCGCAGCTGTGCAGCATCGGCACGACGGTGGTCCTGTCCACCCACAGCGAGGACCTGGTCGAGCGTTATCCGCACCCGGTCCTGCACCTTGCCCAGGGCCGGCTGAGCGGGCCGGTGCCGCCGCTCTCGGCACTCGCCGCGGCGGACTGAGCCGCGCTGGCATGAACCGGCGGCGTTTCGATCTGCCGCTTCGCCAAGGCGCGGCCAGCCGCTTTCTGCCCTGGACCATCGGCGGCTTGCTGTACCTCGCCGTGGTTGCTCTGGCGATTGCGGCGATCGCGGACGAAGCGCTCCGTCTCTACGACCTGCGGCGCGAGCTGGTCACGGTGACCTTGCCATCGGTCGCGGACGGCCGCGCCGGCGAGCAGAAGCTGGCCCAGGCGATCGAGCTCCTGCGCGGCACGCGCGGGGTGACCTCGGCCGTGGCCGTGCCGCCCGAGGAGCTGAAAGCCCTGGTCGAGCCGTGGCTCGGCGCTTCCAACAGCGACATGGATCTGCCGCTGCCGAGGCTGATCGACGTCACCATCGAGCCGCAGGCCGGACCCGACCTGCCCGCGCTCGAGAAGCGGCTGGCCGAGGTCGTCGAAGGCGCCACGATCCGCGTCGAGACGCTGTCTCGCGACCGCGCCGAGCGCTCAGCCGCGTTTTTTCGGGCGTGGGGCAGCGGCGCCGGGATCGGCGCCCTGCTCGCCACACTCGCAATCGCCGCGCTGATCACCGGGGTCACCCTGCGCATGAGCACCGACAGCGTCGAGCTGCTGCGCTGCATGGGCGCGCCCGATCGGTACCTGGCGCGCCAGTTCGAGCGCCACGCCCTCTTGAGCAGCGTGCAGGGCGGCTTGATCGGCTGCACGCTTGCCCTGATCACGGTCGCGGTCCTTCTCTACAGCAGCCGCCGCATGCAGCTGGCCGAAGGCATCGAGCTGCAGGTGCCGCCGCTCGACTGGGTGCTGCTCGTCTGCGTACCTGTGGTCGCCGCCTTGCTGATCACGGCCGTCACCCGCATGACCGCGCTCTGGAGCCTGACCCGAACCCCGTAGGCGCTTGCCAGCAGAGAGACGCGGTTGTACCTGCCGAGCATGGCCCACGCGTCGTCATCGGATCACGCGGTGCGCTCGAGCGGCTGGCGCGCCGCAGCCGTCGCCCGCTCGGTCCTGTTCAATCTCGGTCTGTGGTCCTGGACCGCGGTCATGTTGCTCGGGGCGTTGCTTTGGCTCGCCTTTCCGCCGCGCCTGATGCTCGCCCACTCGCGCTTCTGGATGCGCGGCGTGCAGTTCCTGCTGACCACGATCGTCGGGCTCGAGTACGAGGTGCGGGGCCGACCCGCGGGCCCCCAGCGCGTCGCGATCTACGCCTTCAAGCACCAGTCCGCGTGGGAAACGCTCGCCACCCACCTGCTGGTGCCCGGTGCGGCCATCGTCCTGAAGCGCGAGCTGACCCAGATCCCGCTGTTCGGCTGGTGCCTGCTGCACGCCGGCATGATCCGGATCGACCGCCAGGGGGGATCGCGGTCGTTGCGCGGCCTGATCGAGGCCGGCCGCGCCGCGCTGGCCCGCGGCGCCCCGATCTTGATCTTTCCCGAAGGCACGCGCCTCGCGCCGGGCGAGCAGCGCGACTACCAGCCGGGCGTCGCCGCCCTTTACCGGCACCTCGACTGTCAGGTCGTGCCCGTGGCGCTGAACTCGGGCGTGTTCTGGGGACGCCGCAGCTTCGTCAAGCGGCCCGGGCGGATCGTGGTCGAGTTTCTGCCGCCGATCGAGCCCGGGCTCGAGCGCCAGGCCTTCATGACCGAGCTGCGCAGCCGGCTGGAGCCGGCGACTGCCCGGCTGGTCGCCGAAGCGCAACGCGAGGCAGCGAGCGCCCGAAGCGAGCTCAAGTGACGACGGCTGCCCCGCGACGGCAGAACGAGCAGCGCCTGCGGGCATCGAAGTATTCGTAGTTCCCGCGTTTTGGCCGGCCGCGCTGGACAGGGTCGGGCGGCAGAAATACGCCGTCGCGCGTACGCCTACGAAGAAGACATCCTCGAATTCTAGGTTGCGCTGCCCCAGCGCCGCCTGACAGGTCTCCGCGGCGAGCAACGTGGCTGGATTGTCTTCACTTTGCGATTACAGTCAACGAGCCGCCTGCCTCAAAATTCTCAGTCATTCTCGTGCCGCCGTCCTTCTGAATTCGGCCGCATCATAGGCTCAATTTCTCAAGGAACAGAGGAATCGAGGCGACCTCTCTGAGTACGGCGATCCGGCGGTGCCGCTCCATTTGGGATGCGGACACCTGTTAGCCCCTTCGCCGGATTGTGGAGACGAAGGCTGGTGGCTCAACCAATCGGCTCTTTTTGGGGTGGACTCGGGGCGATCGACCGGCTAAGCTGATCCAGGAGTTAAGGGCACGCGCGTAACCGAGTTGGCCTAATCGATTTTTTCATCAGGCGAATCGCCTTGATGCGAAACGGCGCCGAGTCCAGCAAAACGATGCCGAAGACCGCTGCAAGGCGCGCCTGCCCTGAGTTTCGCCCGATTTCACCCCCGCTACAGGATGAACCGCGACAGATCTGCGCCCTCGACCAGGTGGCTCACCCTGGCGCGCACGTAGTCGGGATCGACGAGCACCACCTCTCCGGCCCGATCCGAGGCGGTGAAGCTGACTTCCTCGACCAGCCGCTCCATCACCGTGTGCAGGCGGCGCGCGCCGATGTTCTCGACCCGTTCGTTGATCTCGGCCGCCAGGTAGGCGATTTCGGTGATCGCATCGTCGGTGAACTCCAGGGTCACCCCTTCGGTCGCGAGCAGCGCGACGTATTGTTTGACCAGGCTGGCCTCCGGCTCGACCAGGATGCGCGCGAGGTCGTCGCGGGTGAGCGGATGCAGCTCGACCCGGATCGGCAGCCGGCCCTGCAGTTCGGGCAGCATGTCGGACGGCTTGCTGTTGTGGAACGCGCCGCTCGCGATGAACAGGATGTGCTCGGTGCGCACCGCGCCGTGCTTGGTCGTCACGCTGGTGCCTTCGATCAGCGGCAGGAGATCGCGCTGCACGCCCTCGCGCGAGACATCGGCGCCGATCCTCTCGCCCCGCGCGGTGATCTTGTCGATCTCGTCGAGGAACACGATGCCGTCCTGCTCGACCGCGTGCAGGGCCTCGCGCCGCACCTGATCCTGATCGAGCAGCTTGTCGGCCTCCTCCTCCATGAGCAGCCCGTAGCTGTCGGTGACCGACATCCGCTTGCGCTTGGTGCGTTCGCCGAACGCCTTGCCGAAGATGTCGCCGAGATTGAGCATGCCCATCTGCGCGCCGGGCATTCCGGGAATGTCGAAGGTCGGCAGCATGCCGCTGCTGCGGTCGGCGACCTCGAGCTCGATTTCCCGGTCGGCAAGCGCGCCCTCGCGCAGCAGGCGGCGGAATTTGTCGCGGGTCTCGCGCCCCGCATTCGCCCCGACCAGCGCGTCGAGCACCCGCTCCTCGGCGTTGAGCTCGGCCTTGGCCGAGACCTCCTTGCGCAGCCGCTCGCGGGTCATGGTCAGGCTGACCTCGACCAGATCGCGGATGATCGATTCGACGTCGCGACCGACGTAGCCGATCTCGGTGAACTTGGTCGCCTCGACCTTGAGGAACGGCGCGTGGGCGAGCCGCGCCAGGCGCCGCGCGATCTCGGTCTTGCCGCAGCCGGTCGGGCCGATGGTCAGAATGTTCTTGGGCAGCACCTCCTCGCGCAGCGTCTCGTCGAGCTGCTGGCGCCGCCAGCGGTTGCGCAGCGCGATCGCGACCGCCCGCTTGGCCGCGTCCTGGCCGACGATGAAGCGATCGAGTTCGGAGACGATCTCGCGGGGGGTCAGCGCAGTCATGACGGCTCGATGACTTCCAGGGTCAAATGGGTATTGGTGTAGACGCAGATCCCGGCGGCGATGGTCATCGCCTTGCGCACGATCGCTTCGGCGCTCATGCCCGCGACGTCGATCAGCGCGCGCGCGGCCGCGAGCGCGACTGGACCGCCCGAGCCGATGCCGATCAGCCCGTCGTCGGGCTCGAGCACATCGCCTTGCCCGGTCAGCAGCAGCGAGACCTCGCCATCCGCCACGGCCATCATCGCCTCGAGCCGGCGCAGGTAGCGGTCGGTACGCCAGTCCTTGGCGAGTTCGACCGCGGCGCGGGTCAGCTGCCCGGGATGCCGCTCGAGCTTGGTCTCCAGGCGTTCGAGCAGGGTCAGCGCGTCCGCGGTGCTGCCGGCGAAACCCGCGATGATCTTGCCGCCGGCCAGCCGGCGCACCTTGCGCGCGCTCGGCTTCAGGATGGTGTTCTGCAGGCTGACCTGACCGTCGCCGCCGACCACCACCTGACCGTCCTTACGCACCGACAGGATCGTGGTGCCGTGACAGGCGCCCAACCTAGCTGCGCTCATGGAGTATCGCGTGTGCCTCGCCCTCCGGTCCGGCCCGCGGCGGGCCGCCGGCAGAATGTGGTCGAGGTCCAGGCGCGGATCAAGCGGCGCGCGGCGGTGAGGCGCGGCCGCTCAGGCGCAGGTGCGCCGCTCCTCCAACCCTGTCGTGGCGCGGACCAGCAGGCGCAGCGCACTGACCAGGCCGCGCTGGTCGCGCAACCGGAATGCGGTTGCCGCGAGCACCGCGGCGCTGATCACCGGCTGCACCTCGTGCAGTTCGGCTCGCAGGTCGACGTTCTGTTCGTGCAAATCGGCGATGGCCAGGTCGTCGCCATCCAGCTGGTCGTGACGGACCGCAGTAATCGAGCTGGGTGCCGTGGTCATGGTCGGTTCCTAGGGGCAAGTCGGTCGGGGGGTCTCCTGTCGAACCCCCTCCAAAAAAGTCGCCCCCGCTGGCGTCTGCCGGCGAGGGCGAATGGAGGGAGGGAGGCACCGTCTGACTTGACGCCGTACCAATAACGCAGGCTGGAGGAGAAATCAACAAAAAAGTTAACTCGTCAAAACTAATAAAATCTTAGGTAGATGGGTGGCGCGCCACTTTTGCGTCAATTTTGACGTAATAGTGATCGTGTCTGGTTCGCCTGGGTGCCTCGGGCGGCGAGCGCGGGATTTTGCTCTGCAGACGGCTCGAAGCCTGCGCCGGCGCAGGAGAACAGGGCGACCGATCTCGCCGGAATTCGCTCAGGCGGTTTCGATATTGGCGGCCAGGAAGCGCGCCAGATCGTCCTGGCGCTGCGTCTCCAGTTCGAACGCGACGCAGGTACGTCGGTCGGCGACGTTGACCACTCGGCCGGGCAGGCCCCCCTCGAACTCGAAACTCGGGCAGGTCAGCTCGACCATCTGGCCGAGCGTGGCCGGGATGGCCGGCTCCAGACCGGCGCCGCCGAGAGACAGATCGCGAATCCAGCAGCGCCAGGGCGCGCCGCGGAACAAGAGGAGTGCCTCGAGCCGACCCTCGTACCGGGGGTCCAGCCGCTGGTCGTCTATGGGTCTGTCGTCAGTCACGCTTGCGCATCCGCCTCACGCCGCCCGATCCCGCATGGCGAATACGAGCAACCCGCGGTAAAGGCGACGTTAACGATGGTCGGCAATTCCAGTCCTCTTGGGCACGCACCCGCAAGTATGATACACACCCAGGGACACTACCGCACAGAGAGAATCATGGCCGGTCATTCGCAGTTCAAGAACATCATGCACCGCAAGGGGCGCCAGGACGCCAAGCGGGCGCGCGAGTTCACCCGGCTGATCCGCGAGGTCCAGGTGGCGGCGCGCTCCGG
>JBKPNX010000014.1:0-4818 GCA_046732855.1 Pseudomonadota bacterium
GCCAGCGTGCGGTCGTAGTAGCCGCCGCCGTAGCCGAGCCGGTAGCTCGGTGGTCGAAGCCGACCAGCGGCACCAGGAGCGCGGTTGGCCGCACGACATGCCGCTCGACCGGGATCGGGATGTCCCAGGCGCCGCGCCGCAGCGGCGCGCCGGGGTGCCAAGCCCAGAACTCGAGGGGTTGGCCCTTCTCCACGACCACAGGCAGCGCGGCATGGGCGCCCCGCTCGCTCAGCCGCCGTATCAGCGGGTGGGGACCGATCTCGCCCCGGAACGGCCAATAGAACCCGACGAGCGCGTTCGCGAGCTCCGGAAAATGCTGCTCCACAAACCTCAGGATCAAAGGCTGCGACCGGCGGCGCTTGTCCTGCGGGATCGCCTGCCGCCGCCCGATCAGCTCTTCGCGCCGCTCGCGCCGCCAGCGCCTGATCTCGTCCCAGCTCTGCACGGTAACTCCTCCAGCTCACGCCCTCAGCCGGCGTTCGAGGTGCTCCCTGAGCGCGACCGCATTGTTGTGCTCGCTGTCCTTGGCGCCGAACACGAGCGTGACGTGGCCGGCCCTGGCTTGCGCGACGAGTTCCTCAAGCGCGTCCGCGCGCTGCTCGAGCTCCCGCGCGTAGCGCTTCCTGAACTCGTCCCACTTCGCCGGGTCATGGCCAAACCACTTCCGCAGCTCAGTGCTCGGCGCCAGGTCCTTGAGCCAGGCGTCGATCTGGAGGTCCTTCTTGGCGATGCCGCGTGGCCAAATGCGGTCGACCAGAATGCGGCGACCATCGCTCTTCGCAGGAGGATCGTAAGCACGTTTCAGATGGATCGCCATGGCCAGACTCCGTTTCTCGAATCGCACGCTCAGCGCAGCACCGTATTGCCGAGCCGTCGCACCCTTGCCGTCCGTTCTCGGTGCTCGGAGTGCAGGCCCCACAGCAGGAGGTGCACGTAGACGAGGCCCTGGAAGGGCTGCCATCTGGCGAGGACCCGTTGCACGCCGTCGTAGTCGAGCGGTTCCAGGAGCCCGAGCCAGTGTTGCAGGCCGTTGCGGGCGCCGACGTCGTCGCCCGGGAACACGTGCAGGCGTCCCAACCCCCGCAGCAGCACGTACTCTGCAGTCCAGCGGCCGACACCCCGCAGGCTGCGCAACCAAGCCACGGCCGCCGCGTCGTCGAGCTCGTCGAGCTCGTCGAGATCGAGGCGGCCTCCGGCAACGGCGCGCGCAAGCTCGACCATGGCTGCCCCCTTCTGCCGGCTGAAGCCGAGGGCGCGGAACTCATCCGGGTCGAGCCGGGCGAGGGCGTCCGGAGATGGGAAGGCATGAGCTCGGTCGCCCGGCACGTCGAGGCTAGGCGCGCAGGCTGCCGCCAGGCGGTTGAGCAGCTGGATGCCCAAGCTGAGCGTGACCTGTTGGCACGCGAACGCGTTGATCAGCGCCTCCAACACCGTGGGGAAACGGGGTGGCTTCAGGCCGCGGAAGCGACGAGCAAACTGGTCGAGGCCGGGGTCGTCCGCGGCCGCGGCATAGAAGTCGTCGAGGCGTCGATCGAAGCCGAGCAGGCAACTGAGTGCCGAGATCACCGCCAATCTGGCGGACGGCGGGAGGCTCGAGCCCCTCACCGTTACTTGCAGCCGCGGACGCTCCGATGGCGCGATCTGCACAACTTCGATGCCGAGCGGGCCCCCGTCGACCACCAGAATTCGGCGATATGTGGTGCCGTCCCAGCGATCGATCGCGTTGATCACCCGCCGCCGCAGCGCCTGCACCGTAAGGTCGAGGCGAAACGGCGGCACCGGCTTGACCTGAAAGGTGAGGCTGTCGGTGGCGCCCGCAGCTGCACCCTGCTCCGAGCTGCTCGCGGCTGACCAGTCGCAGGCGCGTCCCGCTTCGACTGACATCGCCGAACTCCTACATTGCCGTGGCTTTCTCATCGTTGTCGCGGCGGCAACTTCGCACTCGACCGTGATTGCGGCTAGCGGCGTCGCCCCTACCACAGCGGGCGACCTTGCCCCTTGCGGTGATTCATCCAGCGCTTTGACGCGAGTTTCGAGCGACGGAGCGAGCGCTGCGCTTCGCGCGGTCGAGGCCGCCGGCCAGCGCCGCGGCATGTTTGCGCGCGATGGCGCCGAGCAGCTTGTCCTCTGCATCGCAGAAGAGTCGCACGCCATCCGCCGTGAGCTTGTCGGTGATGTCGTCCAGGGACACGCCGAGCCGGTCGAGCGCCGCCATCACCTGCCGCGCCTCCGCCACACCCTCCTCGAGGCTGGCACGTGGCCGGCCGTGGTGGCGGAATGCGTCGATGGTCGCCGGTGGAATGGTGCTGACCGTGTCCGGCCCGACCAGCTCCTCGACATAGCGGACATCGCTGTATCTAGGGTTCTTCGTGCCCGTGCTCGCCCATAGGAGACGCTGAGGCCGCGCGCCCACCTGGCGCAGCCGGTCCCAGCGCTCACCGCGGAAGATATCCTTGTACCGCTGATAGGCGAGCTTGGCGTTGGCGATCGCGGCCTTGCCGAGAAGGTCCTGTAGTGCCGCGCGCTCAGCCGGCCGATTCGTCTGCCGCAGCCGTTCCTCGAGGAGGTTGTCGACGGCGGTGTCGACGCGGCTCACGAAGAAGCTCGCGACACTCGCCATCCACCGGGCGTCGCCGCCTCTGGCGACGAGCGCTTCGAGGCCGGCGAGATAGGCCTCGGCGACGGCCTCGTAGACGGTCTGCGAGAAGAGCAGGGTGATGTTGACGTTGATCCCCTCACCGGTAAGTTGCCGGATCGCGGGAAGGCCGGCCGGGGTGGCCGGCACCTTGACCATCAGATTATGGCGCCCGATTGCGTGCCACAACCGCCGCGCTTGCGCGATCGTTGCCGCGCTGTCCGTCGCGAAATAAGGCGAGACTTCGATGCTGATGAAGCCGTCGCTGCGCCCGCTCGCGTCGTAGACCGGCCGCAGCAGGTCGGCCGCCATCTTGATGTCCTCAACGGCCAGCCGTTCGTAGATCGCGCCCGCGTCGAGATCGCGCTCCCGCTCCATCGCCTTGAGGGCGTCGTCGTAGTCAGTGCTGTCGCCGATCGCCTTCTCGAAGGTCGAGGGATTGGAAGTGATGCCGCTGAGTCCGTCCTCGGTGATCAGTGCCTGCAGCTGGCCGCTCGTTACGAGACTGCGGCGAAAATCGTCGAGCCAGACTGACTGTCCGAAATTTTGCAGCGCCCTGAGCGGGTTCATGGTGTCTTCCTCCGCGACATGGTGGGTTGCCCCGCGACTGTCTCGTACGGGCGTCAGGTCAACTCGCTTTGGACACGCGAGAACTCCACCGCCTGTTCGAAACCGGCGTGCGGTGTGAGCGTGATCAGGGAAGGGAGCCGGCAAGGAGCCGACAGCGCCGCTCGTTGCGTGGCTCGCAATCGTGAAATCTGCTCACGCGCTGTTCGCCGCCGATGCTTCCTCCATTTCCTCGATCGCAAGGGCCGAATGGGCATAAGCGCCACCTGCGCGCATCTCCGCGGCGACCCAGATCGCCTCCATCAGCTCCTCCGGCGTTGCGCCGTGTCGGAGCGCCGCCTTGGTGTGGCCCTTGATGCAGTACGGGCACTGCGTGACATGTGCGACCGCGACCGCGATCAGCTGCTTGGTCTTGCTGGGCAGCGCGCCATCCCGGAAGACGGCCTGGCTAAACTGCCGGAAGGCGGCCTCGGCCTCCGGCGCCAGCTCGCTCCGCCTCTGGGCCAGCGCCCTGGTCGCCTGCGGATACATGCTGTCGTTCATCGCAACCTCCTCTCAGCTTACGGCTAACGGCCGATCACCGCCCCGCCTGCGCCAGAATGGCGGCCAGAACGAACGCGACGATCACCGTAAGGATGCGTTGTCGCGCGTGCTGGCTCTCGCTGGTCGGCGGGTTCCAGGAGTCGGTCGACAGGGCGTCGCACCAACTTCGGGAATCTGCCGCCTCGGCGCGGCACCGGTTCCGCTCCATCGGCCCGAACGATCGGAAGTTTCTGTGAACCTCCGGGGGCTCAGCCAAGTCCCGGCTGCTGTAAGAGCAGGACAGGGCGCGAAGGGGCGCTCGCGTTGCGCTGCGGGGAATGAGCTCATGATCTTCAGGGCTCTCGTAGAGGTGACATAGCACCTGGACTCTCCCTCGGCAGGGCGGGTTTCGTCATGCGTGCCCGGCGACGGTGCGGACGATCTCGTGGACCTCCAGCATCTCGGCGTTGTGACGGAAGGCCTCGGCGGTCAGCCTGCCGCTGCCGACATCGATCGCCTCGTTGGCGGCGATTGCCATAAGCGCGGCGAGCGTCGCGCCGTGGCCATGCCGGACGACGGCCCGGTCGATGGCGGGCTTGAGCTGGCGCACGCAGTCGGCCATACGGCGCAGGACGGGGTCGTCGATCACGCTGTCGAGGTCGAGGCAGAGCGTGTCGCCAACGATCTTGCTGCGGAGATGTTCGAGTTCATTGGCCCTACTCCGATGTGAGGGGCTGCCGCGACCTTGAGGCTCATCAGATTGGCACTGCGCTCGCATTTGACAAACGAAATTTTATGGCTGATGATATCGACAACGTCGATATCAGCCAAGCGATGGAAACCGAGCTCGCCCGCACCTTTCTCACCGTCGTCGCCGCCGGCAACTTCGTCGGTGCCGCCGAGCGCCTGCACGTCACGCAGTCGACCGTGAGTGCGCGGGTCCACACGCTGGAAGAGCAGCTGGGGTGCAGCCTGTTCGTGCGGAACAAGGCCGGCACCAGGCTCACCGCGGCAGGCCGGCAGTTCCAGAAGCACGCCGCCATCCTGGTGCGAACGGTGGAGAGGGCGCGACAGGACGTCGGGATTACTGTCGG
>JBKPNX010000015.1:0-16986 GCA_046732855.1 Pseudomonadota bacterium
TCTGGCCTATTGGACCGAGAAGCTCGCGCACGAACTCCGCCCTCGTCACGCACCACGCGCGCTTATGATTTTCGTGGTGCGCCCGGAGGGATTCGAACCCCCGACCCCCAGATTAGGAAAGCTGCTATTTTCGGGCAATAAGAAGCCCGGAAGTCCGCCGTTTCATGGCCTGAAATCGCCGATCGTGTCACGAACGTGTCACAACGCGGTTTCCGCCCGCTCGATGCGCTCGTGGTCGTCATCGCGGGGGATCAGACACAGCCGCCGTCCATACCCGTCGTCCCCGGGGTTCGGATTAACGAACCGCGAGGACAACCATGCACGACCTGAAAGACGACATCATCGGACCCGGCGCACGTCGCATCGCTGACGCTACCGGCGAAAGTCCGAGGCGCGTCCTCCATCTTGTCGAAGCTCACAACCTCCCCGTGATCCTGCGGGGCGGCAAGTTGTACAGCCGGCGCTCGTGGTTGGACGCGTGGTACTCTGGCCGCGAGATTCCCGACGCGCCGCCGCCGTATGTGCCCAAGCCTCGAGCGCGGGGCAAGCCTCGAGCCAAGCATAAGGCCGCCGCGCTCGAGCTGAACGACGGCGCTTCAATCGTCATCTGCACCCGCTGCGGCACTCGCCGGCCGCCGACCCGTGGCCGCCGCCCGCGCGCATGGGTGTGCCCGGATTGCCGGGAGGGCTGACAAAATGTTCGTGATGTGGATGCCCGCGACCTACAAGATCGGCGACACGGCGGAAGTGAAGATCAACGATGAGCCGCAGAAGCTCACATGGCGGGACGCCCAGACGCTGGCGATCGAGCCCGATGATGCGCGCACCATCGTCGACCGACACATCGATGGCGACCTGATGTGCTTCACCTCCTCGGACGCCAAGCCAAAGACGCAGCAGCGCTATTGGATCGCCATCAACGGCGCAACCTGCGCGATGAGCAGTTTTCCGTTCACGCATCCGACCGTAATCCCACCCGCGACAGCTGATCGGCTTTCCGACCATCGAGAGGCCACTGCCGCACAGCAGCTATGCCTTGAAGCGCCGATCCCCGAAGTCGAAGACTTCTTGATCAGCCTTGCGCCAGATGTTGTGTCCGGGCGAATCAAGGTCATCGAGCCAGAACATCCCGAGCCGCCGACCACCGGCCCGACGATGTGGGAAGAGGACATGGACCGGACGCGCGGGCTGCAATAACGCGGGAAATAATGTAAGCCCGCCTATACTTTTTGCGGCCGCACCACGGGGCTTGCCAGATTAGATCGCGCAAATACAATCGGCAAAGAGGCAAGACACTCCGGCCGTTGAGGCCGGGGCGCTCGCTGATCCACAACTTTCGGAAGCCCGTTGCCACACGGGCTGGACGTGGGAGAAACGTCCAGAGAACCGATGAATACTGATCATAGCGATGCCGAAACCACACCGCAAGCCCAAAACGAACAGCATTGCGCCGCCTGCGGCTGCGCTGGGCAGCCGCCCGTCGCCGGCCCGCCTCGCCCTACCGACCTCGTGATCAAGCCGTTCCTTGGCCGCTTGCAACTGGTCTGTGCGGCATGCCGCGCGACGTGGGCGATCGAGGCCGCCGCCCGGAAGCCTCGACCATGAGACAGCTGGACCTGCTGAGCTGGCACCCGCCGCCTGCCGCAGCGCCGCAGGACGGCACCCCGTTCGATGACATCGCGGAAGCTTGGCTCGACCTGACAGGTGAGCCGTATCCCGGCCGCGCCCGCGCGCTGGCCCAAAAAGAGCGCGCGCCGGCCCGCGAAGCCGACGCGCTCAAAAACACTGGAGATGACCGCCAACCACGGAGCCATCCGATGATTGGGAGCCATACGCATGACGGATGATACGCCGAATCCCGCACCCGGCAAGCCCTGCTTCGCTGCCATCCCAGTCCGCGCGCTGAGCGATCCGCGCATGAGCTTGCTTAAGCTTCGCCTGCTCGGTGCCGTCGCCGCCCACGACCGCATGGGCAAGGGTCAGGGCTGTTGGGCATCGTCTACCCGGCTCGCCCAGATGATCGGCTCGCACCCTGTCGTCGTCCGGCGATACATCACCCTGCTGGTCACCGCAGGCTACCTCGAACGCGAACAGGCCGATACCAACCCCAATCGCCGCAAGCTGCGTGTCGTCTACAGCGAAGCCGATTGGGCCATGTTCAACTGCCAAGGTGTTACCGCTAGTGGTTACACCTCGCCCGACCACGGCGACCAAGGTGTAACCAACGGCGACCAAGGTGTAACCACGGCCGAATTCCAAGCCTTTGGAATCGCTCGGCGATTGGCCCTCTAAGAAAGACTCAGAACACATTGCGCAAAGCGCTGTGGACCTTTCGGTCCAGAGAACAAATTCCGCAAAAGCGGCCGCACGTTCAAAGAACGTGCCGCATAGTGTGATTTGTGCTGATGCAGATGGTGAGTTTTTGCGACTAGTCGAACGGCTCTTGCCCAACTATCGAAACGGGCACCTGAGTCACACCAAGATTCAGACCCTCCTGGCGTGGCAATCCCGAGCTGACGACATCATGATGACCCACGATGGCCACGCTGGCGACCCGCTGGGCGGCTGGGCGTACCGCGTGTGCGACGACATCTGCACGATCCTGAGCGAGTACGGCGAGCCATGACGGCGATCGAATGGACCGACGCGACCTGGACCCGTGGGTCGGCTGCGCACTCGTCTCGCCCGGCTGCACCCACTGCTATGCGATGCGTAGCGCTTGGCGCATCGCGCACTCGGGCGCTGCGCCATAGTAGCGTGACACAGCCCGCATGGTGCACGGCAGACCGGTATGGGACTGGTGTTGTGCGCAGAGCCAGCGAGGTCAAGTTCACCGAGCCGCTGCGCTCGCGACGCCCGCGCATGGTGTTCGTCAACTCCATGTCCGATTTCATGCTCGGCGAGCGCGGCTGGCGTGCCGAGGCGCTCGACATCACGCGTCGCTGCCCACAGCACTGTTCCAGATTCTGACCAAGCGCGCCGAGCTGTTGCCGTGTCCTGCGCCTCACCCCTGCTAGCGCCCGATATCGTCGAGCGGATCCTCGACGGGAGACAGACGGCCGGGCTCGCCCGGCTCTTGGAGCCGTTTCCGGTCGAGTGGGAGAGGCAATGCGAGCGACTGATGAAGCGGCTCGCGACGGACACACCTCACCGCGCCGACAATAGCCCGGCAGCCGCTAGGTCGCGCGATTGTCGTAGTCTTGGCCTGATCGAGGACATGGCACGGGAGCTCGAGCGGATCGAACCCGGCAGCAACGGAGGATGCATGCAGTGACGATGATGATGATGACCGGCAAAGCCTTTGACGAGGAGCACCGGGAGCACACGTTCGTGCGCTACGCGATGACTTCGACGGCCACGCACTATCCGGGTTGAAGCATGCTCGAATTGCGACGGTGAATGCGGTAACGAGTACGTCGTCCTGCGCATCACCGGACACCCCGACGTCGATCGCGACCACGAAGTCGTCTGGGACAAGGAGGAGGCGAAGCGTATCGCAGCGGCGATTCTGCAGGCCGCCCAGGTGATCCCGGCGCCGAGCCTCAACTGAGGCCCGGCTTCGGCGGTGTCTCCGATCGCAAGGCCCACGGAAACGACCATGATGCAGCTGCGGCCGTGCCGATGACTTGGTTGAGCAGCACGCTTGCGTTGCCCAGTCCAACATGTCCTGAGCCAGACCCGCGGCGAACGGATCAGTCGCAGCTGCGTCAGCCGGGTGCCGCGCCTCACCCTGCTCGCGCCGGACATAGCTCGGTACCGTGGTCATCGCGCCTGGGTGCCGCTGGTCGAGCAGATCATGGACGGGGAGCCGATGGCTGCGACCTGATCGGTAGGATCAGCACCCGAAGTGAACACAGCGGTCCCAAAAACGAAGGTTCGCCTCAGGGCATTCAAGCGCCTGAGGTCGTGGTCATGTCCCGCCCACGCGCGATCATCCGGCCGACATCAGTACCGTCCAGAACTGGGCCAGAAGCTCCCCCAGCCCCTGCTCGATGATGCAGCTGTCCCAGGCTCAGGTCCTTTCTGATGAATTGCCTGACGCCATCGTCATCTCCCGCCCGCGTGCGATCATCCGGCGGACGAGCGGCTGGAACTCGGGATCGAGATAGCGGCGGGCGCGCTCGAGGACGATCTCGTCGGCCGCGGTGCCACGGCGGCGCTGGCGCAGATAGTGGAGCCAGCTTGCGACGGTGAACGCCTCGTACCAGTGCTCGGCATCGGCGGTATCTTGATACAGGTGCCAGCGCCAAGCACCATCCCGCTTGCGGACATGCCCGACCTCCTCCATCGCCCGGGTGAAGCCGGCGGCGTTGGCGAGCGGGACCCGGTACTCGATCAGCACCATCACCGGCCCCGCTTCGCGGTCGAAGGGAAAGGCCAGCTTGACATCGGGCAGCTGCCGCGGGCGCAGGTCCGGCGCCTCGCTGGCCGGCAACCGCCAGCGCCGATGCAGGCCAATGCTGAGCAGCAGCAAGCTGCCGGCGGCAAGATAGGCGGTCTCCAGGCTGGTAACGTGGGCGACTTGGCCCCAGAGCCAGCTGCCCGCCGCCATGCTGCCGAAGATCGTGGCCTGATACAGCGCGAGCACGCGCGCCTGGACCCAGAACGCCGTGGTCATCTGGACCGCAATATTGAAGGTTGCGAACGAGCCCAGCCAGGCAGCGCCGGCGAACGCCAGCGCGACCGTCACCGGCGGCAGAGACGAGGGCATCAGCCCCAGCACCAGCAGAGCTCCGCCGAAGCCGCCGGCGAGCCCCGTCAGGACCGGCTCGGCGCCGTAGCGTCGACGCAGACTGTGGACGGCAAAGGCGCCGGCAAGGGCGCCAAGGCCAAACGCGCCGAGGAGAAGGCCGTAGACCAGCGGACCGCCCGCGAGGCGGTCGCGGGCGACGAGCGGCAAGAGGGCGAGGGCGGCCGATGCAGCAAGCCCGAACACCATGCCCCGCGCGAGGATCGCGCGCAGGCCACCTACCTCGGTGACGTAGCGTAACCCGGTCACGATGGCGCTGCCGACACGCTCGCGGGGCAGGTCGTCGCTCGGCACGTGGTGCGGCCACCAGAGGAGGGCTCCCGCCAACACCAGCGTGCAGGCTGCGTTCAGATAAAACGCGGCGCCCACCCCTACAGCCGCGACCACCGCGCCGCCGACGGCCGGGCCTACCGCCCGGGCAAAGTTCATCGCAATGGCGTTCAGCGTAACTGCGGCGGCAAGTTGTCCCCGCGGCACGATCTCGCGCACGCTCGCCTGCCAGGCAGGGCCGGTCAGAGCCGTCCCCACGCCAATCAGAAAGGTGAACAGCAGGAGGGTGGCCGGCGTCACTAGATCGAGGCCGCTCAACCACGCCAAGCCTATCGACATTGAGACCATCCAGAACTGGGCCAGAAGCAGCACCCGACGTCGATCCCAAAGATCGGCGAGAGCGCCGGCGAGGAGCGCCAACAGCAAAATCGGCAAATACGTTGCGGTCTGCACCAGCGCCACCAGATCCGGGGTTCCGGCGAGGGTGGTCATCAGCCAGGCGGCACCCACACCCTGCACGATGGTGCCCATCGCACTGACCAGGTTGGCGAGCCATAAAGCCCGGAATATCCGCAACCGCAGCGGTGCCAATACTCCGCTGCTCGGTGAGGCCGTTTGGCTGTCCTCAGCCATGTCGCCACTCAGCCGGGCGCTCGCCGACAGGGCGATGGCCGCCATTGCTCCGATTTTAGCGGTCCGATCATGCGTCCCCTAAACTACAGATCGCTTCGGGAACCACGTGTCAGGCAATGTATGACGGATCTAGTCGAAGTTGGCCGGTTCAAGACGCTTGCCGATGCACGGCAGCAAATGCTGGTTCTGGCTGCTGTCGGCATCGAGTGCCACCTGATGAGGGCGGATCGCGACGTCGGGCTGTACGTGGCTGCCACCGACGTCGAGCGAGCCATGGAGGAGCTCGCGTGCTATGAGCGCGAGAACCTGCCCTCAGGACAGCGGCCGCTCCCGACCCGACCAGCCCGGCACGCGGTCGACGCAGCGCTGGCCTATTGCGCCGTGCTGCTGTTTTTCTTCGGCGCGGAGCGCAGGCACGCCCTGTCGGTCGATTGGGCCGCGATAGGTGCCGCCCAGGCGGGCCTGATCCGCGACGGGGCGTGGTGGCGAACGATCACCGCTCTGAGCCTCCATGCCGATCCTCTCCATTTGCTGAGCAATCTGGCCTCTGGCGTCATCTTCGGAATCTTTGTGGCGCAGATCCTCGGCTCGGGTCTCGCTTGGCTTGCCACACTTGTGGCGGGAGCTCTCGGGAACGCGCTAGTTGCTCTTGTTCAGGCGCCGGAACACACCGCGATCGGTGCCTCGACCGGCATCTTTGGCGCGTTGGGCCTTCTCTCGGGCTACATGCGGCGCTCACGGCTGCTTCCTTGGCGAGGCGGGCTTCGTCGCTGGGCGCCGCTGGCTGGCGGAGTCATGCTTCTTGCATTTCTTGGCTTCAGCGGCGAGCGCACCGATATCGGGGCGCATGTCGCAGGTTTCGGGATGGGCGGCGTCATGGGCTTCATTCTCGCCCCACCTGCGGAGCGCCTGAAGAACGACCCCTGGGTGCAGTGGGCCTCCGGTGCGCTGGCATGTGGACTGTTCTTCCTCGCATGGCTGCTCGCTCTGAGTAGCGCCGGGTAAGCCGACGGCAATCGTCCACTCTCGCCACGCAGGGGCATCAAACACTGGTTCTGCAGAGGCTGGAGCGGCCGCTGCAGGCGAGCTGGGTGGAGCAGCGTGCTCGCATACGTCGTGAGCTAGGCCCGCGGCAGGTGGCCACCTCACGGTTTCGAGCAGACCGAACCGGACGGACATGAGCTCTCGAATACGCGCTCGACGCGCAATATCCTTCTCTACCACCGTCAGCTTCTGATCCTCGGCCTCCCCGGTCGGCAGCAGCATCCGGCGGCCGCCTGATAGCCGAGGCCGGTGCCGGCCTCCAGCACGCTATCGTCCTGCCGCGGCTCCAGCAGATCGGTCATAACGGCGACCACTAAGGTTGTGAGATCGTCTTGTCGAAGCCAATCGGTAGCGCGGCGTTGTGGTAAGCGTGCGCCGCCAGCGGCGGTGGCACAAAGGCGTGGCGCGGCACCCGGCCCATTGCCGTCAGCACCCGCTCCTCGAGGGCCGGCTAGCCAAGCTCATCGCCGGCGAGGTCGACGTGGATCCCGATCACCTCGACCATGTGCCGGCGCAGGATGGCGAAGTGCTCTTCCCTCATAGGCAACTGCCCTGGTGAGACTGCTGCACCGCCTCCGCCATGTCGTTCGGCACAAAAGTGGGACGCTCCGAGCTGCTGCCCATTAGACTGCCGGTCGAGATGCTCGCGGTCGTGTCGCGAGGTTGGTGGAAATTGGCTGAGGCGGCGTAGGTTCCGATCGGCAAGATCGAGAAGGAACCCACGCCATGAACGAAGCTACGTCAGCCGCGCCGGCGCCGCCATCACCGTTCGCCTTCAGCGATTGGTTCGATCCCCTGGAGGAGGCGGTGCGTGGCCAGGTGCGCTGGTTCATCGAGCAGCTGCTGGAGGAGGAATTGGACGCGGCGCTCGGGCGGGGCCGCTACAAGCGCGGCGCGAGCTCGAGCGGGCGCCGCCACGGGCACCGGCCGCGCCAGCTGGTCACGACGTTCGGCCCGCTGAGCCTGTCGGTGCCGCGGGCGCGGCTGGCGGACGAGGCTGGCGAGCAGGAGTGGAAGAGCGCGGTTCTCCCGGCCTACAAGCGGCTCAGCCACCGGGCCGAGGCGCTGATCGCCGAAACCTATCTCGCCGGGGTCAACACCCGCCGGGTGCGCCGGGCACTCAAGACCCTGTTCGCCGGCCACATCGGCAAGGACATTGTCAGCCGCGCGTGGCAGCGAACCCGGTCGGAGTGGGAAGCCTGGCAAAAGCGCGACCTCGGCCGTGACGACATCGTCCGACTGATTCTCGATGGCACCGTCGTCAGGGTGCGCTTGGATCGCAAGGCCACGGCCATCTCGCTTCTGATCGCCATGGGCATCCGCCGCGACGGCCAGAAAGTGGTGCTCGCGATCAAGAATATGGGCGGGGAAAGCGAAGCCGCCTGGCGGGCCGTTCTGGATGAGCTGTTGGCGCGCGGCATGGCCAAGCCGGAGCTGGTGATTGTGGATGGTGGCAAGGGTCTCGAAGCCGCCCTGGCGAGCCTCTGGAACGACATCGCGATCCAGCGCTGCATGGTTCACAAGGAGCGCAACCTGCTCGCCCACGCCCCCAAGCACCTGCACGACCAGATCAAGGCCGAGTTCAACGACATGATGCACGCCAGCACAGCGGAGGCCGTGGTCGGCAAGCGTAAGGCGTTCCTGGCCAAGTGGAAGCTCCGCTGCCGGCCGGTCGCAACCAGCCTCGAGGAGGCGGGCGAGCGCCTGTTCACCTTCCTGCGCTACCCGCCCGAGCAATGGCGCTCGCTCAGGACCACGAATGCCATCGAGCGCTTGCACGAGTAGTTCAAGCGCCGGATCAAGACCCAGTGCCTGCTGCCCTGCGCCGAGACCGCCGCCATGCTGTTTTGGGCGCTCCTCGCCTCAGGTCAGATCACCATGCGTCGGGTCGATGGATGGCCCACCCTCGACCGCTCACCCGCCGACCTTGACCTCGCCGCCTGATCAACCACACCATGCCCTCGGAGCCGCGCCGCCCAATTTCCACCAACCTCGCGACACAACCATGCTCGCCAGCGCTTGGCGTTGGCCTAAAGCTACTCGAGCGCTTCGGGCGTCCCACTGATGGATAAGACCTCGACCTCACCTGTAGGAAGTCGCCGAAGGTTCCCGGGCCGACTGCCCAAGAGGGCCTGCGCCACCGGCGCGGTCCAGGCGATCCTGCCGGTCGACGGATCGGCCTCATCCTCGCCGACGATCCGGAAGGTCACCTCCGTCTCGTCCTCGCGCAGGACGGTGACCGCCATTCCGAACACCACGTGATCGGCCTCTGGGTCCGGTTCGGCAAGCTCCGCGCTGGCGTGCCGGGCCGTCCAATAGCGCAGCTCCCGTGCAGCTCTGCCCAGCGCCTCCCGATCGGCTGCGGCGGTCGCGCGCGCCAGATCGTTCTGGTGTTGAGCAACCCTGCTCTCGATCAGCCGCAAGCCGCGACGCGTCACCAGATTGCGACGCGGGCTGATCGGTCGATCCGGCAGAGCGACCACGCCAGGATCGGCAACATCCTCTTTGACGAAGGCACGGCTCATCGCAGCGGCCAAAGTGGATCGACGAGGCGCAGGCTCTTCTAGGCGATCTGCCCGTCATCGCACTATGCCTGCGCCTTCTCTTTCCCGGCCAGATACCCGCTCGCGTCCAGCTGACCGCCGTGCTCCTTCGCTTCCTCGATCAGCTCCGGGTGCCAAGTGAGTCGGCCGCCGTCGTCGCCGCCCACGATCGCGATCACCTGGATCGTCTTGTTGTCGGCATTTCGAAAGCCGCGCATCACGCCGATCGGCACGGTGATGGTGTCGAGCGGACCCAGCTCCACCTCGTTCTCGCCCTGCTCGCCCCAGAACACCGCCAGCTTGCCGTCGATCGGCATGAACACTTCTTCGGTAGTATGAGAGTGAAGCCCGGCGCCATTGCCCGGCTCGACTTCGATCAGGCTGAAGCTGAACGGGTGTTGGACCGTGATCGCCGGCCGCATCTTCGGATCCTCGAACACGCTCTTGCCGATGATGCTGTAGAGCTTGCGTCGGTAGCGCGGGATGACCGTGTCGACGAACGAGTCCGGGAAAGCTGTAAGCTCGTTGCGCCGCGCCACCCTGGTCTCGAGCATGCGCTCGATCGTGTACTGCTCAGACGTCATAGCTGGCCTCCTGTCCTGCGGGTGCGACCCGGTAATCCTTTGATCTACGCCTATTCGGCCGCGGCCCTGGTCTGCGCGTTCTGAAGCATGTGCCAGATCTTGTCGGGCCGCAGCGGCAGCTCCGTGATTTCGATTCCGAACGGACTCAGCGCATCGCAGATCGCGTTCGACAATGCGCCGGGTATGGCACTCGGCCGCCCCTCACCGATGCCGCGGCTGCCGAGCGGCGTGTGGGGACAAGGCGTCGGCGCGTGCGTCACTTGGATGTGAGGGACGTCCGCGGCCGTCGCGAGCTTGTAGTTCTCAAAATCTGCGGTGAGCTGCTGGCCGTTGTCGGCATAGACGAACTGCTCGAAGCACGCATTGGAGATGCCCTGCACGATCGCGCCGTGCATCTGCCCGGCCACGATCTGCGGATTGATGATGCGGCCGACGTCCTCCGAAGTGGTCCAGCTCAGGATCTTCCACTGGCCGGTATTCACGTCCACCTCGACCTTGCAGCAGTCCGCGTTGAAACAGATCATCGGCTTGTCGGCCTCGAAGAACGAGGTCTGCTCGAGGCCGCCGCTGACCCCAGGCGGCAGGTTGATCGGGGCCATGATGATCCGCTCGACCATCTCGCGAAACGTCTTCCTGGCATTCGGCGTGCGCTTGTAGACGATCGCGCCGTCCTTGAACTCGAAGTCGTCCGGATCAACGTCGCCGAGCTCCAGGTCGTGCGCCATCACCTTTGCTATCTTGCGTTTGAGCTCGCGGCACGCCTGGTACGTAGCGCTGACGAAATAGGAGCCGGCGCGGGCGCCGATCGTGCCCGAGCCGAACGGGGTCGTGCCGGTGTCCCCGGTCTGCACCACGATATCGTTGGGATGGATGCCAAACGCGTAGGCGACCACCTGCGCGACCGTGGTCTCATGCCCCTGACCACCCGGCGCGTCGCCCTCGAACACGAGCACCTTGCCGCGCGGGTCGAGTCGGACGGTCGCCGCGCCGTAACCGGGCTGATTCTCCATCGGCACGAGCAGCTCCGAGGCGACGCCTGAGAGCTCGACGCCGACGGCGAAGCCGATGCCGAGGTAACGCCCCTGCTTGCGAGCCTCGGCCTGCTCGTTGCGGAACCCGGGGAGGTCGACCCTGGCCATCAGATTGTCGAACACCTTTACGAAATCGCCGCTGTCGAAGTACTCCCCGGTGATTGACGTGTAGGGCAGTGACTTGACGAAGTTCCTGCGCCGCACCTCGGCTGGCTCGAGCTTGCACGCCCTGGCCACCATGTCGATCGAGCGCTCCAGGGCGAAGCGAGTGGGAAATTCGCCGAAGGCCCGCGCCGGGCTCAGCGCCGCCTTGTTGGTGCAGGCGACCTTGATCTTCACGTCGCCCATCGGCCAGGCATAGGCATTCGGCAGCTCGACGGCGCCGAGGAACGGCATCAGAAAGCCCCAGTAGACCCCCTCGCAACCGTCGCCGCAGTCGCCGATACCACGATCGCGCAGGGCCAAAAGCTGGCCGTCCTTCGTGGCCGCGATCTCAAGGTCGTGGATCTGATCGCGCTCCTGGCTCACCGCCATCAGGTGCTCGTGGCGCGACTCGATCCAGCGCATCGGCCGCCCGAGCTTTCGCGCCATGTAGGCGACGATGATCGGCTCGCGGTAGAACGGCGCCTTGACCCCGAAGCCGCCGCCCTGATCGCGCGGCGCGATGACGCGGACCTTTTCCGCCGGGATGTCGAGAATGTCCGAGAGGGCCAGCCGGTCGATGTGCGGTCGCTGCGTCGTGACGTACGCGGTCAGGCCGTCGGCGTCGTCCCACAGGCATAGCGAGCCACGGGTCTCCATTGGGGTGACGCCGCACCGGTGACAGCGGAAGCGGTTGCGCACGACCACGTCGGCCGAATCGAACGCCTCCTGTACCTTGCCCTCGTTACGGACATGCTCCTGCGGCGTCGCCCCGCCCGTGAACGTCATCTCGAAGATCAGGTTGCTGTCCCACCCGTCATGGACGATCGGCGCATCCGGCTTCAGCGCCGCTTCCGGATCACCGACGTAGGGCAGCTCCTGGTAGTCGACCTCGATCGCCTCCGCGGCGTCCTCTGCCACATACTTGTCGCGCGCGACCACGGCCGCGAGCGCATCGCCGTGGAAGCGCACCTTGCCCACCGCAAGCGGCCAATGGGTCGGGTACTTCGCCGGCATGTTCGGCACCACCACCGGCTGCGGCAGGGATGCGATCTGATCCTTGATGTCGTCGCCGGTGATCACCGCCACGACGCCAGGCATCGCTTTCGCGCGGCTCGTGTCGATGCTCTTGATCCGGGCATGGGCCACGTGACTGCGCACGAACACGAGGTGCAGCATGCCCGGCACCACGATGTCGGCGATGTAGCGCCCGCGACCGGTGATCAGCCGCTGATCTTCCTTGCGACTGAACTTTGCGCCGAACCAGCCGTCCGCAGCACCGGCGTCCGTCGAGTGGGTCATCTGTTCGCTCCTTAATGTCTGGTTGCGCCGCTCGCGGAGGAGGGGCTTCTCTAGGTGCCCGCAACCCGCTTCGACGCTTCACGGACCGCATCGACGATGTGCACGTAGCCGGTACATCGGCACAGGTTGCCGATCAGCGCGTGGCGGATCTCCTCATCGGTCGGGTTCGGATGCTTCTCGATGAACTCGGCCATGTTCATGAGGATGCCCGGGGTGCAGTAGCCGCACTGTAGGGCGTGATGCTCGTTGAACGACTTCTGCAATGGGCTGAGCTCACCGTTCTCCGCCAATCCTTCGACCGTGGTTACCGCGTGGCCGTCGGCCTGCACCGCGAGCATCAGGCAGCTCTTCACCGCTGCGCCGTCGAGCTGCACGGTGCAGGCGCCACACACGCCTTCGTAGGTGCAGCCGACGTGGGTGCCGGTCAGCCCGGCACGGTCGCGGATGAAGTCGGAGAGAAGCATGCGGATCGGCACCGCTTCTTCGAACACCTCCCCGTTGATCGTGATGCGGACGGTCCTCGTGCTCACGAGCGTGCCTCCTCAGGCTCGGGTTGCTTGGGCTCGGCCGGTGGCGCGACGCAGAGCCGTCGCGGCCATCTCCGTGCCGAGCGCACGGATCAGATTTGAGCGGTAGGCCGGATCGGCCCAGAGATCGCCTTGGGTCTCGAGCTCGTCTGCCGCCGCCGCCATGGCCCCCGCGAGGCCATCGGCATCGTCGGGTCCGCACCCGACCAGCTTCGCTTCGGCCGTCGGCGAGCGCTTCGGCCCGCTCGCCAGGCCGCCGAACCCGACCCTCGCCTTGGCGCACTTCCCCGAGCCATCGGTCTCGACATAGACGCAGGCGCCGATCACCGGCAGGCCGTCGCTGAGCAGAGACCACTTCCGGTACGCGCTGCCGGCATTCTTCGGCGGCGCGGGCAGCTGCAGTGACACCAAAAGCTCGTCATCCTTGCGCGCCGTCTCAAGCGGCGCGCCGATGAACTCGCGAGCCGGCAGGCTGCGTTGTCCGCCGCTTCCCGACACGAGATTCATCGTGGCATCCAGCGTCAGCGCGACCGCCGGCATGCAGGCGGCAATGTAGTTCCAGCACACGCTGCCGCCGATCGTGCCGCGATTGCGGACCTGGCGGTCCCCGACGTGCCGGGCAGCGTCGATCAGCGCCCCATAAGCCGGCGCCAGGCGCTCCTCTGCCGCGAGCTCGACGTAGCGGGTCATGGCCCCGATCCTGACGCCGCCATCGATCTTCACGCCCTTGAGCTCGCTGACGTCCTGGAGATCCACCAGTGCGTGCGGCTGCACGAGGCGCGCCTTCAGCGCCTGCATCAGGCTCTGGCCGCCGGCGATGAACACCGCGTCGGAGCCGCCGTCGGCGATCGCCGTCACAGCCTCCTGGACAGAGGTGGGCCGGTGATAGTCTTGGATGACTGCTGGATACATGGTCCTGCTCGGTGCCTCCCTCTGCTCTGGCGGATCAGACGCACCTGCTCCGCCGCAACTCCCTCCCCTGGACCCGCCATCGCCTCCCAGCCACCCGCTCAAGGCGCAGCGGCGCGATGTTCAGCGTCAGCCGGCAAAGCGCGGCTCCGGCAGACCGCGGATCCCCAGCCCGGACACTTTGAACAGGTGACCGGCGCCGAACTGCGGCTTGATCTCGCGGGCGAACATGTCGTGGACGGCCGGGTGCTTCACCCGCGCCATCGAGGTCACGTAGATCTCGTCCAGCCGGTCGCCGCCAAAGGTGAGGCTGGTGATGTTGCGCACCGGCATGCCGATGCGGCGCTCGACCGAGCCGTCAGGGGCGTAGCGGACCAGGTCGCCGCCGATCACCTGGGCGTTCCACATGCAGCCCTCCTCGTCGACGGTTGACCCGTCGGCGACGCCGGGATCGTCGTGCGTGGTGGCGAACACCCGGCGATTGCTGAGGCCGCCGGTCGCGATGTCATAGTCGTAGGCCCAGAACTCCTGCTGGAACGTGTCCGCGACGTAGAAGGTCCGGTCGTCCGGACTCCAGCACGGACCGTTGGTGCAAATGATGCCGTCGTCGACCTTGGTGACGCGCAGGTCCGGGTCGAGCCGGTAGAGCCCGCAGATCGTAAGCTCCTCCTTGTCATCCATGCCGCCCGCGAAGAAGCGGCCGCGGCGGTCGCACTTGCCGTCGTTCAGGCGGCTGCGCGGCTGATCGGCCTCAATGAGCTCGATGCATTCCAGCCGCCCACCGTCGAACTCGAAGAAATAGAAGCCGTCGTCCAGAGCGAGCACCGCACCGCCGCCCTGCCGCAGCGCGAGCGCCCCGACGTCCTGCGCGAGCGACCAGGTCTCGGTCCGGCCGGTCCGGGGATCGAGGCACCAGATGCTGGGGTTGCCGACGCGACGACCGGTGCCATCCACCCAGTACAGGCGGCCCTCCTCGACGTCCCAGATCGGCCCCTCACCCAGATGATTAGCGCATTCGAGCACGCACTCGATCCGGTACGGCATCCCGTCGCCAACTCCCGTCCCCTGCGGCCGCCAGCGGTTCTGCGACGATGGCTTGACCACGACAGCGACCGTAGATCCCATTCCAGCGATGGATCAATAGGCTTTCCCAAGAGAATTATGAAGGCGCCCGCCTACAGCACACTTCTTCCGGCTTCAAATCATCGGCCAGGCTCGCTCACACTCACGGTCGCGGGCGGCGCGTCATGCGCGGCGGCACGCATCGAGTGACCGATCCGGCCTGCCGCCAAAATTGACCGTGACTGAACGCCCGTCTCCACCGCGCCATCACCTAGAGCGGCGTACCATGGCTCCAGCTTGTTGATGGATATGGTCGCGCCGCCGTCGGGAGCCAGGATGCGCCTGCGGCCCCCTGCCGCTGGAAGCACTAACGCGGCCGCACGGCCCCAAGTCCCTTTTTGCGGTTCAGGAAGAAGGCAGCAGCGCTGGGATCGGAGGCGCCCAGCGATGCCGAGTGAGGCTTTCGCTGTGCGATTTCACAAACTTCGCTCACCCACAAGCCTAACTCGGAAGCTCCTATCGGTAGGGGGCTTTGAGCTCCTATCGGTAGGGACAAACATTTGAACTGACTTTGTGGCGGCCTCGGCGGCTCGGAGAGGATTTGGTGGAGGTTCTTCTGAGGTGCCACACCAAAGCGAACTCTCGCTGTACGCGCTTCCAAAGTCTGCGGTCACAGCCGACCAGCTGTGCTACCCTCCCTCCCGCGGAGAGGGCGGAATGGTCAACGTCTCACGCTGGCTGGCTGAACAAGGCCTCGGACACCATGCGGAGGCGTTCGCAGAGAACGGCATTGCAGGCGATGTCCTGCGCGATCTGACCGATGCCGATCTGAGGGAGCTTGGGCTCAACCTCGGCGACCGCAAGCGGCTGCTCAAGGCGATCGCCGCGCTGCCGGCCGCGGGACTGGCGCGGGACAAAGCGGAAGCAGCTGGGCGAACCACGCCGCCGCTGGAGGCTCGCGATGCCGAGCGCCGTCAGCTGACGGTGTTGTTCTGCGATCTGGTTGGATCGACCGAGCTTGCGGCGCGGCTCGACCCCGAGGACATGGCCGCGGTGATCCGCGCCTACCAGGAATGCTGCGCCCAGGTGATTGGACGCTGGCGCGGTCATGTCGCCAAAGTACATGGGCGATGGCGTGCTCGCCTATTTCGGCTGGCCCGTCGCTCATGAGGACGAGGCGGAGCGGGCGGTGCGCGCCGGGCTGACATTGGTCGAGGCGGTGAGCGCCCTCGACGCCCCCGGCTTCGCCTCGGGCGACGGGCGCGCGAAAGGACTGCCGCTCGCGGCCCGCATCGGCATCGCGACCGGGCTGGTCATGGTCGGCGAGCTGATCGGCGCGGGCGCGGCGCAGGAGCAGACGGTGGTCGGCGAGACGCCGAACCTCGCGGCGCGCCTCCAGGCGCTGGCGACGCCTGGCTCGGTGGTGATCAGCCAGGCGACCCGGCGGCTGACAGGTGGGCTGTTCGAGCTGACCGACCTCGGCCCGCGGCGGCTCAAAGGCTTCGCCGAACCGCTCGCCGCCTGGCGGGTGACGGGCGAGGGTCAGGCCGAAGGGCGGTTCGAGGCGCGCCAGACCGCAGGCCTGACGCCGCTCGTCGGCCGCGACGAGGAGATCGCGCTGCTGCTGCGCCGCTGGCAGCAGGTCAAAGACGGCGAAGGGCATGTCGTGCTGCTTCCCGGCGAGCCCGGAATCGGCAAGTCGCGTCTGGTGCGGGAACTGCGCGCGCGGCTCGAGAGCGAGCCGCACGTTCGCCTGCTCTACCAGTGCTCGCCGCACCACACGACCAGCCCCTTGCAGCCGCTGATCGAGCAGCTGGAGCGCGCCGCCGGTTTCACAGCCGGCGATCGCGCCGAAGACAAGGTCGACAAGCTCGCGGCGCTGCTGGCGCGCGGTACCGACCGCCTCGACCAGGCGGTGCCGCTGATCGCGGCGCTGCTCGGCGTGCCGATGGACGACCGCTACCCGTCGCTCGAGCTGACCCCCCAGCGCCAGAAGCAGCTGACCCTTGCCGCGCTGGTCGAGCAGCTCGAAGGTCTCGCGGCGGCGCAGCCGGTGCTGCTCACCTATGAAGACGTGCACTGGAGCGACCCGACCACGCAGGAGCTGCTCGGCTTGACTCTTGAGAGCCTGCAGCACCTGCCGGTGCTTCTTCTGATCACCTTTCGGCCGGAGTTCAGCCCACCGTGGCC
>JBKPNX010000016.1:0-23130 GCA_046732855.1 Pseudomonadota bacterium
GCCGGAAGCGGTCGGCTCATAGACCGCGACCACCGCATCGCGCACGCCGACGGCGCGCACCTCGGGCGGGGTCGCGGCCGCGCCCGCCTGCACGGCAGAGCGCTCCGCAGCGGGCGCGCGGTCGCCGTCGCGGCCTTCGGCCGTGCCCGCCCTGCCGAAGGTGGGCGGCTCGACGGTGGCAGCGCCGAACAACGGTTCACGGCCCTGGCGCAGGCGGTCCCGCATCGCCGCCCAGCTCCGCTTGCCCGCACCCGCGTCGGTGGTCTCGGCCCCGGATTGGCCGGTTCGCCCGGAATTCGATCTCCTGAGCATCAAACCTCCGGTCGCCCGTCCGGCGACCCTATGCCGCCGCCCACGGTGAGCATGTCAGCTGAAACTTGCGGAACCGTAAAAGGCAAGGCGCCGGTCTCGCCGCCTCGACGCCAGGCGTCGGGCGCACCGACCGTACGCGGGACCACAGGGCGCTGCGGTGGAACCTGACTGCGCACGGAAAACGGGGAAGGCAGGGGCCTTCCCCGTTCCAGTCGGGGAGCTCACCGCTCCCGTGGGCGCTCGGCCAGTAGCTCTCGGGTGCCCGCGTCCCGAGAGCTCGATGGGCTGAACCGATCGGGGCCGATCCTACGCACATTCCCTGCTGGTCATGTGTATGAAAGTGTAGAGTTTTGTCGCCGATGGCCGCCCGAGGCTCATGGTCCGCGCGCGGCCCGACCTCGCGCCGCCCTCTCCGAGGCATGACAACAACAGGTCAGCCACAGTGCGCGAGAACGACGCACGCCGCCAGTAGAATGCCGCGACCCGGCTCTCGGTGATGCCTGCTCACCCTGTGCTTGCCGGGCGGGCGCAGCGGCCGGTGCGGCTTCGCTCGAATATTCGTCTTGGATTGCGCGTCAGGTTGCAGCAGTCTACCGAACGTGCGATTGCGACACAAATGGGAGCGTCATTGGCCGAGCATATTGTCATTGTCGACGATGACGAGCTGCTGCGCAGCCGGCTCGCCGCCTACCTCACGAGCGAGGGGTTTCGGGTGACCACCGCCGAGAGCGCCGCGAAATTCCGCGACGTCATGGCGCGTGACCCGATCGACCTCGCGCTGGTCGACATTACCATGCCGGGAGAGGACGGCCTCAGCCTGACCCGGTTCCTGCGCGAGCGCTCCGAGATCGGGGTGGTGATCCTGACCGGCAAGGGCGACCCGATCGATCGCGCGATCGGCCTGGAGATCGGCGCGGACGACTACATCGCCAAGCCCTTCCATCTGCGTGAGCTGCTGGCCCGTGTGCGCAGCGTGCTGCGGCGCACCAACCCCCGGACCAATCGCAAAGCCGGCGCGGTCGCGCCAGTGGTGCGCTTCGCCGGCTGGCGCTTCGATCTGGCCAAGCGGACGCTTACTTCCGCCCAGGGCAAGTCGGTCCCGCTGACGACGGCCGAATTTCAGCTGCTCGAGGCATTCGTCACTCATCCCAATCAAGTGCTCGGGCGTGACCAGCTGCTGCAGCTGGTCGCGCGGCGCCGGTGGGACCCCTATGACCGCACCATCGACCAGCACATCAGCCGGGTGCGGCGCAAGATCGAGCAGGACCCAAAGCGGCCCGACCTGATCAAGTCGGTCCGCGGCCAGGGCTACCTGTTCGCCGTTCCGATCGAGCGCCAGCGGTGAGTTCAGCCGGCGGCATGGGCCGGCGCACAGATTCACGAGGCCGAGGCCACGACCCGCTGGTCGACGAATGCGTCGGGGACTGCATGGCCTTCGGCATCGGGCAGGTAGAGCGTCACCGCAGTCCCCTGCCCGACCTCGCTCTGGATCCGGACGTGGCCCCCCGACTGCTTGGCGAAGCCATAGACCATGCTCAGGCCGAGACCGGTGCCGCCACCGGCCTCCTTGGTCGTGAACAAGGGCTCGAAGGCGTGCTCCAAAACCTCCGGTGTCATGCCGTGGCCGGTATCCGTGACCGTCACCGTGACGAACGCGTTGCCGGCGGGGCCGGCATTTTGGCTGCCTCGAGTCGCGCGCTGGCTTGCCGTTGCGATGCTCAGCGTGCCGCCCCCGGGCATCGCGTCGCGCGCATTGAAGGCAAGGTTCAAGAGCGCATTCTGCAGCTGGGCGGGGTCGACCCAAGCCTGACAACGTTCCTCGCTGAGCGTCGTTTCGAGCCGGATGTCCGGGGCGAGGGAGTGGCCCAGCAGCTCCCCGGTCGCGCCGACGATCGCGTTGACGTCGACCAGCCGGGCTTCGAGCCGCTGGCGCCGGGCAAAGGTGAGAAGACGCTCGGTCAGCTCGGCGCCGTTGCGCAGGACGGCGTGCGCCTCCTCGGCCAACTTCGCGATGCGCGTCTGCGGGTCAGTAAGCGCAGCGATCATCTCGAGATCGACGATCGCGAGCGCGAGCAGGTTGTTGAAATCGTGCGCGATGCCGCCCGTGAGCTGGCCCAGCGCCTCGAGCTTCTGCACCTGGCGAAGCTGCTCGCGATGCTCGTCGATCAGGCGGTTGTCCCGACGCAGCCGGGTCGACAAGGTGCGCAGCAGGTTGAGCGAGACCGCGTGGGACGCGGTGACGAGCGACCACATGGTCGCCTCGCTCAAGACCAGCATCCGCGTCGGCTCATGGGCGACGACGTAGGCGGAGGTCGGACCTTTGTCGATCAGCGACAGTTCGCCCACGGTCTCGCCGGCACCCAAAGTCACGATCGGCGGGCTGGCAGGTGAACCGAGGTGCACGCCGAGCTCCCCGGACAGCACGAGATAAAGGCGATCGTTGGGCTGATCCGCCTCGATCAGGATCGCGCCGCTGCGGATGCTGCGTACCTCGCAATTCTGGAGGAGTGGTCGCAACTCCTCGACGTCCACCGACTGGAACAATGCGAGTTGGGCCAGCTCGTCCGGCGGCGGCAATCGTCTCGAGGGCCTCATGCCTCTCCGTGCCCGATTATGGTCGGCCCCTCGCGTGGCACGAAATCATGCCAATAGCAATCACGAATGGAGCGATTCCACCAGGGGCTCATGCACTGAGAGTTGTGCCTGATCGACGCTTTCGGCCAGTCGATGCCCCTGCGTCGCCACGGATGTCTCGCGCCGTCAGCACCGCCCCTGGTCTTCACGCGGGGGTAGCGGGGTCCGCCGACCGCCACGGGCAATCTCCTTGATTACCCCGCGCAGCAGATGGACGTCGGCCTCGCGCAACTCGGCGCGCGCGCCGATCAGCTTGAGCGCGCGACTCATGCTCGCCCGGCGATCGGCGGCGCGAAAGAAGTCCACCCGATCCAGCTCGGCGATCAGATGCTCGAGCAGCTGCACGAGCTCGCCTTTGACCGCCGGGCGACCCGCCGGCGCGGCCGCCTGTCGCTCGATCACCGCCGCCGCCGATTGAAACCATTCGTACGCGACCAGCAGTACCGCCTGAGCGAGGTTGAGCGAGAAGAAGTCCGGATTGACCGGGATGCTGACCACCGCGTCGGCGTAGATCAGATCGTCGTTGGACAGACCGGTTCGCTCGGGGCCGAACAGGATGCCGACCCGCTCGCCCCGGCGCAGCGCCGCACGAGCCTCGCGCGCGGCCTGCGCCGCCGTCACCACCGGCTTGGCCAGATCGCGCGGCCGCGCGGTGGTGGCGTAGAGCCGCTGCAGATCGCCGATCGCGTCCTCGACCCGCTCGAACACGCGCAGGCGATTGAGCACCTCCGTCGCGCCCGAGGCCGCCTGCACCGCCTTGACGTTCGGCCAACCGCATTGCGGCTGGACCAGGCGCAGATCCGCGAGGCCGAAATTGAGCATCGCCCGCGCCGCGGCCCCGACGTTCTCGCCGAGCTGCGGGCGGACCAGGACGAAGACTGGAGCGGACGGGCCGCGCGCCGCCGCGGCGGGCTGTTCGGTCATTTATTGCGCCGCTGCGGCGCCGTCCACGAACAGCTTGTAGGTGATCGCGTCGTGCAGGGCGGCGTACGAGGCGTCGATCACGTTGGTGGACACGCCGACCGTCGACCAGCGCCGGCCGTCGTCGTCGGCGCTCTCGATGATCACCCGGGTGACCGCGGCGGTGCCCGCCTCTGGGGTCAGGATGCGCACCTTGTAATCGGCCAGATGCATATGCTCGAGCGCAGGATAGGTCGGCGACAGCGCTTGGCGGAGCGCGGTATCGAGGGCGTGCACCGGGCCGTTCCCCTCGGCCACGATCATGCGTCTGGCCTCGCCCACCTCCACCTTGATCGTCGCCTCGGACAGCGTGACGAGCTCGTTGCGGGCGTTGTAGCGGCGCTCGTCGATGATCCGGAAGCTGCTGAGGCGGAAGAAGTCGGGCACCTGACCGAGGGTGCGCCGGGCGAGCAGCTCGAAGCTCGCCTCCGCCCCTTCGTAGGCGTAGCCGCACGCCTCGCGCTCCTTGACCGCGCCGAGCAGGCCGCTCAGCTGCTCTTCCCCCGGCGCCTGCAGGCCGATCTCGTCGAGGCGGGTCTGCAGATTGGCGCGGCCCGCCTGGTCCGACACCGCGACGTGGCGCCGATTGCCGACCAGCTCGGGCGGCACGTGCTCGTAGCTGCTCGGGTCCTTGGCCACCGCCGAGGCGTGCAGGCCGGCCTTGTGGGTGAACGCGCAGGCGCCGACGTAGGCGGCGTGCCGGTCGGGGATGCGGTTGAGGCGCTCGTCCACGGCGCGCGACAGGCCGGTCAGCTGGCGCAGCCCCGCGTCCGACACTCCCGTCTCGTAGCCCATCTTGAGCACAAGCGTCGGGATCAGCGCGATCAGGTCGGCGTTGCCGCAGCGTTCGCCCAGGCCGTTCAACGTGCCCTGCGCCTGGCGCGCGCCGGCGCGCAGCGCGGCGAGCGTGTTGGCGACCGCGTTGTCGGTATCGTTGTGGGCGTGGATGCCGAGCTGGTCCGGCGGGATCCGCCGCGCCACTTGCTCGACCGCGCTTGCGATCTCGTGCGGCAGGCGGCCACCGTTGGTGTCGCACAGCACGATCCAGCGCGCGCCGCCTTGCCGGGCCGCCTCGAGGCAGGCGAGCGCGTAAGCCGGATCGGCCGCGTGCCCGTCGAAGAAGTGCTCGGCGTCGAACAGCACCTCGCCGACCCGCCGGCACGCCTGCGCGACGCTGTCCTCGATCATGCGCAGGTTCTCATCCAGCGCCACGCCGAGCGCCACCTCGACCTGTCTGGCCGAGCTCTTGCCGACCAGGGTGATGGCGTCGGCCCCGCTCCGGAACAGGGCGGCAAGACCGGGATCATTGGCGGCGCTGCGGCCGGCGCGCCGGGTCATGCCGAACGCGCACAGCCTGGCGCGGCGCAACGCCGGCGGATCAGCGAAAAAGGCGTCGTCGGTGGGATTGGCGCCCGGCCAGCCGGCCTCGATGTAGTCGACCCCGAGCTGATCGAGCAGCTGAGCGATCGCCACCTTGTCCGCGGTGGTGAAGTCGACGCCGTGGGTCTGCCCGCCATCGCGCAGGGTGGTGTCGTAGAGATGAATGCGCTCGGCCATCGGCGCGCCGTGAAACGGGTCCGCTTGCTCGCGGGCGGGCACCCCGCGGAGCGCTGATCGCTAGCAGATGCCGGCACCCTGGTCCATTGCCTTCAAGCCACTCGTCCGGCGGCTCAATCGGGCGGCGGCGGGAAGATCAGATCGAGCGCCTTCGGCAGGACCTCGATCGTGGCGTTCAGCCGGCCGACGCCGTCGCCGTCGACCTGCATCGGCTCGCCCGGTCGGCCGCGGATCTCGATCCGCCGCGCCTCGACCAGGCGATAGCTCGAGAGCCGCGGCAGGCGACCCGCGAACAGGGCGAGCGCATAGCCGATCGTGGCGAGCCGCCCGGCGCGCTCGAACAGGCATACCTGCAGCGTGTCGCTCTCGAGACTCGCCGCCGACGCGCAGACGAAGCGGCCGCCATAGAAGCGCGAGTTGGCGACGATCACCGATGCGGCCCGCCGGAGCGTGTTGTCGGTCAGCACCTCGTAGCCGAGGGAATGGAACACCAGCAGCTGGCGCGCAATCGCGAGGGCATAAGCGCCTTTGCCGAGCCAGCGCTTCATCGGCACGCTGACGTCGGCGACCACGTGCGCATCGAAGCCCGCCCCGGCCATCAGGATGAAGCGGCGGCCGTTGGCGGCGCCGAGCGCGATCGGACGGGGCCGGCCCAGGGCCACGCAGCGCGCCACCGCGGCCGGATTGGTCCGGAGCCCGATCTCCGCCGCCAGCACGTTCGCCGTGCCGAGCGGAATCACGGCGAGCGGCAGACCCGGGCAGGCCAGCCCGTTGATCGTTTCGTTGACCGTTCCGTCGCCGCCGGCCGCGACCACCACGTCGAACGCATCGCGATCGACCGCGGCGGCAAACCGTTCGGCATCGCCCGGACCTTGCGTCTCGCGCAGCTCGAACGGGCAGCCGAGCGCGCGGAGCTGCGCCAGGACGGGCGCGAGACGCTGACGCCGCCGCCAGCCGGCCGCCGGATTGAAAATGATCAACAGACGACGGGCGCTGGTCCTACAGGTCACCCGGCCACCATCGCTGAAGAACGGCGCCACTGCTCACGACCAAGCCTCACCACGATTAGAGACACCGCAGGCTCGACGGTACTGACTAATGAAAAGTAAAGCTCTTCCGCTACGAAGGAAATATCCATGGCTGTCATATTATCGTCATGTCTTCGAGTTATTCACCGGCATAGTTGGATGATAGGACACGACGAGTCTCGCGCATGCTCGCCCACGATCGATCGCTGAAAGCCGCTGCGGGTTTCGCAAGCCGGCGCTATCGCGCGGTCTTCATTTCGGACCTACACCTCGGCAGTAGGGGCTGCAAGGCCGATTGCCTCCTCGATTTCCTGCACCACGTGGAATCGGAATATCTGTACCTGGTCGGCGACATCGTCGACGGCTGGCGCCTGCGCAAGCGCTGGTTCTGGCCGGACCAGCATCATCAGGTCCTGCACCGACTCCTGGCGCGCGCGACGCAGGGCACCACGGTGGTCTATCTGCCCGGCAACCACGACGAGGCCCTGCGCCGATGGATCGGCAACACGTTCGCCGGTGTGCGCATCCTGCACGACGTCATTCACCACACGGCCGACGGCAGGCGACTGCTGGTCATTCACGGCGACGGCTTTGATGGCGTCTGCCGCGACATGAAGTGGCTGGCCCTGCTCGGTTCGGTCGCGTACGACGCCTCGCTCCGGCTGAACACATGGCTGAACGCGCTGCGCGGCTGGCTAGGCCTCAGCTATTGGTCGCTGTCCGGGTGCCTCAAGCAGCAGGTCAAGACCGCGGTCAAGTTCATCGATCGTTACGAACGCTCGATCGCGGTCGAGGCGCGGCGCCGCGGCGCGTGCGGCGTGGTCTGCGGCCACGTGCACAAGCCGGAGATCCGGACCATCGAGGGCATCCAGTACTGCAACGACGGCGACTGGGTGGAGAGCTGCTCGGCGCTGGTCGAGCATTGGGACGGCAGCCTCGAGCTGGTCAACTGGCCGCGGCAGCGCCGCTTCGACCTGGCCCCGCTCGGGCCCGTGCTGCCGGCGAGGGTGGATGCGGCCGCGGCCTGATGCGCCTCCTCCTGGTGAGCGACGCCTGGGAACCGCAGGTCAATGGCGTCGTGCGCACCCTGCAACAGCTACAAGCGCAGTGTGAGGCGCTCGGGCACGACGTCGAGGTGGTCTCGCCCGAGCAGTTCAGGACGGTGCCGTGCCCGACTTATCCCGAGATCCGCCTGGCCTGGTGGCCGGGCCGCCGGATCGGCGAGCGGATCGAGGGGTTACGGCCGGATGCGATCCACATTGCCACCGAAGGCCCGCTCGGGATTGCCGGCCGTCGGCAGTGCGTCACGCGCGCCCTGCCCTTCACCACCTCGTACCACACGCGCTTTCCCGAATACCTGAACGCGCGCGTTCCGGTGCCGCTCGCCGTCGGTTATGCCGCGGTGCGCTGGTTCCACCGGCCGTCGCGGGCGGTGATGGTCGCGACCCCGAGCCTCCGGCGCGAGCTGGAGGCCCGCGGCTTCACCAACCTCGTGGATTGGTCGCGCGGCGTCGACACCGAGCTGTTCCGGCCCGATCGGGAGCCTGCGCTGCGCCTGCCCCGCCCGGTGCACCTGTACGTCGGCCGAATCGCGGTGGAGAAGAATCTGGAAGCGTTCCTGTCGATGCCGGTCCGCGTCGGCAGCAAGCTCGTGGTCGGCGACGGGCCCCAGTTGCCCGCGCTCCGAGCAAAATATCCCGACGCGCATTTCGCCGGCGCCCGCTTCGCCGAGGACCTCGCCCGCCACTACGCGAGCGGCGACGTGTTCGTGTTTCCGAGCCGCACCGACACGTTCGGGCTGGTGCTGCTCGAGGCGCTCGCCGCCGGCCTGCCGGTCGCGGCGTACCCGGTATCGGGGCCGCTCGACGTGATCGGCGACTCGGGTTGCGGCGTGCTCGATCCGGACCTCGCCCGGGCGGCGGAGCGCGCGCTCGCGATCCCGCGCACGCGCTGCCGCGCCTACGCCCTCACGTTCTCGTGGCGCCGCTGCGCCGAGCAGTTCCTCAGCAATTTGCACCCGGTCGGCTCGTCGCGCGATCGTGCCCACGCGCAACGCGCGGCCGCGGAATGACCTCGCGACTGTCAAGGAGGATTTGCACCGGGCGGCACTCGTCGCCGAAGGGATAATTTCGCGCGATCCGGCAATTTGTACAGGGCTCCTGTTGCTGGAATTTTTTCCGATGATCGGCTATACTGTGACTGCATCGGGCCACGTCACGCTGGCCATTCCTTCGGCAGACCGCAGACAAACGGACACTCGTGTTCAGCCGACGTTCACGGGAGCGCGTCGGTAGGACCGCCCGCCCGCTGGGCATGGGCGTGCGCCGCCGTTTTGGCAGGTGCTCGACGGCGTCCCCGTGCCAAACGAACCCAGCCGCGCGGGAAGCCGAACGAACCCGACGGTGCGAGAATCCAAACGAACCCAGCGGTGCGAGAATCCAAACGAACCCAGCGCTGCGAGAATCCGAACGAACCCAGCGGTTCGCGAATCCGAACGAACCCGGCGAAGCACAGGAGCCCGGCGAGGGTGACGGTGCGTAGAGCTAACGAACTTCGCTGCGGAGCCAAACGAACCCAAGGCTGCAGGAGCGCAATCCGGACGATGACGACGCGAGACGAACCCGGCCACGCAAATCCAAACGAACCCGACGGCGTGCGCTTTCGAACGTCGGGCCTCAGGCGCGCCGCTCAGGCCGGCGCGGGCGCCGCGCGCTGCCCGGCCAGAGGGCCAGGATCTTCTTTCCGGTGCGGGCCCGACCGAGGTGCCGTCCCCTCAGTGGCTTTCGCGCGGGATCGCGGCGCCGCGGCAGCCGCGCAGGAAGTCGAGATCGGCCCCCTCGGATGCCTGCATGACGTGGTCGATGTACATCTTCTGATAGCCGCTGGTCATCGCCGGCGCCGGCGGCCGCCACGCCTCCTTGCGCCGCGCCAGCTCGGCGTCCGGGACATCGAGCTGCAGCCGGCCGGCCTCGACGTCGAGCTCGATCACGTCGCCGTTCTCGACCAGCGCGAGCGGCCCGCCTGCGGCCGCCTCGGGGCACACGTGCAGGACCACCGTGCCGTACGCGGTCCCGCTCATGCGCGCGTCCGAGATCCGGACCATGTCGCGCACGCCCTTGCGCAGCACTTTCGGCGGCAGGCCCATGTTGCCGACCTCGGCCATACCGGGATAGCCCTTGGGCCCGCAGTTCTTGAGCACCAGCACGCAGGTCTCGTCGACGTCGAGCGCATCGTCGTTGATCTTCGCCTTGTAGTCCTCGATCGTCTCGAACACGACCGCGCGGCCGCGATGCTGCATCAGCTCCCGCGACGCCGCGGACGGTTTGAGCACTGCGCCATCAGGGGCGAGATTGCCGCGTAGGATCACCATCCCGCCGTCTTTGGTGTGCGGGTTGTCGAAGGTCCGGATGACTTCCGTGTTCCAGTTCGGCGCGTCCTTGACGTTGTTCCAGATCGACTGGCCGGTGACGGTCAGCGCATCCTTGTCGAGCAGGCCATGCTCGCCGAGCGCGCGCAGCACCGTCGGCAGGCCGCCGGCGTAGTAGTAGTCCTCCATCAGGAAGCGCCCGGACGGCATGATGTCGACCAGCGTCGGCACCCCGTGGCCGTACTGCTCCCAGTCGTCGAGCGAGAACTCGACCTCGGCCCGGCCGGCGATCGCCAGGAGGTGGATCACGGCGTTGGTCGAGCCGCCGAGCGCGCCATTCGCCCGGACCGCGTTGAGGAAGTTCTTGCGCTTCAGGATCTTCGAGATGCGCAGGTCTTCCTTGACCATCTCGACGATGCGCCGCCCGGTCAATTGCGCGATCACCCGGCGCCGGCTGTCGACCGCGGGGATCGCGGCGCAGCCGGGCAGGCTCATGCCGAGCGCTTCCGCCATGCTGTTCATGGTCGAGGCCGTGCCCATGACCATGCAGTGGCCGGCGGAGCGCGACATGCAAGCCTCCGCATCCATGAAGTCCGCGAGGCTCATCTCGCCGGCCTTGACCTCTTCGGCGAAGCGCCAGACGTCGGTGCCGGAGCCGATGTCCTTGCCGCGGAACTTGCCGTTCAGCATCGGCCCGCCCGAGAGCACGATCGCCGGCACGTCGCACGACGCCGCGCCCATCAGCAGCGCGGGCGTGGTCTTGTCGCAGCCGGTCATCAGCACGACGCCGTCGATCGGATTGCCGCGGATCGACTCCTCGACGTCCATTGACGCGAGATTGCGGAACAGCATTGCGGTCGGCCGCAGATTGCTCTCGCCGTTCGAGAACACCGGGAACTCGAGCGGAAAGCCGCCGGCCTCATAGACGCCACGCTTGACCCGCTCCGCCAGCTCGCGGAAGTGCGCATTGCACGGGGTGAGCTCGGAAAACGTGTTGCAGATCCCGATCACCGGGCGACCGTCGAACAGATCGGCCGGGAAACCCTGATTCTTCATCCAGCTGCGGTGCAGGAAGCCGTCCCGATCGGGATGCCCGAACCAGGCGGTGCTGCGCAGCGGTTTGTTGGCGTCGGACATCTCGCGCGTGCTCCCCGGCATTCCCGTACGGCGGCGCCCCAGCGGGCCTCGGCTGACAATGGCGTCGCCCGAGCGCTTCGAGCATACAGGCCGACGCGCTCGGCACCAAGGCCGCAAGATAGCGTGCACGTGACTTCCGAACCCGCCCGCCGGCGATGGATTGGTCGAGTTCTAACAGTTGAGTTGACATGCGCGGCAGAAACCGCAAGTAGATCGCGGCGACGGTCCGAACAGCTGGGGATGGTCCGCGTTCATGCCTGCTCTGCCGCGCCTGCTCTGCGCCTTGGTGTTCTCGGGCCTGCTCGCGGGCGGCGGGGGCGCCGCCGCGTGCGCACAATCAGAAGGCGATCGCCTCGGCGAGCTCGCGCCCGGGAGCGCCATCGCGCGGCGCCAGGATGGCAGCGAGGTGGACGCCTTTCTCGGGCTGTCGCGCAGCGCCCGGATCGCCCAGGTGATCCCCGACCATGCGCGGGTGTGCCTGCCCTCCAAAGGCGGTTTGCTCGCGACCGATGCACAACGGAGCATCGCAACCGTGGTAGCCGTGCTGGCCGAGAGCCCGCTTGGCGCCTGGCTGATCGACGAGGCAGCCGCGCGCATGGTGCTGATCTGCCACGACCCCAACACCGATCTTGCCGGGTACTATCGCGCGCAGATGCGCCTGATCGGCCTGTTCCAGCAGCTGCCGGATCCGGCGCGGATCATGTTTCTCGCGCACGAGCTCGCCCACGTGCCGCAGCATCCGCGCTTCTCCAATGATCTGCGCTTTGGCGCGCACGCGGTGCTGGTGGTGCATCGGATCCGCGAAGCGGCCGCCGAGGCGGTGGCGACGCGCATCCTGTGGCAGCTGCGGGCGCGCGGCCATGCCAGGCCGTGGGAGCACAAGCTCGCCTCGGCCTACGGCGACATCGCAAGCGCCTTCGCGCGTGCGATGGACGGCGCGGGCGACACGGCCGAGCTGCGCGCCACGCACGCCGCGTTCGATCAGTGGTTCGCGCGCCCGGGCCGGGTGCAGAGCTACGACGCGCGCCTGCTCGGGATCGTCGCACAGGCCGAGGATGCTCGCGCGCGCCTCGAGCATCCAACGCGCCGCATGAGCGACGATTTCCTGCGTGACATCGGCTGGTACGGCGGCGCAACGTTTCTGCCGCCGGGCGACGGTCTGCCGCTGACCGATGATTACTACGCGCACGCGCTCTCGCCCGCCAACGCTGCCCGGCTTGAGGCGATCCTCGCGCGCGCCAAGTGACTGGCCGCCCCGCCCGCTTCCTCCGTCAGTCGCGGAGCTCAGCGACCGACAGGGGCCTGACCGGCGCAAGGGCGCACCGCCGCGACTGGGCGGGGCGGCCGAGCTCAGCGACGCTGGTCCGACGACTCCTCGTGCTGCTCGAACAGGGCGGTCAGCGCATCCAGGAGCGGCGCATCGAAATGGTCCTCGGAGCCAGTGCCAAACCACGGGATCTCCGGCGACGGCGCGCGCACTTTTTGCCCGAGCGCGGCCATGGCGAGCGTCGCGACCAGCGGCAGGAGCGCGCGCGCCCGATCCTCGCCGGGGCCGATCGCGCCCGCCGCATCCCGGACCAGCTCCTCGCGCTGCTCATCGTCCAGGATCGCCGCGAGCACCCGTTCGCCGTCCGCCACGGCGCCCGCCTCGCGCAGCGCCTCCGGCACCTCGAGATAGCGGGCATACCGTTCGTCGGTCATCGCCGCGTGCACCGCGGGCGCTCCGGTCTGGCTCTCCGCGGTCCGCCGGATCGCCCCGCCGAGATCGGGCAACAACACACGCAGCGCGCGTTCCGCCTGATCACGGCTGACCTGCGCCTGCCGGGCCAGCGCCGCGACGATCTCGCCGCCGCCAGCCGATCGGATCGCGTCGTACAGACTCACGGCCTCACCTCCACAGGTGCCATGGCGTAATAACGCCGGAGTGGCGCGTCGGGCTCCCGATCACGAACGGTTCGGCGGAGCGTCCACGAAACCTCAGCGCGGACCCGGTCGCTCGTCCGCCGCTCCTCGGCACATCGCCACCACTCCGCATGCCACGCCGGCTCTCAATGGATGTGCGAGCCGCCGTTGACGTCGATCACCGCGCCGGTGACGTAGGACGACAGGTCCGAGGCGAGAAACAGGCACACGCCGGCGACGTCGCCCGCCCGCCCGAGCCGGCCCATCGGAATGCTGCTGCGGACCTGCTCGCGTCGCTCCTCGTTCAGCTGGCCCTGGAAGATGTCGGTGTCGATCATGCTCGGCGCGACCGCGTTGACCCGAATGCCATCGGGCGCGAGCTCGCGGGCCATCGACTTGGCCAAGGCCAGCACCCCGCCCTTCGACGCGGCGTAGTGCGGCCCGCCGAACAGGCCGCCGCCGCGCTGCGCGGCGACCGAGGCGAGGCACACGATCACGCCGGAGCGGCGCTCGCGGAAATAGGGAATCAGCGCCTGCGACATGTAGAGGGTGCCGCGCAGGTTGACGTCCATGACCTCGTCGTAATCGCCGGGCGAGATCTCCATGATCGGGTTGGCGCGGGAGATCGCGGCGTTGTTGACCAGAATGTTCGCCTGCCCGAAGTCGCCGATGATCTGACGCACCGTCGCCGCGCCGCCGGCTTTGTCGCGCACGTCGCAGGCATATCCCCGGTGCTCCGGCCCGATCTCCGCAGCCGCCCTCTGGGGATCGGCCGCGGCCAGGTCGACGATCGCGACCCGGGCGCCGTGCTCGGCGAACAGCTGCGCCGTCGCCTTGCCGATGCCGCGCGGCGAGGCGGCGCCGGTGATGATCGCAGTCTTGCCGTGCAGCAGCATCGCTTCGCCTCCCCTTCAGTCGCGGGCACCCGGAACGGCGCCGGCGCGTTACCGCCCCGCACTTGGTCCTGCCGCGCTGCCCCCGGAGCGGCCGCCGATGCCAGCGTCGGGCCGCGCCCCATCTCGATCATGGGCGCCTCCCGGTGATTGGCCGCCCTTTTGGGGACGTTGCCGCGATCCTACTCGACAGCTGCGCGGCGTAAAGCCCGATCGCCGCGCGCGCCTCGTCACCTCAGGGCGAAACGCGGACGAGGCCCGAAGCTTCCGATTGCCCACGCTCGGACAGTCACGACGTCGATGACGCGCGCGCCGGCCTTCCGTCGCGGTCCCTGCAGTCGCAGAGGGCCAACCTAAGCAGGCGGTGGCTCAGACGCAGGGTGAGCATCCGCACGCTCCGAAGCCCCGCTCGTTTATCACCTTTTAAGGTTGCTCACCGATGATCGACGCTGGTCTGCGTGGCCTGCGCCAGCGCCATAGCCGTCGAACATAGGAGTTCTTGCATGATGCATCGTCTGATCTCCCTGGGGTTCGCTTTGATTCTGCCGATGGCCGCCGCAGCTTCGGTGGTGGACCAGAAGCACTTCCAGGCGGAGCCGGTCGGCCCCGTGATTCTGACCATTTCCGGCAACATCGAGGGCGCTGGTGCCAGCCCAGTGGTTCGGCTGGACCGGGCGATGCTGGAAGCGCTCGGCACGACCACGCTCAAGACGACGACGGTCTGGACTAGCGGTGAAGTCGTGTTCGAGGGTGTCCTGGTTCGGGACGTTCTGCAGGCGCTCGGAGCTCAAGGCCATGAAGTCGTGGCGACAGCCCTCAACGACTACGTGGCCACGCTGCCGCTGGAGGAACTCTATCAGTATCCTGTGATGCTGGCGTTCAAGATGAACGGCGAGTATCTGCAGATCAGGGACAAAGGACCTCTCTGGCTTGTCTACCCACGGGATCAGTTTCCCGAGCTGCGCAACTCGATGACTGACAAGAAATGGGTGTGGCAGCTGCGAGATCTTGAGGTGCGATGATTTTAAAGGCAAGGAAGGGCTATAAGGCGCTCGCCCTAGCCCTCCTTGTATTTTCCACAAGCATTGCTTCGAGTGGGTACAAAATCCATCTCGAATACGGTCGCATAACCAAAAAATTCCTGCCCAGTCTATGGGCGGCCGCGCAAGCCGAGATCGAGCTTCTTCGACTCTTGGACGCGCTAAATAGATACGTTCGCGAGGACGCGCCGGTCGATTCTGATCAGCTGGTGGAGCGGTTCTACATTCTGTGGAGCCGCATCCCGCTGCTGCTCAGCGGCACCGAGTCGGTGCATGTGCGCGCAGCCGAAGGGGCCGTGCAGCTCATTCAACAACTAGACCAAACATTGACTGCCTTGGAACAGGACATTCTTTCGCTACGCAAGGGGGACTATGCGACTTTTTATCGAATCCATTCTCAGTTACATCAATATACTACGCCCATTCACAAGATTACCGCGCGAACCATGCTCAAGGATGAAGAGGTTGCAGAGGCGCAGCGGGAGGACATTCGCAATCTGTATTGGGAACTCTCCGGATACTTTCTTGCCATTATTGCCAGCGCCATTGTTCTGGTAGCGCTGCTGTTCAAGGAATTCAGCAAGGTCAACGGCCTGCTACGAATCGCTCATGCTGCGGAGGCGACGGTATCGGCAGCGAGGGCACAGCTGCGGGCGGTGATGGATGCGGTACCGGCCCGGATCGCCGCCCGCGACTCGAACGGCAGGTATATCTTCCGTAACAAGTACAGCATGGACTGGATTCACGGCGTTGGTCCCGATGGCGAGACTCCCAGTCTGGCGGAGGACGAACTCGACCGCTCGGTGTTCGAGACCGGTGAGATCGTGCCTCTGTTTGAGCGGGAGGAGGTCGATCAGCAGCATGGCGTCCACGTCTGGCTGACCACCAAGGTGCCGCTCGAGGAAGAGGCCGGCCGCATCACCGGCGTGGTCACGGTGTCGCTCGACATCACCCAGCAGAAGGAGGCGCAAAAGCTCAACACCTTGCTCGCGACCGCGGTCGAGCACGCCGGCGACGTGATCGAGATCGCCGATGCGGAAAGCCACTTCGAATACGTCAACGCGGCGTTCGAGCGGATCTCCGGGTACAGCCGCGCCGAGGCGCTCGGCCAGACGCCGTTCTCGCTGCTCATGAGCGATCGAGACGACGAGGCGCATTACCGCGCCGTGCAGAGCGCCATCGCGGGCGGTCAGGTGTGGCACGGCACGCTGACCGGCCGGCGCAAGGACGGCACCCTCTACGAACAGGAAGCCACGATCTCGCCGGTGCGCGATGCCGAGGGCGTGATCACCCACTACGTCGCGGTCAAACGCGACATCACCGAGCGACTGCAGACCCAGGCGCGGATCTGGCATCTCGCGCATCACGATGCACTCACCGACCTGCCCAATCGGGTGCTGTTCCAGGATCGGCTGCAGCAGGCGGTCGCTCAGGCACACCGCACCGGCCAGCTGATCGCGATCCTGTTCATCGACCTCGACAACTTCAAGGACGTGAACGACGCGCTCGGGCACGAGTTCGGTGACCTCCTGCTCAAGGCGGTGACGCTGCGGCTGCGCGGCTGCACGCGCGAGACCGACACGGTCGCCCGCCTCGGCGGTGACGAGTTCGCGCTCATCCATACCGGGCTGGGGCGCTCCGAGTGGGCCGCCAAGCTGGCGGAGAAGGTGCTGGACCGGCTGTCGGAGCCGTTCTCGCTCGAGGGTCAGGAGGTGCACGTCAGCGCGAGCATCGGTGTGACGATCTGCCCGCTCGACCACGACGATCCGCAGCAGATCGTGAAGAACGCCGACATGGCGATGTACCGGGCGAAGAACACCGGCCGCTCGAACTATCAGTTCTACAGAGAGGAAATGAATCTCGCTTTTCAGGCGCGCAAAGCGCTGGAACGTGATCTGCGCAAGGCGCTGCCGAACGGCGAGCTCGAGGTGTTCTATCAGCCCCAGATCGATGCGCGCCGCAATTTGATCATTGGCGCCGAGGCTCTGATCAGGTGGCCGCATCCCGAGCGCGGCATGATCTCGCCGGCGGAGTTCGTGCCGATCGCCGAGGAATGCGGCTTGATCGTCCCACTCGGCGAGTGGGTATTGCAGACCGCCTGCAATCAGAACAAGACCTGGCAGAATCTCGGCCTGCCGCCGATCCGCGTCGCGGTCAACCTCTCGGCGGCGCAGTTCCTCTACCGCGACCTGGTGGCCAGCGTGGTCCGCATGCTAGGCACCAGCGGCCTCGACTATGCCTATCTGGAGTTGGAGATCACTGAAGGCATCTTGATGCGGGAAACGGAGGTGACGATCAACACGCTCCGGCGCCTGAGCGAACTCGGGATTCAGATCGCCGTCGACGATTTTGGCACCGGCTACTCGAGCATGGCGTACCTGAAGCGGTTCCCGGTCAATAAGATCAAGATCGACCGGGCGTTCGTGACCGACGTCACGACCGATCGCGGCGATGCCGCGATCGTCGGCGCGGTGATCGGCCTGGCGCACGGCCTGGGCCTGACCGTGGCGGCCGAGGGCGTGGAGACGATGGAGCAGGCGGAGCATCTGCGCGCGCGCGGCTGCGACGAGCTCCAGGGCTATTATTTCGGCCGACCGGTGCCGGCCAGCGAATTCGAGCGGCGCCTCCGAGAACTGGCCCCCGAAAGGCCGCCGATGACTGCTTACGGTCATGCGCTCGCGGACAGCTCGCTTTTGGCTTCCAGCAACGATTGAAACTGCCGCTCGGCAGGCCCGCTCAGTTGGCGGCCATCGCTTCGTCCTGGCCTGGCAGAAGCCAGCCCAGATGCTGGCCACCGTCCAAGACGATCATCTGCCCCGTCATGGCGCGTGCGCTGAGGATGAAGCGCACGGCCTCGCAGATTTCTTCGGGCGTGGTGCCCCGCCCGAGCGGCATGGTTTTGCACATCCGCTCGAAACTCTGCTCGGTCTGATGGAAGCTGGGCAAGGTTTCGCCCGGCCCGATGCCGTTGATGCGAACGCGCGGGGCGAGTGCTGGGGCGAGAACCTGGGTGAGCGTCCAAAGGGCGGACTTGCTCACCGTGTAAGACACGAAATGCGGCGTCAGATTCCAAACCCGCTCGTCAATGATATTGATCACATTGCCCTCTTTGCCTCGAGGGAGCTGCTGCAGGAAACCCTGGGTGAGCAGCAGGGGCGCACGCACGTTGACCGCCATGTGGAGGTGCCACGACCGGCACGTCACGTCCCTCAAGCTGTCGCGCTCGAACACGGAAGCGCTGTTGATCAAACAGTGCAGCGGGCCCAGGCGCTCCGCCGCTCGAGGAAGCAGACCCTCGAGGTCCGAATCCTCTGCCAGATCGGCGCGGATCGCGACGGCGTTTCCGCCGCCATCACGAATCGCAGCGACCACCTCGTGCGCCTCCGTTTCGGACGTGCGGTAATGCACCGCCACGCCCCAGCCATGGCGCGCCAGATCCGACGCGATCGCGCGGCCCACGCGCGTCGCCGCCCCGGTCACCAAGGCATTCTTCGGCGCTCCTTCGGTCATCGTCGCGGCCACGACGAGGAGCTCAGGCGCGACACGGGGCAGCGGGCACCCGCCCCCTCGACCATCTGCACACCTCGCCTTGAGCCAGCGTCGCGAGACATGCCTCGCCCTACCTGCCGGCTTGACTGCCTTGGCGGCAGGTCTACTGCCACGACGAGCCCTCGATGCAATTGGAACTTGGCGCGCCTGGCGCGCCGACCAGCGCGAAGAATGCCCGGCCGAGCCCCTGATCCGCAGCGAGGCTGCCGAACTGCCGCGAGGTCACGAGCCGGACTCCAGCCTTGCAAGCGCCACGAGCGGCCAGGCATTGGTGCTCCGCTTGCACCACCACGGCGACACCCATCGGGTCGAGCGCTTCCGCGATCGCTGCGGCCAGCTCATCCGTCATCCGCTCCTGGATCTGCAGGCGGCGCGCCAGGGCATCGACCGCGGCGGCAATCGAGCCGAGCCCGACCACGTGACGGCGAGGCACATAGCCGATGTCGGCATGGCCCATGAAGGGCAGAAGATGATGCTCGCAGAATGAGACGAAGCGGATCGCGCGTACAGCCACGAGTTGGCCCCCCGTCTCCGTCGCCATCAGGCTCCGCCGCAGCAAGCTCACTGGATCGGCCCGATAGCCGCCAAACAGCTCCCCGTATGCCTGGGCGACCCGGGCTGGCGTGCCCTGGAGATCGACGCGGTCGGGATCATCGCCGAGCCAGGCGATCAGGGTCCGGATCGCCCCTTCGGCCTCGGACTGGGTCGGTCGGGTGACGATGGGGCGCTTGCGGGTATCGTCGAGCAGACGAGCTGTGAGGGATGCAGAAGCGCTGTGTTTGGACGGGCTGGACGTCATGAGCCACCTCTGCGCGTGGTTTGCTGGTTCGGAACGCACCTGCGGGAACCCGACCACAGCCGTCCTGCCCGATGGCCGTTCCGTCTCATGGCGACAGCGGCTTTCGGCCGGGGGACGGATCGAGCAGATGCCCGCTGCGCACCGCCTTGGTCCGCAAATAGGCCTCGTTGTGAGCGTTGCTCGGAAAGGCGAGCGGCACCCGTTCCACCACCGTGATGCCATAGTGGGCGAGCGCCGCGAGCTTGTCCGGGTTGTTGGTCATCAGTCGTATCTTGGTGAACCCGAGCTGGCGCAGCATCTCGGCGGCAGGCCAGTAGAACCGCTCATCGGGATCGAAGCCCAGCGCGCTGTTGGCGTCGATGGTATCGAGGCCCCGGTCCTGCAGCGCGTAGGCGCGCAGCTTGTTGGCCAGGCCGATGCCCCGCCCCTCCTGCGCCAGATAGAGCAGGACGCCGCCCCCGGCCGCAGCCATGGCGGCGAGCGCGCCGCGCAGCTGATCGCCGCAGTCGCACCGGAGGCTGCCGAGCAGATCGCCGGTGAAGCATTCCGAGTGCAGGCGGGCAAGGACCGGCCGGTCCCGCCGTGGCTGACCGATGATGATCGCCAGATGGTCGGCGCTGCCGGTGCTCGGGCGGAAGGCGACCAGCTGCGCATCGGCCATCGCGAGCGGGATCTGCGCCCGGCTCACCGGCCGCAGGGTCATGCTGGCGCGCTGCTCGTAAACCAGGATCTTTTCCGCAGCGATCAGCGGCAGGCCGCGCTCGGCGGCCCAGCCGGGCACCTCGTCGGGCGCAGTATCCAGCCGGGCGACCAGCGCGGCCGGCAGCAAACCGACCAGCTTTGCGAGTTTCAGGGCGGCGCTGTCATAGGGCTGCGTCTCGGCGACTTCGAAGACGGAGAGCAGCTCCGGCGGACCACCAGCGGGGGCGAGCGGATCGATCACGGTGGGCAGCACGGTCGCATCAAATTGGCCGCGCGGGCGGAGAACCACCGCGCCCGTCAGCTGGTCGCTGCAGCCCAGCGCGCGGGCCCGCTGCGCGCTGAGGACGAGCGTCGGCTCGCGCCCGCTCTGCTCCCTGAGCAGGGAGAGCTCCGACGGGCCGATCGCTTCGGCTGCCTGGACCAGGGCGGCCTCACCGGTTCCGCCGCGAATGACCACGGGCAGGCCTTGGCGCAAAGCCAATTTGGCGAGTTCAGTGCCCAGCAACAGGATCTTCCCGGATTGTCGTCTAGCGATAGCGTCATCTAAGACACGGTTCAATATCAAGTTGATTTTTTTCGCATTTAGCGCGCTAGTTAGATTATCATTCAATCATAAGTGGCTAGCCAGCAGCGAAGCGTCCGCCCTCCGAGCGCCGAGTGCTGAAGGCCCGGGGGCGGCGTTCATCGCGTGCTAGGGTTCCTGGAGTAGCCTCAGCGATGAGGCGGTTCCCGCATCCAGCGCCCGCCTCGATAGGCAGGGCGAGTGCGGCGCGATGATGAGACCTCTGGACCTCGAGCTGAGCACCTACGAGCGGCAACGTGTGCGCCTCGAGGACCAGCATCCCGGCAAATTCGTGCTGATCCGAGGCGAGAAGATCGCCGGCATTTTCGAGGATTTCCAGAGCGCCTCGGAATACGCCGCCGACCGGCTCCAGCGGCAGGCGTACCTGATCCACGGCATCGGCGAGGAAAGGATGCGGATCCCCTCGGGGCTGCTCGCTGGCTTGGCGGCGATGTGCGCCGATGCTCGACGATCCGGGCCTCAGCGCAGCATATCTCCGCCAATCGCTCACCGCCACCGCCCGACGGTCGCCGGGCATGACGGTGGCGAGCAGGTTCGGTTAGCCCTCACGCTCGGGTGGAATGCCGGGGAAGAAGAAGTCACCGCCGACGACATCCGAGGCCCGAACTTCGCCACGGCCCGGGTGACGCCAACTTGCCGCAGATCTTCGCGCAGACGCCCGGCGGGAGCGCCGGCTGATCCGACCGAGATCCAGCTGCCGAGTGGCGGGCGGCGGTGAACGACCTGTTGCGGGACTGGTCACCGCGTGAATGCATGGTCCCCCTGGCGCAATACTGCCGTCACCTCGCGATCACGCCGCGCCCCGCTCGCTGGTCGGCAGGCGTATCGATCGATGCGCGTGCTTGCACGGGCTGACCCACGCGTCCCCGGACTGCCATGCCGCCGCGGCGCACGCCGCCGCGCTACTGCTGGTTAAAATTCCTAGATCGAGCTATACTAGCCTCACATGGGACGGCCGGCCGAGCCGGGCATAGAGCGCGGACAGTTTGTGCGCGCTTGCGACCAAACGAACCCGAGCTGACCGCCGCAACCACAGAGTTAGCGACTCGCCACCCGCGGCCAGCGTCGCGCCGGCGGGGTCGTCGGCGAGAGGGTTTCAGGCAGCCTTGCCGCGCTCCGAAAGCCAGATGCCCCCCAGCACCAGCCCGAGCGCGACCGCGTGGAACGGCTCGAACGGCTCGTGCAGGATCAGCATGGCCAGAATCGAGGCGAACACCGGCACCAGGTTGACGAATACCCCGGCCCGGCCCGGTCCGATCAGCGCCACGCCCTGGATGAAGAAGATCTGCGCAAGGAACGAGGGAAACAGCGTGACCAGCGCGAGGATCAGCCAGCCGGCCGGGGTCGGCCATTGGAACCGGCCGAGCGCCGCCTCGCCGAGTGCCAGCGGCAAGGAGGTGATGAACGCGGCGCACGCCAGCCCGGTGAACAGGCTGAGCGGAGAGACCGGCGGCCGGCGGCTCAGGCCCACGGTGTAGCCGGCGTAAAGCGCGCACGCGGCGATCATCAGGACATCGCCGGAGTTGAGCGCGAATCCGGCGAGGCGCGCGAGTTCGCCGCCCGACGCGACGATCGCCACGCCGACGATGGTGACCAGCACTCCGGCCGCCTGGAGGCCGCCGACCGGCGTCCGATACGCGACGAACGCGCCGATCAGGACGAACACCGGAAGCGCGCCCTGAATGATCCCGAGGTTCACCGCCGTGGTCCAATGCGCGGCGATGTAGAACATCGCGTTGAAGATCGTGAAGCCGACCGCGCCCATGACCGCGACGAACGGCAGGTGCTGGCGCATCACCGGCCAGTCGCGCCGCATCTGGGCGTTGGCGAACACTACCAGCAGGGCAAGCGCGCCGAGCCAGCGCAGGCTGACCAGCGCCATCGGCGAGACCTCGCCGACGGCAAGCCGCCCGAGGATCGCGTTGCCGGCCCAGCACATCGCGGTGAGCGTGAGCAGGACGTAGGCGCGCCCGCTCGTCCGGCCGTGCCGCAGGGTCGCGCTCATGCGCTTCTCGAGGGGAAAGGATCAGGCAAGCCGCGCGACCGAGGGTCCGGGCGGCGCCGGGCAGCGTGGGCCACGAAAATCATGACGGGCTTGCTGGATCGCGGACCGGAAATTTCGTGAACTCCCCAGTACAGGCGAGGTGCTCGGGCGAGCGGGATCGCGGTTGAGCAGGTTGTGCTCACCGATCGTAGCGGTCAGTATCGTGGCGTCCATGGCTGTCCGGTCTCAGGGGCGAAGGGCCCGACCTGGCGGGCAGGACAGCGCAGAACAACAACGAGCGGATCTTCTCAGACCTGAGAGAAACAGTGGAGGAACGCTGCCGGTGCTGCCCGCTTTGCTACCACAGCCGGATGTCCTGACATTTTCCGCGGGGGCGACGCCCGCCCCGTGCCCGCCGCCGCACCCGCGGGCGGGCCGCGCAATCGCCGCGGCGCTGGCCCTGACCACCCTTGCCGCCTGCGCGGGTGGTCCGCCAGAAGATCAGATCGGCCCGCCGCCGGGCATGGAAACCGCGCCGCCGCCGGCCCCCGATCTCGCGCCGCCGCGCGTGAGCGGCCTGCCGAAGCTCGAGGATGCGCCGAGCGTCGAGGGCAAGGCGCCAAGCGGCTTCGTGCAGATGAAAGAAGTGGAGATCGCGTTCCTCGGCGCCGCCGGCGGCGGCA
>JBKPNX010000017.1:0-8781 GCA_046732855.1 Pseudomonadota bacterium
TGTGTATAAGAGACAGCGATAAACCAGCGGCCCCCTCAGCTGATCGGCTCAAGGCGGCAGACACCGTTCGGCCCGTCCAGAACCAGCCCCCACCTCACCTAACTTCTTCAACAGCCTCGGCTACACCCGGCCGCTCGAAGCCGCCGCGGGGTACGGCCGCTTTCCTGGAGCAAGCCGACCTTGAGCTCAACGTCGGCTCTTGAACCTGCCGCTTCAGCTTCACGTCGGACAGCAGGGTCCGCCGAGGCGAGCGGGACGACAGGGTGTGACCCAAATCGGTGACCCGGCGTCGATGGGCGGAATCGCCAAACAACCGTAAACTTTGGCCAGAAACGCGATAGAGTAGATCCAACTCGGTAGGGCTGCTCAGGCGATAGCCGGAGGAGGCCAGCATGGCGTTGATGCCGCCGCTCCAGATTCCGCCGCTGGGGATTTCGGAAAGGGAGGCGCGAACCCGCTTCGCGGCGCTACAGCGAAAACTCGTGCCCCTCTGGGAGCACATCCGGCGATTCAATGAATCCGAACAGACAATCGTGGTCGTTCCCTCGCAAACCATCGAGTTCGACTGCAAGGGCGCCGAAATGCAGGCGTATGAAGAGCGTATGCTTTTCATGCTTCTGCTGCTGCGTCAGCCGCGCGCGCGCCTCGTTTACGCGACATCGCAAACTATCCTGCCGTGGACCCTCGACTATTACTTTTCAATCTTGCCCGGGGTGGTTAACAACCACGCCGTCCAGCGTTTCTTCAACATCGCCGTCGAGGATCGCTCGCCACGCCCGCTCACGATCAAGCTTCTGGAACGACCGCATGTTTACGAGCGCATACGCTCCCTGATTCTCGATCCGGAGCGCGCCCATCTGGTCGCGTACAACGTGACCACGTACGAACGTGATCTGGCCTTGCGGCTCGGCATCCCAATCTATGGCGCCGATCCGGAACTCGCCCGGCTCGGGACGAAGAGTGGAGCACGGGAGGTGTTCAACAGTGCCGGCGTCTCATATCCGATCGGCCGGGGAGACCTCCGCTCGATCGAGGACCTGCTGACTGCGCTCGGGCAGATGCGCGAGAAGAAGCCCGGCCTGACGCGGGCGATTGTCAAATTGAACGATGCGGTTTCCGGTGAGGGCAATGCGGTCGTCGACCTCGCCACCTTGCCCGCTCCCGGCAGCGCAGGGGCCGCCGCCCTGCTGGAGCAACATGTGCGGTCGATGACGTTCGAACTGTCGAGCATGACGCTCGCGCGATTCTTCGATTCCCTCGCCGAAGATGGCGGCGTAATCGAGGAATGCATTTGCGGCACGGGCCTTTGCAGCCCGAGCGTTCAGATGCGCATCACCCCGCTGGGAGAGATCGAGGTTCTGTCCACGCACGACCAGATGCTGGGCGGGCCGATGGGCCAGTCCTTTCTGGGGAGCCGCTTTCCCGCCGATCACCGCTACGGGCCGTTGATCACGGCCGAAGCCCGCAAGGTAGGGCAGAAGCTGGCCGAACTCGGCGTTCTCGGCCGCTTCGCGGTCGATTTCGTCGTTGCGCAGGATGACGCCGGCCGCTGGCAGACCTATGCGATCGAAATCAACCTGCGCAAGGGTGGCACCACGCACCCGTTCCTTTTTCTTCAGTTTATTACCGATGGCGCGTTCGATGAGGAAGCAGGCGTCTTCCGGACGCCAAGCGGGGCGGAGAAGTACTATGTCGCCAGCGATCATCTCGAAGATACGCTGTATCGCGCGATCACGCCGCAACAGCTCATCGACATCCTGATCCGGCACCGCCTCCACTTTGACCAGGCGAAGCAGACCGGCATCATTGTCCACATGCTCGCCACGATCAGCGAAAACGGCCGGTTCGGCGTGGTGGCGGTCGGCGATTCGCCTGAACGGGCGGATGAGCTCTACCAGCGGATGCAGACGGTCGTTCGAAACGAGGCGCTACAGGCCATCCAAGCGCCCGCGATTCCAAATCCAAGTTCGGGCTCTAAAGTCAGATCTTAGTCCTGCTTCTCCAGCCTCACGTGGAATAGACGACCTTTGCCGGGGATCACTGGACCGGCAAGCTGCGAGCCCTAAGCGGCCCGAGCCTGTCGCATGCCGATAGAGTAACGGCGCGAATCCCCGATTACGAGGTCGGGCCGGCGGCAGCCACGACCATCGCTGCCAGCCCCGCCCAGCGGCGGAGCCGGCAGCGGGTCGGGGCACCTCGCCTGTGCCAAACCTTACACGAGCGGGTGCCCACGACACGCGCCAAGATAACGCTTGAGAGGCCGACAAATTGCCGGCCATCGCCGCTGAGTTCAGAGAATGGGCTCAGGCAGCCTTGGCTCTGATGCGCCGGGTCTTGACCGGCGCCTCCGTTGGAGCCGGCGACTCCTTCTTGGTCGGCTTCGTCGGGCGCCCGAGACCGATTTTTAGGGCAAGCTCCCGCCGCCCCGCCGAATAGCTCGGGGCCGCCATCGGATAGTCCGGCTTGAGGCTGAACATCTCGCGGTAGGCATCCGGCGTGAGATCGTGCTTGGTCGCCAAATGGCGCTTGAGCATCCGCTGCTTCTTACCGCAAGCGAGGCAGACCAGATGATCGCGGCCAATGGAACGGCGGACCGACACCGCCGGCGCCAGCTTTTCGGGCGCTGCAGCCTGCTGCTCCTCGCCAAGGACCCGCAGCTGACGAGCAATCTCGGCGATCAAACGACCGACATCTGCCGTGGAGATGGTGTTGTTCGACACGTACGCAGAGGCGACTTGCGCGGTCAGGCCCGCCAGAGACTGCTCTGCCTGTGGCTTTTCATCATTCTGCATTCGGATTGCCTTTGCAAGTGGGTGCTTCTTAAGTACTCAGCGGAATAAGATTGACAAGGCTCCAACAAACGAATTTGTGCAATAAAAGTCAGGCAAACCGAGCCCTTGAGCGGGGTCGGCACACCCGCCATCCCCTCAATCCCCCCGCAACCCGCCTATAGATCCCTCACTCATCCCCCACCAATCCCCCTGTCATCCTGACGACAAGAGGCAATAGATCGTTCATCCTCGCACCGTGATGACCCCCACTTATCTCAGCCAGCGCGCTCTGGCCCGCCGCCTTCACATCAGCCCGCGGACCCTCGAGGGCTGGCGCAACGACACCGCGTGGCACACGCTCGTGGTCACGTGGCGCCCGCGGCGGCTGGAGCTCTAGCTGGACGGCATCTCGCGGGCCAACAGCACCGCGGCGAACACGAACACCAGCGATGCGTTCGGCATCTACCGCTGGGGCTGGGGCTTCTCCATCAACCAGGACTTCAACGGCGACATCGCCCTGATCCTGTGCTGCGGCGCCTGCTGGACGGGCCACATGGTCCGCCGGTGGCACGCCGACCCTTTTGGCTTCCGGCGCCCCTGGAACGAGGTGCCTGCTCTCGTGGGAAGTGCGCCACCCGCTACGCCCCCCTCCACCGCCACGGGCGTGGTTACCTTCGTGATGGGGTAGCGTCGAATGGCCTTTGCTCTTGGCAAGCTGTCGCGTGATTGGCTGCAGGGCGTGCACCCCGACCTGGTTCGGGTGCGACAGCGCTTCATCAGGTAAAGGCGCGGCGAAGCTCTTCGGCGGCGACCTTTACCGCTTGGAGAAGCTGAGCCACGGCGGCGACGATCGAGGAAGCGTCCGAGAAGTCTGCTGGGGACGTGCCGATAGCCACGCCCTTGCGGTGCAACTCGTCGATTGCGCTCTGAAGCCGGTGTGCGGCTTCCTCTCGGGCACCCTTTCGGCATTCGAGGCTGATACCGATCCCGTGGCGCCCTTTCCCGGCAGTGATGAACGCCAGGACATGGGGCTCGTCTTCCTGCCACTGGGGCCCCACTTTCGGCAACAGCCACGCGAAGCCTAGGCGCCCGCCGTAGCGCCGCGCTGCAGCTGCAAGGGATCCGCGACGGCTAGGGCTGCGCTCGGGCGAGGCGTCGCCGGTCCGGCGGCCGGTAGGACCGCGCGGCCCGGGGGTGAGGGGCTCAGGTCGCGGGCGCGAAGCTGAGCGCCGGCGGAGAGCGCCCTCACAGGCTCGTGGCGTTCACGCCGTGGCGACCCCGATCCGCCTTGTCGTAGAATTTCTGGAGGAGCCCCGGGACCGTTGGGTTGCTCGCCATGAGCGTGTACGCTGCATAGGCCTCTTTGTAGAGCTGATCGTCAAGCGGGCGGCCGATCATGTCCAGGATAACCTGCTTGGCCGACCGCACGGCGGTCTGATCGTTGCGGAGAATTGCCCTTGCAACCGCTTCCGCAGTCTCCATCAGCTTGTCGTGCGGAACCACCTTCGACACGAAATTGATCTGCAAGGCACGCTGCGCATCGATGGGCTCAGCGGTCAGCAACATCTCGAGGGCGATACCGACGCCACAGAAGTTGACCAGCCGCGCAATGCCACCATCCCCGTGGTGAAAGCCACGCCTGGCCTCGAACGATCCAAACTGGGCCATTTCAGAGGCAATGCGGATGTCCGCTGCGAGGGCAATCTCAAAACCTCCAGCAAGTGCCCATCCGTTGACAGCGGCGATCACCGGCTTCGAGAAGCGGTGCTTGCCCCGTGTGGTGCCACCAAGTCCCAGCTTGACCCATTCGGCCACTTTGCCCAGCGAGGCGTTAACATAGTCGGTAACGTGGGTCTTCAGGTCCATCCCGGCGCAGAAGGCGTCACCCGTGCCGGTGATGATCACCACGTCAATGGAATCGTCCTGCTCAAGGTCGTCCCACGCTGCGCAAAGTGCAAGGTGCAGCTCGCGATTGATGGCGTTCTTCGCTTCCGGCCGATTCAGGCGTAGGTAAGCGATCCGGTCTCTCTTCTGGATCACTAAAATTGACATCGAAAACTTGCTCCTTTTGGGTTGACGCCGCTGGTTGCTGCGCACGTCTTTCTTGGCGATAGCAGCAAGAGCCCCACTATCGCGGCGAACCGGCAGATTTACGAGTCACTCATCCCTCGCCCGCCGGACCAGGCAAAGGAGCCCTCCCATGCTCTCTCCTGGCGCCTCACAGACGACCCCAAGATCTGGGAGTTCAGACTGAGAGAAAGTGTCAGGTTCTACAAAGGCATCCGTTCACGGCCGAGGACGGTGGTTTTCAGTTTCGAGCGAGCGCTGAGTCCGACGAGCGACTACAACGGCAGTCTCGAGAACGTGACACTGTAAAGGCCTTCGACGATGAGAAGGTTACGCCCGGGGAGCCGCCCTCGGACTGCATGGAGAGGAGTTCGGGGACGATTTCTCTCGGGTGTCCATAGTTCGCGTCTCGAAAGTGGGCCGCAGCCAAATCTGGTGTGCTACTGTCCCCCCGAGCGATGGCTTGAGGGGCGCAATGCTCAACGTCGCGCGCTGGCTCGCTGACCAAGGGCTCGGACACCATGCGGAGGTGTTCGCAGAGAACGGCATCGGCGGCGATATCTTACGCGAACTTACCAATGACGATTTCAAGGAGCTCGGGCTCAACCTCGGCGACCGCAAGCGACTGCTGAAGGCGATCGCGGCGCTGCCGGCCGCGGGACTGGCGCGGGACAAAGCGGAAGCCGCTGGGCGAACCGCGCCGCCGCTGGAGGCTCGCGATGCCGAGCGCCGTCAGCTGACTATCCTGTTCTGCGACTTGGTGGGGTCGACGGAGCTGTCGGGGCGGCTGGACCCCGAAAAAATGAGCGAAGTCATTCGCGCCTACCACGCCGGCTGTGCGGACGTGATCAGGCGCTGGGGTGGCTATGTCGCCAAATACATGGGGGACGGCGTCTTGGCCTACTACGGTTGGCCCCGGGCGCACGAGGATGATGCCGAGCGGGCTGTCCGGGCAGGGCTTGAGCTGGCAAAGACCATCGGGCAGCAGACCGCGAGCGACGGTACCAGGCTGGCGGCTCGGATCGGCATCGCGACCGGGCGGGTGGTGGTCGGCGAGCTATTCGGCGACGGTGCGGCGCAGGAGGAGGCAGTGGTCGGCGAGACTCCGAACCTAGCGGCGCGCCTCCAAGCGCTCGCAGAACCGGGCGCCGTGGTGATCAGCCAGGCGACCCGCCGGCTGGTGGGCGGGCTGTTTGAGCTGACCGATCTCGGCCCGATTCGCCTCAAAGGTTTCGCCGAGCCTCTGGCCGCGTGGCGAGTCGAAGGTGCGGGCCGCGCCGAAGGCCGCTTCGAGGCTCTGCGCGGCCAGCATCTCACGCCTCTGGTCGGGCGCGAGCACGAGCTCGGCATCCTGCTCGAGCGCTGGGCGTGGGCCAAGGACGGCGATGGCCAAGTGGTGCTGCTGTCGGGCGAGCCCGGGATCGGCAAGTCGCGCGTGATCCGCACGCTGCTCGAGCGCCTCGGCGACGAGCCGTACACGCCGCTCAGCCACTACTGCTCGCCGCATCACGTCAACAGTGCGCTCTACCCAGTGATCGGGCTGCTGGAACGGGCGGCGCGGTTGGAGCGCGACGCCTCGGCGGACGAACAGCTGGCCGGCCTCAAAGCGGTGCTCGCCCGCACCGGCGACCGGCTGGACGAGGTCGTGCCTCTGCTCGCCGCACTACTCGGCGTGCCGACAGGTGCGCGCTATCCGGCGCTGACACTGACCCCGGAAGTTCAGAAGCAACGAACGTTGCAGGTTCTGGTCAACCAGATCGCAGGCTTGGCGGGGCAGCAACCGGTACTGGCGCTTTACGAGGACGTGCACTGGATCGATCCGTCGACGCTTGAGCTCCTGGGTCTCGTGATCGAGAGCATACGGCAGCTGCCGGTCCTGGTGCTGATCACCTTCCGGCCGGAGTTCCGCCCGCCCTGGACCACGCAGACGCACGTCACCACGCTCGTCATGAGCCGTTTGGGTCGACGCCAAGGCGCCGACTTGGTCGGGCGAGTCGCGGGCGAGAAGCCGCTACCCGCCGATGTGGTCGAGCAGATCGTGGCGCGCACCGATGGCGTCCCGCTGTTTGTGGAAGAGTTGACCAAGACGGTGCTGGAATCGGGCTTGCTGACGGACACCGGCGATCATTACGAGCTGAGCGGGCCGCTGCCGCCGCTCGCCATTCCCGCGACGCTGCACGACTCGCTCATAGCGCGCCTCGATCGCCTCGCGCCGGTCAAGGAGGTGGCGCAGATCGGCGCGGTCATCGGCCGGGAGTTCTCCCACGAGCTGCTCACCGCGGTCTCGCCTCTTGCCGCGGATAAGCTGGGCGAGGCGCTCGATCAACTCGTCCGATCAGAGCTGGCTTTCCGCCGAGGTGCGCCGCCGAAGGCGAGCTACACCTTCAAGCACGCGCTGATCCAGGATGCCGCATACCAGTCGCTACTCAAGTCGAAGCGCCAACAGCTGCATGCCCGGATTGCGCGGGCGCTCGAAGAACGATTGACAGATGCAGGCGAGACTGGTCCCGAAGTGCTGGCCCGGCATTTAACTGAGGCGGGCCTGGCAGAGCGGGCGATCCCGTACTGGCGCCGCGCCGGCGAGCTGGCGGCTGCGCGCTCAGCCGATGTGGAAGCCATCGCTCATCTGAGCAAAGGGTTGGAACTCATCGCGACGCTGCCGGACTCCCCCGAGCACCTCAACGAGGAGCTGGCCCTCCTGTTGGCGATCGGTGGCCCGCTGATGGCGAACAAGGGCTTTGCAGCTCAGGAGGTGGAACGAACCTACAGCCGAGCGTCGGCGCTGTGCGAGCAGATGGGCCGATCAGCCGAGCTGTTTCCGGCGCTGAGAGGGCTTTGGAGCTGCTACTTCGTGCGGGGGGAGTACCAGCGTGCGTATGATCTCGCCGCGCAGCTGGTCACGCTCGCAGACGAGCAGGAAGAGACCCGTCGTGCCCTGGCCCGGCGCGCTCTGGGGGCAACACTGTTCTTCCTCGGCCGGTTTGCCGATGCCGCGACGGCGGTAAACGAAGGCATCGCGATCGACGATGCGGTCGCGGCCTGGGAGGATCCTGCCCAACTTCTGCTTTACACGGAGCGAGCAGGCGTCGCGTGCCGGCTGTATTCGGCGTGGGCCCTTTGGTATCTCGGCTTTCCCGACGGTGCCGTGCAAAAGGTCGAAGCTGGCCTCGCCCTCGCCCAACGGCTCGCACACGCCAGCAGTCTCGCGTTTGCCCTGATATGGGCCGCTGCTGTGCACATTCTCCGACGCGAGTTTGATGTGGCACACGGGCGAGCCGAGGCGGCGGTCGAGATCGCGCGCAAGCATCGCATGTCGGCGTGGTTCGGGCATGCAACTGTATGCCGGGGCTTTGCTCTCGTCGGGCTTGGTCAGACGGCAGAGGGAATCGCCCAAATTCAGACCGGCCTGGCCGCGTGGCATGAGACCGGATCCCGTTTGCTCGATACCCAGTGGCTCGGCTTTCTTGCCGAAGCCCATCTTCAGGCGGGCAAATTCGACGACGCGCTCAGCGCGCTGGATCGAGCGACCGAAACCGCCGCGGCGATCGGCGAGTGCCACTACCAGGCCGAGCTGTACCGGCTGCGCGGCGTAGTCCTGGCCGAGACCGGCGAGAGTGCTGAAGCAGCATCCTGGTTCCAGCGGGCGATCGACACCGTCCGCGGCCAGGAGGCTAAATCCCTGGAGCTGCGCGCCGCGACCAACCTCGCTCGCCTGTGGCGCGATCAAGGCAAGCGCGCCCAGGCCCGCGACCTGCTCGCGCCTGTCTACGGCTGGTTCACCGAAGGCCTCGATACCGCCGACCTCAGGGACGCCAAGGCTCTGCTCGATGAGGTGGCATGAGCAGAAATCTTTCGGGCGCTCTTGGTTGAAATGGCAAAGTCAATGACTCGCTGGTGCGCCACGTATTGCAACGAAGCTCCTATTTGTTTCGAAGCTCTATCT
>JBKPNX010000018.1:0-9764 GCA_046732855.1 Pseudomonadota bacterium
CTGCCGCGCTCGACCGCGCGCACGATCCTGAGCCGCAGGTCCATGGACATCGGTGCTGGCATGGCAACATCTCGGCTGGTCTCAACCGTTATTGTCGAATCACAGGCGCCGATTCCACGCAATAGGAATATGCTCTAGATAGTATTCGCACTCCTCCTCCGGCTTTGCTCCCTCCGGCGAGCACGATTGTCATTGGATGTTGTCGGGCAGGACGAGCCGCGCTTTCTCCGTGACCTGGGGCGGCGTCTTTTCTTGAGCAGACGCCGCGCTCGAACAGAGGACGCCACCCGCTGCCACGACGCCCATCCATGCTCGAGCCCGACGTTGGCGACCAAGTTGGCGAAGGTACTGCAGCTGCAGCTGCATCGTACTGGGGCCGAGGCGCCGGTCACGGCAGCTGGGCCGGAGCAAGTTCGCGGTGATTGTGGTCAAGGTCGAGCGTAGCTGGTCGCGGTGAAGGACCTTCGATAAAGGCACGCTCATGGAAACCTCCTTGGCAAAATACCCCCGAATAGGATCGTCAATCTTATGCCCGTTCGGTGCCGGAGGCAAGGTAAACCTGGATTCGCCACTTCCGAGTCGGGATTTCAGGCAACGGTCATATCTGCACCGTGCCGCGTGTCCCGTCGATGATTGCCAGCTCCCGTAACCAGACATCCGCCCAGGGGCCCTGCTCGTATCCCGGCATCGTCGGTATGCCTAACGTGTAGTGAATCAGGTTTGGCCGAGCGGCGATATCGCCATCGATTCCCGCCAGATAATTCCATTCCAGCGGCAGATTGCCGATCTCGTCATCCTCGAGCCAACAAAAGCGGTGCAGATCCCGGCCCGGCAGCGTATTGACCATTTCGATTGTCAGCTTGGAGTTGGCCGGGTGCCGGCGATTCCACAAACACACGGAACTCCAGTTCTTTCGATCATAGATCGTCTGCGATTGGCCATCCATCTTCGTGTCTTCGACTGGAACGTGTGAGCGCTTGACTACCATGACCGCAAACCGGTCGTCGGAGAGCGCGAAGAGCTCGGCAGGGTCGGCCAGGAAGAGCATGTCGGCGAAATCGCAGAACAACACCCACTCGCTGTCGACCAGCCATGGCGTCAAGAACCGCGAGCAGGCAAAGCTCGTGCTCATCGGGGCGTTCGAGATCGGGCACCACAGCTGCCCATTCCGTTGCTCATGCGGCCTTCGGTAAAGGCCATGGGTGCGCAGCGCCTGCTCGATCAGCGGGGTGAAGCGCAATGGCCCCGACGTGCGTCGAATCGCTGAGAACTGAGCGACCTGGAAGCCGACGATCTCCCTTGGCTCCCAGCCGCAAATCAGCTCAAGCATGCGCGCCTCCCAACGGAACGGTGGCCTGATGACCACCTCTTTTAATCTGAATTGCCTGGCCTGACCAGAACGCAACCGAGCCCCGACGACTAGCTCCTAGTGCGTCACTCGTTGCAACGTTAAGTGCCGCACCGCGCGTGCCAAGCGCCGCAATGGTTTGGTGATTCGCCAGCTCAGGGATTTTCGCATTCGTTTTACTTGCCGTTGAGCCAGTTCCAGGTCCCGGCGTAGTGCCGTAGCTTCGTTGATGAGCACTTCGGCGTCCTGACTAGCGGTGGTAGCTTCTTTCATGAGCACTTCTACCTGGCTACGAGCGGCGGCAGTCGCTGCCTCCAATTGCGCGCCGAGCTTTGATGCTTCAGCTCGCGCACGCTGCACCTCAAGCCATTGTTGTTCCACCTCTGCTGTGAGCGACACAGCGGTTGCGAGCGCTACGTCCGGTTTGCCCACGATCGCCATCGGTTCGGCCAGCAGCCCCGCGAAATGCTCGTAGAAGCGAGCATCGAGGGCTTCGGCGTATGCCGCTCGAAAGAGGCGGGCCCGATGCCGCGCTTTAGACAGGGCATCTGACCTGCCTACCAGCTCTGGTAACTGCTCCGCCGGCACGGCCTCTAAGTGATCGTACGTTTGCGGTTGCGCTCCATCGTAGACAATGACCGGCTTGTCCGAAACGGCTCCATCCAGCGCTACAGTCGAAATGGGGGCTATTACCTGGTCGACGAGCGGGATGATTCGGTTCAGTGGAATGTCTGCTGCGACACAGCAGGTCTCGTCGAGAACGCGGACATTGTCGTACTGCAGATCAGAAAGGCCCTCTTCACCATGCGCCGGATGTGGCCGGATGAGAAACAGCGTCTCTGCGCGCATTTCAATCAGCCGACGCATGGCAGCATGAAAAGCCGCATCGACCTCTGATCTGGCCGAGCGGCCATACGCTCTTTTCGTCGCGAGAAGCGCGACCGATCCGAACCTATCGCGCTGTATATCGAGCCGGACCGCTAAACCGTCGGGATGTATGGGCAACAGCTGGTCGGTGTAGCGCGGTGACCCAATACGGCGGACCTGGCCGGGATGAAATACACCCCAAGGCACGTCGACCGCGGCCAAGCGATGCCGATTCTGCTGCAGGATGCGCTCTTCGGCGGCTCCCCAATGCAAAACAGACTCGGAACCAAAGGTCGCAATGCGTCCAGGAAAACTGCGCGGCCAGATACCATGCTGGAGAAGATACGTCCGACATCCATGCAGACGCGCGAGTGCGGAGATCTGCAGGCCGCAAATGTGATTGACGGCACATCCCGATTCAGCGGCGCTTATCATGGTGCTGCCAGCCAGCTCCAACCACGGTAGTTCCTCCGCCCGCTCGTAGACGTGCGTGCATACACCATTCCTGGCCAGAAACGCTATGATGGCGCGGCGCTGGAGATCCCCAATGAAGTTAGGACGCAGGATAACCCGGACTGTGTGCCGGGGCAGCACATCAAGCAGGGCCCTGAGCAATGGGAACTCCTGTATGTGGTGCAGGCTAAGGAGGAACCTCGCGTTCTCGGGCGCCGGGAACTGCCGTCTCTTCTCCCGGCGGTAAGCCACATCGAGCAGTTCCTCTGTCTTCGCGCTTACCGCCACCCAGTCGGGCGCATCGGCTGTCTTCTCGAGAACAAGGAAACGGGGCTCGCCCTCGCCGATGTCGCCAAATAGATCGATGGCCCGCCAGCGATCGACCAGCAGATCGGCCGCATTCTGACCCGAGATCCGCCGGCCCGTAGCAGGCGCGAAGTGCGACGCAGGTAGCAGGCGGAAGCCCGCGATCTCGAATAGCCGAATCCAAGCGGAAAGCGGAAAGATCGATGCGTGGAAAAGATTATCGCGCGAACTCGGCCGTGTCGAAATTGAAACAACCAGCAGACGTGCCGTCACACCCGCAAGATTGCGCACTGCGGCGAAGACGTGTTCGCGGTCGACATGTTCAAGGACATCCAGGCAGGAAGTGACGTGCGGGGCGCCCCCAAAGGCGCGTTCGGCTTCCTGCCGAACCCGCGTGACGTCGGCCCCGGAGTAACGCGACAGATCGAAGCCGATGACCGGCCGGCCGGCCGGGGCGGCAATATCGGTCGTGAGCGCCCTGATTCCCAGGCCGTTTAGTGCCTCGGCAAGTCGTCCCTGGCCGCCGCTCACGTCCAGCAGTGCGCCGCCGCCGACCTCCCGGCAAAAGGATGCGAGGAGCGGCGGCAGAACACCGACGTCAAAGCTGGTGTGTGATCCGCGGCGGTCCCTGTAGCAGTTGTTGTACACCGCAGTGTAGTCAGTAACCGAAGCGTACAAGAGCCCTCTCACGCACAAATGAGGCGGTATGCTGCGTCTTAAGAGACCAAAGAGCGAATGTCCACGCCTGCGCAGTTGGGGCGTTTCGGCCTTGCTCCATCTCGCAATACCAGCTCAAACAAACCACTGCCAAGGGCAGTGTGCCGGGCGCGTTGGCAGGGGACTATGATCAAGATCGCATGATTGTCGCAATGAAGTTATGGGAACTCCTTGGTTCCCGGATGAGATCAGGCTCACGCCCGTTCAGCCCGCCGGGGCAATCTCGATTCGCGCTTGGCGACGCCCGAACGACGGTTCGTGGATCGGCGCGCCGCTCGGACCGCCCGTCGGAGGCGCTGCGTTCTTGTCTGGGCTTTAGCCGAGGAGATCTGCCGGCTGCCTATTCTACTCCGTAACCATATGCTGATCTACTGGTTTCTCGAAGTACCGGTAGAACATGGCTCCTTCGGCTCCACAACGTTCCGCATGCACTTTGCGAGCACGATTGCCATTGGATGTTGTCGGGCAGGACGAGCCGCACTTTCTCGGTGACCTGGGGCGGCGTCTTTTCTTGAGCAGACGCAGCGCTCGAACAGAGGACGCCAACCGCCGCCACGACGCCCATCCATGCTCGAGCCCGACGTTGGCGACCACGTTGGCGAAGGTACTGCAGCTGCACGGATGGCGCCCTCGTGCTAGACTTGGGCGCTGCATGACCAGCGTCCGCATCGTTGCCGACGATCTGACCGGGGCGCTCGACGCCGCGGCCCCGCTGGTCGGCGTGGCCGGTCCTCTGCTGGTGCTCTGGGACGAGAGCGCGGCCGGGACAACGCGCGGCAGCTTCGCTCTGGACACCGAGTCGCGCGACCGCGCGGTGCCGCCCGCGTCCTTGCTCGCGGCGCTGCGCGGCGCGGACCTCGCCTACAAGAAAATCGATTCGCTGCTGCGCGGCCGTACGGTCGACGAGATCGCCGCATGTCTGGCAAGCGGCGAATTCGCGAGCGCGGTGATCGCGCCCGCGTTTCCGGCGCAGCAGCGCATCACGCAGGGCGGCCGCCAGCATTGGCGGCCGACCGCGACGGCCGCATGGCAGCCGGTCGAGGTCGAGCTCGTGGCGGAGTTGCGCCACCGCGGCCTGCCGATCCGCCATGCGCCGTCTGCCGACCGGATCGCCGGACGGGGCTTTTTTCTGTGCGATGCCACTGACGAGGACGATCTTAGCGCGATCGTGCGGGCCGGCCTGGCTTTGCCGGAGCCGCTGCTCTGGATCGGCACGGCCGGTCTGGCACGCGCGCTCGCCGGGCCAACGGCGCCCGTCGCCCCTGCCCCGCTCGCCGCCCCGCTTCTCCTGGTCATCGGCAGCCACCACCCGGTGACGCTTGTCCAGGTCGCGCAGCTCGCCGCGCATATCCCAGCCGAGGCGCTGGTGACGATCCGGCTGGAGAGCACGGATCCCGCGGCAGCGGTCGAGCACCTCGCCGCCGCGCTCGCCTCCCACGGGCGCGCCGCCCTCGTGTTCGCGCTCCCCGATGGCACCGGCGCCGAGACCGCCAGGCCGCTGTTCGACCGTGTCTTGGCGCTCGCGATCGAGCGGGTGGCACCGCCCGGCTGCCTGATCGTGACCGGCGGCGCGACCCTGTTCCGCCTCGTGCGCGCGCTCGGCGTCCGCGCCCTGCTGGTGAGCGGCGAGCTGCTGCCCGGCATCGCGCTCTCGCGCCTCGCAGGCGGGCGCTGGCCCGGCGCGACCGTGCTGTCCAAATCCGGCGCTTTCGGTGCGCCCGATCTGCTCGTACGCTGGTGGGAGCTGGTTCAGTCGTAGGAGGCGCTCGTGACCGTACGGCTCGGCCTGACCATGGGCGACCCGGCCGGCATCGGTCCGGAGATCGTGCTCGCCGCGGCGCGCGACCTGGCGCCCCGCGTCGCCGCCGGGGAGTTCGCGCTGGCGGTCATCGGCACGCCCCGCTGTTTCGCGGAGACCGCCCGCCGCCTCGGCATCGGGGCGGCGATCGTCGCGGGTGACGACCTGGTCGCCTGGCCGCGCGTGCCGGTGATCGAGGCGGCACGGACGGACGCCGCGATCGAGCCGGGCAAGCTCAGCGCCGAAGCGGGCCGCCTCGCCTACGCCGCGATCGAGCGCGCCGTGGCGCGCGCCGTGGCCGGCGACATCGACGCCATCGTCACCGCACCGATCAGCAAGGAAGCGCTGCATCTCGCCGGCTACAGCTACCCCGGCCACACCGAGATCCTGGCCGAGCTCACCGGCAGCAAGGGCAGCTGCATGATGCTGGTGCACGACCGCCTGCGGGTCAGCCACGTCTCGACCCACGTGGCGCTCGCCGACGTGCCCAGACGCGTCACGCCCGAGCGCCTGCGCTACGTGATCGACCTGACTCATCGGGCGCTCCTGGATCTCGGCTTCGCGCGCCCGAAGATCGGCGTGTGCGCGCTCAACCCGCACGCCGGCGAGGGCGGCATGTTCGGCCGCGAGGACGTCGACGTGATCGGGCCGGTGGTCGAGAGCTACCGCGCCGCAGGCATGGACGTGACCGGCCCGGTGCCCGCCGACACGATCTACGTCAAGGCGCTCGCCGGCCAGTTCGACGCGGTGGTCGCGATGTACCACGACCAGGGCCACATCGTGGTCAAGACGCTGGGCTTCGCCATGGACCCGAACAGCGGCCAGATGAGCGCGCTGTCCGGCGTGAACATCACCCTCGGCCTGCCGATCGTGCGCACCTCGGTCGACCACGGCACGGCGTTCGACATCGCGGGCAAGGGCATCGCCAACGCGCAGAGCATGATCGAGGCGATCGAGGTCGCGGCCCGGCTGGTCGGCGCGCGCCGCCCGCGATGAGCGGCGCCCTCGTCATTCGCGCGGCGAGCGCCGCCGACATCGGGCCACTGCGCGAGCTGCAGGCGGCCGCGATGTGCGCGCTCGGCGCGACCTATTACAGGCCCGCGCAGGTCGCGGCGGCGGTCCGCTACATCTGCGTGCCGGACGGCGACCTGATCGCGGATGGCACCTATCTGGTCGCCGAACTGAACGGCCGGCTCGTCGGCTGCGGCGGCTGGAGCCTGCGGCGCAAGGCGTACGCCGGGCCGACGGCCAGCCACACCGACGCGGAACGGCTCGATCCCGCGATCGAGCCGACCAACATCCGCGCCATGTTCACCGCGCCCGACGTTGCGCGCCGCGGCGTCGGCCGCGCGATCCTCGCCGCCGCGGAAGACGCCGCCCGGGCTGCGGGCTTCAGGCGTGCGCGGCTCGGCGCCACGCTCAGCGGCGAGGACTTTTATCGCCGCTCCGGCTATGTCGAGATCGGCCGGGACACCGCGCTGCTGCCCGACGGCACCGCGCTCGAGGTGATCGTGATGGAGAAAGACCTGGCGGGCTGACCGGCGGCGTGCGCCTGACCAGGAACTGGCACGCCGAAGGGAGAGTCGCAATCGTAGCTTCGTGCTCCATGATTGTGTCACGATCCTCGAGTTCGTGCTCCGCGTTGCCAGTCATCGCGAGACCGCAAAGCGGTTGGGCGATCCAGATGATCGCGTATCTCCTGGATTGCTTCGCGCCGTCCTCGCGCTCGCAAGGACGGGCCATGCATGGCTCAGGTTATTGCGCAACTGAATGGGAGGCCGAGTGATGGGCATTGCGGCGGCGTCGCTGCGCGACCTGGTCCAGACGATCTTCGAGCGGGCCGGCAGCGAGCCGGCCGAGGCGGAGGCCGTGGCCGATCATCTGATCGAGGCCAACCTGATGGGCCACGACAGCCACGGCGTGATCCGGGTCGCGCCCTACATCGAGCTGCTGCGTGCCGGCAAATGGCGCGCGAACCGGCACATCGAGATCGTCACCGACGCCGGCGCGATCGTGGTGGTCGACGGCGGCATGGGGCTCGGCCAGGTGATCGCCAAGGAGGCGATCGCGCTCGGCACCGGGCGCGCCGCGGCGCACGGCGTCGCCGTGGTCGGCGTGCGCAACAGCGGCCACATGGGCCGGATCGGCGCCTGGGCCGAGCAGGCCGCAGCGGCGGGGCTGGTCTCGCTGCACTTCGTCAACACCACGGGTTTTGGCATCCAGGTGGCGCCGTTCGGCGGCTCCGACCGGCGCCTCTCGGTCAATCCGATCGCGCTCGGCGTGCCGCGGCCCGGCCAGGAGCCGCTCGTCCACGACATGTCGACCAGCACGATCGCCGCCGGCAAGATCCGGGTCGCGCGCAACAAGGGCGAGCTCTTGCCGGAGGGCGCGATCCTCGATGGCCAGGGCCGGCCGACCCGCGACCCCGAGGCGTTCTTTGCCCATCCGCCCGGTGCCCTGACCACCGCCGCCGGGCACAAGGGTTACGGCCTCGCGCTGTTCGTCGAGGTCCTCGCCGGCGCGCTCACCGGTGGCGGCGCGGGCCATCCCGACAATCCGACCGCCGACCGGCCGATCAACGGCCTCCTGTCAATCCTGATCGACCCGGCGCGCATGGCCGGCAGCCAGGCCTTGGCCGCCGACCTCGAGCGACTTTGCGCCTTCGTCACCGCATCGCCGCCCGCGACGCCCGGCGGCAAGGTCCTGCTGCCCGGCGAGATCGAGCGGCGCACCCGGGCCGAGCGCCTCGCGCGCGGCATCCCGCTCGACCCCAACACGCTCGACCAGCTGCGCGGCGCGGCGCGCTCCGTGGATCTGTCTGAAGCCGAGATCGAACGCGCCATCGTTGCGACGGAGACATCGCGCCAGAGCTAGCCACCGACGTCCGACGCAGCACCTGATGCACGCAGGCTTCGGCGACGCTCACCGATTTGCGAGGGCGGTGCGCGCAGGTATGGTGCAGCGCACCGGCTGCGCTGTGCGCCTCAGCCAAGCTGTAGTGAGCGGGCGGCTGAAAGGGGGAGACATCGCCATTTGATGAGTCGTCGTACATCGCTCGCGCTCGCAGCCGCGGTCGCGCTAATGCCACGCCTGCCGCGGGCCGAGGACGCGCCCACAGCGCGCAACGTCGTTCTCGTCCATGGGCTGTTCGCGGACGGCTCATGCTGGTCCGAGGTGATCGCACCCCTGCAGGTATCAGGGCTGAACGTGACCGCCGTGCAGAATCCGCTGACGACGCTGGACGATGCGGTCGCGGAGACCCGACAGGTGCTGGCCCGGCAGGACGGGCCGACCGTGCTGGTCGGACATTCCTTTGCCGGCATGATCGTGTCGGAGGCCGGCGTCGATCCGAACGTGTCGGCACTCGTCTACGTCGCGGCACGGGCTCCGGATGCGGGCGAGGACTACACGGCGCTCGCCAAGCAGTTCCCGACGCCGCCCGCCTCGGCTGGCATCGTCTTCGACGGCGACGAGGGAAGACTCACCGAGGCTGCGTTTCTGCGCGATTTCGCTGGCGATCTGCCTGAGGCCCGGGCCCGGGTCCTCTATGCGGTCCAGCAGCCGTTTCACAAGGCGCTACTGAGCGGCAGGACCGCACACGCCGCGTGGCGTTCAAAGCCGAGCTTCTATGCGGTTTCGACCGAAGACCGGACGATCAATCCTGACCTTCAGCGGTTCATGGCCAAGCGTATGGGCGCAACGACGATCGAGGTGAAGGCGAGCCATTTGTCTCTGATCTCGCATCCGCAGGAGATCACCGATCTGATCCTGCGAGCGGCCGGGCGCAGATGACTGCGTCCACCAGAACGAGCTGGCAGGCGGTCACGCCCGGGTCGGAGAGTGGTCGTTTTCGACCGCTCCAATCCGCATCGGTCCAAACCGGCATATCTTTCCACGTCAGAGACGCTAAGCGTCCAATCAGCAGGAGGGATGCAGCACATGCCTACGGTCACCACCAAGGACGGCCTCGAGATCTACTACAAGGACTGGGGCTCCGGTCAGCCGATCGTGTTCAGCCATGGCTGGCCCTCTCGGCGGACGACTGGGACCCGCAGATGCTGTTCTTCCTCGGCCAGGGCTTCCGCGTGGTCGCCCATGACCGGCGCGGCCACGGCCGCTCCACCCAGACCGGGAGCGGCCACGACATGGATCACTATGCCGACGATCTCGCGGCGGTGGTCGAGCATCTGGATCTGAGGATGCCGTGCACGTCGGCCACTCCACCGGCGGCGGCGAAGTGGTGCACTACCTCGCGCGCCACGGCGAGAGCCGGGC
>JBKPNX010000019.1:0-7623 GCA_046732855.1 Pseudomonadota bacterium
GCGCAGCTCCGACCATATCGGGTATCGGGTGAGGAGCACGGCAACCAGCCAGCCGCATGCGGCCATCAGCGCGGCCAGCACGGTTGCGCCGGGCGACAGCACGAACCCCTGGTCGGACAGCGCCAGTACGGCGGCCGGCCCGGCCGCAGCGCCCGCCGTCGCGATCGCGCTCTTCCAGAGCGCCGCGCAGACCTCCCGCCAGCGGAACGGGATGTGCCGGCGCACGAAGTAGAGCGATAGATACATCTGGAAAGGCAGCGTCACGAGCTTGCTCGCCGCCATCACGAGCACGCCGAAATAGGCGGCGGAACACAGCACCACTGCCGACAGCGAGCGCCCCACCAGATCCGCGAGCACACGGTCTCTGTTGGCCCCGACGGCCAGGAGCACGGGCGACGTCAGCATCACCGGGAACCATGCCAGCCCGGCGACCGCCATCAGCTGAAGCAGCGGAACCACGCCGTCCAGCCACTGCGGGCCCAGCAAAAGCATGACCACCGGAAAGGCCAGGAGAACGAGCAGCACCTGCGCGGGCCAATACAACACGGTGATCAGGCCGAGCGCCCGCAGATAAGGCTCCTTCAGGGAGCGGCCTTCGCGAACCTCGGCCGCCAGCGCCGGAAAGGCCACGGAAAAGACGCTCGTCAACACCACCTTGTCCGGAATGTCCGACACCACGCTCGCCCGATTGTACAAACCCACGGCAGCGTGCGGGAGCAGATAGCCGAGCACGAGGGAAGGGAGCGACTCGTAGACGCGGTTGATGACGAAGCTCGCGCCGTTGTAGCCGCCGAACGTCAGCACGTTGCCCCACGATTTGAAGGCCGGGCGCAGGATCGACAGATCCGGTCGGAAGTAGAAGGAAAGAATGGCGCTCGCGCCGGCGGCCGCCACCGCCGCCCACGCATAGCTCATGTAGCTGAAGCCGGCGAACGCGAACCAGGCGGTCGCTACCGCGGTGACCGCGGCGCTCGCGGTCTGGATGCAGGCGACGGCGCCGAACGCCATGTCGCGCCGCAGCAGCCCCAGGATCGGCAGGGACACGGCTTCGATCAGGCCGGCGACCGCGGTGATCCGCAGGAAGCTCGCGAGCTCCTCCTCGCCGTAGAGGCCCCCGATCCACGGTGCGACCAGGAAAATCAGGGCCGTCATCAGGGCGGTCATCACGAACACGAGGGTGAACGAGGTGCGGATGTCGTCGCGCCCGATCTCATGGCGCTGGATCAGGAACTCCGGACTCGCGAACTCGCGCAGGCCGAGCGCGATCGTCATGACCGCCGTGCCGATCACGGCGACGCCGACCTCGGTCGGGGTGAGCAGGCGCACCACCAGCGCCATGGACGCGAGGCGGACGGCGATCCGCAGGTACTGAGCCGCGGCGGATACGACTAGGGCACGTCTGACCAAGCTCCTCGGCCCCCATTCCTCTGGCAATCGAGCAAGTCCGGATGGGAGTCAGGCCGCCACGCGCCTGCGAGCAACACCATCAAGGTTGCTTCGGAGCACGCGCGATGAGCAAAGCTCCCGACCGGTTCGAGCAGGCTCTCCGGTTCCCTCGACCCGGCCCCGCCAAGCGGCAGTGAGACGCCGGCACCCGGAGCCCGAAGCGATCCCGCGGCGCGATCATATGATTGACAGGTAAGCGGTAAGTTTCCCGACAATTCTGCCGATCGGCGCTGCAGGCGCTTGACACCGATCGCAAGAGCGCCCCCCCTGCAGCAAATGTCGCGCAAGCCTCAGGCACCCGACGCGCCATGACGATGATCCGCAAGCTAACCTGAACCGGACTTGCCGGCACGTCGCCTGAAGGGCTGCCTGGCCCACGATCGGCTGAGGGCGCACCGGCTCCATCGCATCTGCGGCTCTCGCCTGGCCGACCAGCGTCAGACACCTACCCCCTCAGGCATAAGCCTTCAGATCCGAGTCCTACCTCATGGCTGAGATCTTCGGCCGCCTCGATGCTGGTATCTTCTCCGCTGGCCGCCGGCCGATGAATCAATCGTGCCGGCAATTTTGCTGTCCATCGGGAGCACCCATGATCGCCCTGACCCTCCTGGTGCGTGGTCAATACCGCCGAGACCGCGCATGAGCGCTCACGTTCTCGATGCGCTGCCCGCCACGGGCATTGACACGGTCCGCCGCTGCCGGCTCTGCGGCGGCGGCCTGGAGCACAGCTTCGTCGATCTGGGCATGTCGCCGCTGTGCGAGAGCTTTCTCGCGCCCGAGCAGCTCGATGCGATGGAGCCTTACTTTCCGCTCCATGCGCTCGTGTGCGGGACCTGCTTTCTCGTCCAGCTGGGCGAGTACGTGAGCCCGGAGCACATCTTTCGGGAATACGCCTACTTCTCTTCGTACTCGACGACCTGGGTCGCCCACGCCCAGGCCTACTGCAACATGATCGCGAAGCGGCTGAACCTCGGACCGGACAGCCTGGCGGTCGAGCTGGCGAGCAACGACGGCTATCTGCTGCAGCATTTCAAGCCACTCGGCGTGCCCGTGCTCGGCATCGAGCCCGCCGCGAATGTCGCCAAGGTCGCGATCGCCAAAGGCATCCCGACCCGCGTCGAGTTCTTCGGCGTCGAGCTGGCCGAGGCGCTCATTGCAGAAGGCAGGCAGGCGGATCTGATCATCGGCAACAACGTCCTCGCTCAGGTTCCCGATCTCAACGACTTCGTCGCCGGAATGGCGCGCCTGCTCGCGCCCGAAGGCGTCGTCACGCTCGAATTTCCGCACCTCGAGCGACTGATGGCCGAAAACCAGTTCGACACCATCTATCACGAGCACTTCTCGTACTTCTCGCTCATCGCGATCGAGCGCCTGGCGGGCCGGCACGGGCTCAAGCTGATCGATGTGGAGGAGCTCTCCACCCATGGCGGCTCGCTGCGCGTGTATCTCGCCCAGGCGGGCGGGACGTGGCGGACGGCCAAGAGCGTGCCCGAGCTGCTCGCGCGCGAGCACAGGCTCGGCTTTCGCGACCTCGCGACGTACGCGTCCTTCGCCGAGCAGGTGCGCCGCACCAAGCGCAGGCTGCTGGCGTTCCTGATCGCGGCCAAGGACCAGGGCGCGACCATCTGCGGCTACGGCGCGCCGGGCAAGGGCAACACGCTCCTGAACTACTGCGCGATCGGCCCCGACTTCCTCGAGTTCACGGTCGACCGCAACCCGTACAAGCACGGCCGGTTCACGCCGGGCATGCACATCCCGATCCGGCCGGTCGAGGCGCTCGACGCGGCCAGGCCCGACTATGTCCTGATCCTGCCGTGGAATCTCAAGGACGAGATCATCCAACAGATGCGCCACATCGCTGCCTGGGGCGGCAAGTTCATCGTGCCGATCCCGGAGCTTGCGGTCATCGACCCGAAGGATCTGCAGTCATGAAAGTCGTGCTCTTCTGCGGGGGGCTCGGCACCCGGATTCGCGAGTATTCCGAGAGCATCCCGAAGCCGATGATCCCGGTGGGGCATCAGCCGATCCTGTGGCACGTCATGCAATACTACAGCGAGTACGGGCACACCGATTTCATCTTGACCCTGGGCTACAAGGCCAACATCATCAAGGAGTTCTTCCTGAATTATCGGCCGCAGGTTTACGCCGACTGCGTCGTGTCGGGCTTTGGCGCCCACGTCGAGCTGCTGAGCAAGCCCGAGGAAGACTGGCGCGTGTCGCTGATCGACACCGGGATCTGGCGCAATATCGGCGAACGCCTGTGGGCCGTGCGCGACTACGTGAAGAACGAGGAGATGTTCCTCGCGAATTACAGCGATGGTCTGACCGACGTGAACCTGGACGACATGGTCGAGCGCTTCCAGCAGAGCGACAAGATCGCCTGCTTTCTCGCCGTGCGGCCACCCCTGACGTACCATCTCGCGGACATCGAACCGGATGGCCGGGTGCGCGAGTTCCGCTCGTCCGACCGCTCGGACATCTGGATCAATGCCGGCTATTTCCTGCTGCGCCCCGAGATCTTCGATTACATGAAGGAGGGCGAGGAGCTGGTGCTCGAACCCTTCTGGCGCCTGATCGAGGCCGACAAGCTCATGGCCTACAAGCACGAGGGGTTCTGGCGCTGCATGGACAATCTGAAGGACCGCCAGGTCCTCGAGCAGATGGTCGAAACGGGCAAGATGCCGTGGCGGGTCGGTGACGCCGCCAAGCGCGGCAGGACGTTGTCGATCGCCGGCCTATGATCCCTCTCCAGCTCACCCGGCCGGGCGAAACCCTCTCGGTCCTGTGTCTTGGCGCGCACTCGGACGACATCGAGATCGGCGCCGGCGGCACGATCCTCGGCTGGATCGCGTCGGGGGTCCGGCTCAAGGTCGACTGGTGCTTGCTGAGCGCGCCGGGTCCGCGCGCCGCCGAGGCCGAGGCGTCGGCGCGGGCATTCCTCGTCGGCGCCGCGAGCAGCCGCATCGAGCTCGCGAGCTTCGAGGATGGTCTCTTTCCCTATCAGGGGCAGGAGATCAAGGCCTGGCTGGAGGGCCTGCGGACCCGCGTCGCGCCCGACGTCGTCCTGACCCATCGGCGGAACGATGCGCACCAGGACCATCGCGAGGTCTGCGGGCTGACCTGGAACCTGTTTCGCGATCATCTGATCCTCGAGTACGAGATCCCGAAGTGGGACGGCGACCTCGGCCAGCCGAACTGCTACATGCCGCTCCCCGCCGCGGTGCTGGAGCGCAAAATCGAGCTGCTGCTGACGCATTTCGCCACCCAGCGTTCGAAGGGGTGGTTCGATGCGGAGACCTTCCGCGGGCTCGCCCGCCTGCGCGGCATGGAATGCCGCGCCCCTGAGCGCTTCGCCGAGGCGTTCACCTCACGCAAAGCGAGGCTCGCCTAGCGCGGGTCGGTGCCCCGAACGAGCCAGACCTGGCCGCGACGGCAATCGAGGTCGTACCGGATCATGCGCACGCAAGGACGTCGGATCCTCTGGCTCGGGGCGGTGCTTGCGGGCATCGGCGCCGGATGCGTGTCGTGCGCCAGAGACGATGCCGCCAGCGTCTTGAGACCCGGCCAGGACCTGCAATCGATCGTGGCGAGCGCCCCGGAGGGAGCCCGCTTCGTGTTCGAACCCGGCGTCTATCGCCAGCAGACGATCTACCCGAAGGACCGGCAGCAATTCGTAGGGCAGGACGGGGTCGTTCTGAACGGCGCCATGGACTTGGCGACCTGGACTGAGGTTTCGGGGATCTGGCAGACCGACGGCATTCCGGAACCGTTGGACTTCCATGGCGACTGCGAGGACGACCACGAGCTTTGCAATCGCCGGGAGGATCTCTTCGTCAACGGCCGGCTCTACGAGCGCCGGCCCTCTCTGCAGGGGCTCGGGCCGGGGCAGTGGTACTACGAGAACGGCCGCGCCTACATCGCTGACGACCCGACCGCCCAATTGGTCGAGTTGAGCGTCACGCCGGTGGCCTTCGGTGGCGACGCCAAGGACGTCGTGCTCGAGGACCTCGTGGTCGAGAAGTACGCATCCGACGCCCAGTCCGGCGCCATTCACCTGGACAGTGCCCGTGGCTGGCGGATCTCCGGCGTCACGGCGCGCTGGAACCACGGCGCCGGTCTTTTCTTCGGGCCGGAGACGCGGGTCAGCGGCGGCTCGTTCAGCCATAACGGCCAGCTCGGCATCGGCGGCACCGGCGAGGGCGCCACGATCGACGGCGTGGAGATCGCGTTCAACAATTACGCGGGCTACAATTCCGGGTGGGAAGCCGGCGGCACCAAGTTCGCCCGGACCAAGGACCTGATCGTGCGCAATTCCTGCGTACATCACAACGCCGGCCCCGGCCTGTGGACCGACATCGACAACATCGGTGTGCTATATCAAGGCAACAAAGTCTTTCTGAATACCGACGACGGCATCAAGCATGAGATCTCGTTCAAGGCGACGATCCGCGACAATATCGTCTCTCATAACGGCACGAGTGGATTCGACGTCTGGTTGTGGGGATCGCAGATCCTCATCCAGAACAGCGCCGATGTCGAGGTCTACGATAATCTGGTCGAGGTATCCGACCGGTTCGGCAACGGCATTGCCGTGATTCATCAGGATCGCGGCGGCGGCGACCATGGCCCATGGCACGGGGTCAACAACTCGATCCACGACAATACGATCATCCACCTGGGCAGCCGCGGCCAGAACGGCGTGGTCATGGATACCGACGACGCCTGGTACTGGAACGAGGCGAACAACAGCTTCGATCGGAACCGCTACATCGTGGCGGACCCGGCAAGCGCATACTGGACTTCGCACAACCACGGCGACAGCTGGGGCAACCTCAAGAGTCTGGGGCTGGAGCCGAACGGCGAGCTGGTCGTCGAGCAGCGCGCGCCGATGGAGCTGTCCTGCAGCTGACAGGCTGCCGCGGCTCGGTCACGTTCAGGTCTGCCGGAAGTAAAGCTTATATGTTCATTACAGATAGCGAGCGCCAGGATGATAGGCCAAACGTAGTACCGATTTCAAAAGGCCCGCACAGGCGGAGTTATAGAGGTTTTGTACATCTTTGAAGAGTAGCGGATGAACGACAGCATGGGAAAGCAACGGTCGGCCAGGCCGGCAGATCGAGGGCGCGGCGGCTTCGCTCGATACTAGGACTGACGCAACATCGTTACTGCCCGCACCTCGAATGCGACATCGGAACGGATGGCAATGCGAACGGAGAGAGCCCGGCGTGCGTTCATGACCGGCATCACCGGACAGGACGGCTCGTATCTGGCCGAGTTTCTGTTGAACAAGGGCTACGAAGTCCACGGGCTGGTTCGCCGGTCCTCGACCTTTACCACGGGACGCATCGAGCACCTGTATCTCGACGCGCACGAGCCCAACGCTCGACTGTTTCTCCATTACGGCGATCTTTCCGACGGCAACGGGCTCAGCCGGCTGTTGGGCAAGATTGCGCCGCACGAGGTGTATAATCTCGGGGCGCAGTCGCACGTCGCGGTGTCATTCCAGGCGCCCTTGTACTCGGCGGACGTCGATGCGCTCGGCACCCTGAGGCTGCTCGAGGCGATCCGGGAGCTGCCGCATCCGGTCCGCTTCTACCAGGCGTCCTCGTCGGAGATGTACGGCCAGGTGGCCGAGATCCCGCAGTCGGAGACGACGCCGTTCCATCCGCGCAGCCCGTACGCCGTGGCCAAGGTCTACAGCTACTGGCAGACGGTCAACTACCGCGAGGCCTACGGCCTGCACGCGTCCAACGGCATCCTGTTCAACCACGAGAGCCCGCGGCGCGGCGAAACGTTCGTCACGCGCAAGATCACCCGGGCCGCCACCCGAATCAAACTCGGCCTGCAGGAGCGCCTGTATCTCGGCAACCTCGACGCCGAGCGCGACTGGGGCTTCGCCGGCGACTACGTCGAAGCGATGTGGCTCATGCTGCAGCAGGACGAGCCGGACGACTTTGTCATCGCCACGGGCGAGCGCCACTCGGTGCGCGAGTTCTGCGAGGCAGCGTTCGGCTGCCTCGATCTCGACTGGAGCGACCACGTCGGCTTTGATGAGCGCTACCTGCGCCCCGCCGAGGTCGACCTGCTCGAAGGCGACGCCGCCAAAGCCCGCCGGGTGCTCGGCTGGCAGCCGAAGACCTCGTTCCATGACCTGGTCCGGATGATGATCGCGAGCGA
>JBKPNX010000020.1:0-5580 GCA_046732855.1 Pseudomonadota bacterium
TCCAGGCATTCGGGAAACAGCGTGCTCTGCGCGCGATCCACGCCCTCGACGAACCGCTTCATCCGATCCCCCGCAATTGGTGCGGGATTCATACCGCGCGAAGCATTTGAAGCGAGGCGTTTTCACACAGCCAGGGTCAAAAGCGAGCCTCATGCCCTGGTGCTGGGTATGTCGGCTTTCCTGTGGGGAGCGGTCCTATAGATGAGGGCTCGGGCCGCAATACGCGTGGCGTCGGCGAAGCGGTGGTGCGCTCTGGACAAAATTCCTAAAACCGATTAGACTGCCGCTACAAAGCTGCCCATCCGCGCTGTTGCCCTCCAGCAATCGCACACCCCCAGCTACCAAACCCAGTTCGTAGGAATCCCGCCATGTCGCATGATGGCGCCGCGCCCCGCGCGGCCGTTCCCCTGTCCAATGCGCGTGCCGAAGCCAGCCGCAAAAACGGCGCGAAGTCTCGCGGTCCGAACACCTCCGAGGGCAAGGCGCGCTCGGCGCAGAATGCACTCAGACACGGCATGCGCGCCGAGAAGTACCTCGTGCTGCCAGAGGAGGACGCTGGCGAGTTCGCCGCGCTCGAGGCGGCGCTGGTCGAGGAGCTCTCGCCGGTCGGCGCGCTGCAGACCGTGCTCGCGCGGCGGGTCGCCGTCGCCGCCTGGCGGCTCGCGCGCGCGGACAGGATCGAGATCGAGCTGTTCGAGGAGCGGAGCTATGGCGCGGCCGGACCCGGCTTGGCCCTGATCCGGGACGGCAACGGCACCCGCTCGTTCGAGACCTTGCTGCGCTATCGCGGCGCGGCGATGGCCGAGTTCTGGCACGCGCTCAAGACGCTGAAGGCGCTCCAGGCCGAGCAGGCGCTTCAGGCCGAGCAGGTGCTCGGGACCGATGCAGCTCTGGCGGCGCCCCCGCTCCGGGCCGCGGTGCGGCCGCAGCTCGCCCACCAGCAGCAACCGAACGAACCCAGGCCGCCAGCGCAACCGGACGCACCCGAGCGCGCGGCCCCGCCCCGCCTCGACTATGTCGTCGTCGAGCAACCCCTGTCCGACCGGATGCTGCACGAGTCCGCCGCTCTCTGGCTGCCGAACGAACCCGAGAACGGCCGCGCAGGATGCGCCGGCGTGCGCAGGGCAGCGAGTGGGCGGCTCCCGTGACGGTTGGCTGGCGGCCCGCTTCGCTTTCAGTCCGCGGGCATCGAGCCTAGGCGGCGGCGACCGCGGCGACGAACGCCGCGAGCTTCTCGGGATCGAGCAAGTGATCGGCCCGGCGCACGCCCGTGCACACGTCCACCCCGAACGGCCGCACCGTCGCGATCGCCGCGCCGACATTGTCCGCGCGCAGCCCGCCCGCGAGGAACACCGGGCACGGCGCCGCCTCGACGATGCGCCGGCTCAGCTCCCAGTCGTGCACGCGCCCGGTGCCGCCCAGGATCTTGACCGGCGCGTGCGGCTGGCCGGAATCGAGCAGCAGCGCGTCGGCGTGCGCGGCCGCGGCGACCGCTGCCGCCACGGACTGCTCGCCCGCGACGTGGATCACCTGCACGAGCTTGATCCCCGGCAGCGCCGCGCGCAGCTTTGGGTAGACCTCATCCGCGACGTGATCGACCAATTGTAACGTGTTGGTCCGGCAGCGGCGTGCGTGCGCGATGATCGCCTCGACGTCGGTCTCGCTGGTCAAGAGAAACGTCGCGATCGGCGGCGGCACCCGTGCCGCGATCGCGGCGATCAGCGCGTCGTCGATCGGCCCCGGCCCGCTCGGCATCGCCCCGACCAAGCCCAGCGCATCGGCGCCGTGCGCGATCGCGAGGCGCGCCTCGTCCGCCGACTGGGTACAGCAGATCTTGATCCGGGTGCGGTGCATGTCAGTCGTTGCCGACATTGGTAGCCGCATCGGATGATCTGCTCAACCACGCGACCGGGGCGCGGGCGGCACTCGGATGCGAGGGTCGGCCATGACGCCCCGTTTGTCCTGGACCCTCTGGCCGCGCAACGGCGTCGGCCACGAAACGTCCGCGGCCAGGCATGGCCGATTGCTCAAGGGCCGGCGACCTCCTGCTCGCCTCGAGCGCGAATTGCGCCGGGTGTGACCCGCTTCACAGGCTAGCTGCGCCGATCAGCGTAGGCTTGCTCGGTTCTTCTGGCGAGCCGGGCGGAACGACCTCCCGGCCGCAGACAGCAATAGAGGATGGTCCAGCCATGCGACATGAATTCGTCAACAACACCCCGGCCGATATCGATCCGGGGCCCTCCAGCACCGTCGCCTCGTTCATCGAGGTGAACGGCATGGACGGCGATGTCATCGACGACATCGACGTGACGGTCGACATCGAGCACACCTGGGATGGCGACCTTACGCTGAGCTTGCTCAACCCGAGCGGGCAACGAGTTATCCTTGCCGATCGCAGGGGCGGCAACCGCAACCACTTCCGCGAGACGGTGTTCGATGCCGCAGCGCCGACAGCGATCGCCAATGCGGTGCCGCCGTTTCGGGGCACGTTTCGGCCGGAAGGCAATCTCGCCGATTTCCGCAACCGGCCGGCGAACGGCCGGTGGCGGCTCGAGGTGCGCGATCAGGCGTCCCAGGACGGCGGCACTTTGCGGCGCTGGGGGCTGTCGATCAGCACCGCGGCGCCAGCTCGGCCGGCGTTCCGCGTCGACGTGCGCTTCCTCGGCGGCCTGACCACGGCCCAGCAGGACGCCTTCGATGCCGCGGCGCGCCGTTGGTCGGAGCTCATCGTCGGCGATCTGCCCGACGTGCGGGTGGGCAGCGAGGTGATCGACGACGTGGTGATCGAGGCGAGCGGCGTGGCGATCGATGGCGTCGGCAGCGTGCTGGGCCGAGCGGGCCCGCGCGTGCTGCGGCCTGCGCCCATCATCCTTCCCGCGACCGGCATCATGGAGTTCGACACGGCGGATCTCGCGCGGATGGAAGCCGAGGGCAGCCTGGTGCGCGTGATCATGCACGAGATGGGCCACGTGATGGGTATCGGGACGATCTGGTCGCGCTTCGGACTGCTGCAGGGCGCTGGCACGGTCAATCCGACCTTCTCCGGCGCCAATGCCATGCGCGAGTGCGGCGACCTCCTCCAGACGTCGGGCCCCACTGCGGTTCCGGTCGCCAACACCGGTGGACCCGGGACCCGCGACAGCCATTGGCGCGAGACGGTGTTCGGCAACGAGTTGATGACCGGCTTTTTGAATACCGGCACCAATCCGATCAGCCGGATGACCGTCGCGTCACTCGAGGATCTGGGCTATCAGGTCAACTACGACGCCGCCGACCCGTACACCCTGCCGAGCTCGCTGATGCTCGCGATGCTGGGCGTGGGCGCCGAGCGCGAGGACCACGGCGACCACGGCGTGATGCTGATCCCCGACCAGACCGTCCTGCCTGAGGACGCTCTGGTCTGAGGCGCGATCCACGGGACTGCCACCTTCGCGGGTGGCGGTCTCGTGACCGGGTGGCGGTCGCGGGCGCAGGAGATCACCGCCGCGCGGTCGCGACCACCTCCTCGGCCAGCTCGAGCAATGCGACCTCGATCGCTCGGAGGCGGCGCAGCTCGTCGATCTCGGGAAAATCGCGCGCGGCGGCGAACAGGCCGTGGACGTTCACCTCGTGCCGCTTGCCGTCCGCGGCGATTTCGATGCTCGTCGTGCCGGCATCGACGTAGTGCGGGCCGCCTGGCAGGTGGATCACGTCATCTGCCTCGCCCGCCTCCTGCCGTTTGCGGAGCGCGGCCGCGATCGCTCGATCGAGCTTCGTCTCATCGATCGCGAAGAAAGCTTTGTCGTCGAGCGCGAGCCGCAACAGGTCCTGCAGCCGCGCTGGCGTGATCCTGCCTTCGACCGGTCGACCGCCGCCGAAGCGGCCGCCGACCGTGGCGCTGCCATCCGCACGGATGGCGAGGTCCGACCCGTCTGCCTCGGCCGCAGCCAGTCCCCCGGAGGAGCGCCACCGGATCACCACGCCCTGCGGGTCGGAAGGCAGCTTGTGCGTCATGACTGACCTCCTGCGCTACGGTCAGAGCGTGACCTCAAGACGAGCCGGCGAGGCGACGCGCATGAAAGCCATTGGTGGCTGCCCGGTGGCCGTCTCAGCGCCCGGCGACCTCGATCGTAAAGCCGGCCCGGCCGAACGCCTCGGTCAGCGCCTTGTGGCCGATCCGCGCCATCTCGAGCGGATTAGCCTTGTTCGGATCCTGCTCCGCCTCGACCACGACCCAGCCGGAGTAGCCGAACTCCGCGAGCACTTTCGCGAACGCGCCGAAGTCGATCGCGCCATCGCCCGGCACCGTGAACACGCCCTCGACCACGCCCTTGAGAAACGACCAGTTCTCGGCCTTGAGACGCTCGAGCACGCCGGGGCGGATGTCCTTGCAGTGGACGTGGTTGATCCGCCTGCCGTGGCGGCGCGCCGTGGCGAGCACGTCGCCGCCGGCGAACGTCAGATGCCCGGTGTCGAACAGCAGCCCGACCGCATTTCCGGTCCGGCTCATCAGGAGATCGACCTCGCTCTCGGTCTCGACGACCGTGCCCATGTGGTGGTGGAAGGCCATGGGGCAGCTCTCGGCCTGCAACCATTCAGCGAGCTCGGTGAGATTGTCGCCGTAGCGCTTGAATTCCTCGGCGGGCATGCGCGGGCGCGCGGCGACCGGCGTGTCGATCTTGGCCTGCACCGTACCGGTGGTCTCGGCATAGATCATCACGGGCGCGCCCAGCGCCTGGTACAGCGCGAGCTGCTGGGCGATGCGCCGCTTCTCGCGCTCGACCGTGCCGTGGCGGAGCTCCCCGGAGAACCAGCCGGTGACCAGCCGGAGCCCGTGCTGCTCGAGGATCGGCCCGAGCACTTTGGGGTCCATCGAGAACTTGCCGCCCTTCTCGACGCCCGAGTACCCGGCCTCGCGCGCCTCGCGCAGGCACTGCTCGAGGGTCAGGTCGCCGCCGAGCTCGGGCAGGTCGTCGTTCGACCAGCCGATCGGCGCGATGCCGAGGCGGATCGTGCCGGCCCTGGTCCCCGTCGCTGCCGCCACGGCTCACACTCCGATCCGCTGCTTCTGCCAGCCCTTTTCATGCTCGGCGCGGGCCTTCTGCACCGCCTCGCGCCGGCTGACCTCGGGCACGGCGACATCCCACCAGGCATCGCCGGGCGTCCATTGGTGCGGGTGCACGTCGATCACGATCACGTAGGTGCGATCGGCCGCCTTGGCGCGCTGGAACGCCGCCTCCAGGTCGCCGATCGAGCGCACGTGCTCGGCGAGCGCGCCCATGCTCTCGGCGTGCTTGGCGAAATCGACCCGCGCGTCGACCTCGCGCCGGCAGTCCTCGAGCAGGTTGTTGAACGACGCGCCGCCCTTGAAGTTCTGCAACCGGTTGATCACCGCGAAACCGCCGTTGTCGCACAGCACGACGATCAGCTTGTGCCCGGTCAGCACCGACGAATAGACGTCGGAGTTCATCATCAGGTACGAGCCGTCGCCGGTGAACACGATCACGTCGCGCTCCGGCTCCGCCATTTTGGCGCCCCAGCCGCCGGCGATCTCGTAGCCCATGCAGGAGAAGCCGAACTCGCAGTCGAAGGTGCCGACCG
>JBKPNX010000021.1:0-21913 GCA_046732855.1 Pseudomonadota bacterium
GTCTGGCCCTACAACCTGTTCTGCATGATCCACGGCCGCGAGCGCGGCGCGGTCGAAGCCCTCGTCGAGACCGCAAGCGCCACCGCGGGGCTGGAGGGGCTGCCGCGCGCCGTCCTGTTCAGCCGCCGGCGCTTCAAGCAGCGCGGCGCCCGCTACGCTGAAGGAAGCCTGGAACTCGTCTGATGGACGACAACGATCGTCGGTTGATCAACGCGCTCCAAGGCGGCTTCCCGATCGCCGAGCGGCCCTACGCCGAGGTCGGGGAGCGCCTCGGCCTGGACGAGAATGAGGTGATCGCGCGCTTGGCGCGCCTGCTCGCGGCAGGCGTGCTCAGCCGCTTCGGGCCGATGTACGACGCCGAGCGCCTGGGCGGCGGCCTGACGCTCGCGGCCATGGCGGTCCCGGACGACCGCTTCGACGAGGTCGCCGCGATCGTCAACGGCTTCCCCGAGGTCGCCCACAACTATCGCCGCACGCACGAGCTCAACATGTGGTTCGTGCTGGCGACCGAGCGACCCGAACGGGTCAGGACGGCGCTCGCCGAGATCGCCACCGCGACGGCCCTGCCTGTGATCGATCTGCCGAAGCTGGACGAGTATTTCCTCGAGCTGAAGCTGTCGGCATGAGCATCGCACTCGACCCGACCGATCGCGCGATCATCCGCGCCACCCAGGCCGGCCTGCCGCTGTGCGCCCGGCCGTACCACGCCATCGCGAGGCAACTGGGCCTCATGCCTGACGAGGTCATGGCGCGCCTGCGTCGCATGCTGGGGGCCGGAATCATCCGGCGGATCGGCGCGGTGCCCAACCACTACAGCCTGGGCTACCGGGCAAATGGCATGTCGGTCTGGGACGTGGCCGACCAGAAGGCCGGCCGACTCGGCCGCGCGGTCGGCGCCCTGCCGTTCGTCAGTCACTGCTATCGCCGGCCGCGCCGGCTGCCGCAGTGGCGCTACAATCTGTTCGCCATGGTGCACGGCCGCACCCGGGCGGAGGTCGAGGAGGAGGTGGCAGAGATTGCCCGGCTGCTCGGCGACGCGGCGCGCGCCCACGATGTGCTCTACAGCACGCGCATCCTCAAGAAGACCGGCCTGAGGCTGGCTGAGGAGAGGCATGATGTTCCGACTTAGCCAGTACATGCAGGAAATCGTGCGGCCGACCCCTTTGCGCGTGCGCAAGCCGCCCGGCCCGGTGGTCATCTGGAACCTGATCCGCCGCTGCAACCTGAACTGCATCCACTGCTATTCGCTGTCCTGCGACAAGGATTTTCCGGGCGAGCTCTCGACCGCAGAGCTGTGCGCGGTCATGGATGATCTCAAGGCTTTCGGGGTGCCGGTTCTGATCCTCTCCGGCGGCGAGCCCTTGCTCCGCGACGACATCTTCGAGATCTCCGCGCGCGCCAAGAAGATGGGCTTCTATGTCGGCCTGTCGACCAACGGCACGCTGATCGACCCGGCGTGCGCCGAGCGCATCGCCGCCGTCGGCTACGACTACGTGGGCGTCAGCCTCGATGGCATCGGCGAGGTCCACGACCGCTTCCGGCGCCAGCCGGGAGGTTACGATGCCGCGCTGCGCGGCCTGCGGCTGTGCCGGGCGCGGGGCATCAAGGTCGGCCTGCGCTTCACCATGACCGAGCGCAATGCCCACCATCTGCGGGCGATGCTCGACCTCGTGGAGACCGAGCAGATCGACAAGTTCTACCTGTCGCATCTGGTCTACGCCGGCCGCGGCAATCGCCATCGCGGCGACGATGCGTACCACCGGACCACGCGCGCCGCGCTGAACCTGATCTTCGAGCGTTGCTGGTCCTACGTCGAACGCGGCCTGATCAAGGAGTTCGTCACCGGCAACAACGACGCCGACGGCGTGTACTTTCTGTTCTGGGTGCGCGAGCGGTTTCCCGAGATGGCCGAGCACATCCGCCGCAAGCTCGCGCTCTGGGGCGGCAACGCGTCGGGCGTCAACGTCGCCAACATCGACAACGTCGGCAATGTCCACCCCGACACCTTCTGGTGGCACTACAGCCTCGGCAACGTGCGCGACCGGCCGTTCTCCGAGATCTGGCAAGACACCTCCGACCCGATCATGGCCGGTCTCAAGGCGAAGCCGCGACGGATCACGGGCCGCTGCGGCGCCTGCCGGTTTTTCGACGTCTGCGGCGGCAACACGCGGGTGCGCGCCATGCAGCTGACCGGCGACGCGTTTGCCGAGGACCCCGCCTGCTACCTGTCCGACCAGGAGATCGGCGTGACGCCCGGCGCGCGACTTGCCGTGACGCCCTATCGCAAGCAGCGCCATGCGGCCGTGGCTCCGTAACGGCATTTTCGCCGCGGCGTTGGCCGCCTGCCCCGAGGCGCAGGCCGGGACGCCCGGCGACACGCTGAACCTTTACGGCGAGCACTGCGCGTCCTGTCACGGCGCGGCGCGCCTGGGCGGCATGGGCCCCGCCCTGCTGCCTGAGAACCTCGGGCGGCTGAACCGGGAGGACGCCGCCGAGGTCATCGCGCACGGCCGCGCCGCAACCCAGATGCCGCCGTTCGGCGAGCGGTTGGACGCGGCGCAGGTCCAGGCGCTGGTCGAGCTGATCTATACGCCGCTGCCCGAGGTGCCGCAGTGGGGTGAGTCCGAGATCGAGGCATCGCGCCAAGTTCTGGTCGAGCCCGCGGCGCTAGCCGAGGCGCCCCGCCACGCCGCCGATCCGCTCAATCTGTTCGTCGTGGTCGAAAGCGGGGACCACCACGTCACCATTCTGGATGGCGACCGCTTCGCGCCGATCACGCGGTTTGCCAGCAGGTTCGCCCTGCACGGCGGGCCCAAGTTCTCGCCCGATGGCCGCTTCGTCTACTTCGCGTCGCGCGACGGCTGGATCAGCAAATATGATCTCTGGGGGCTCGAGCTGGTCGCCGAGGTGCGCGCCGGGATCAACACCCGCAACCTCGCCCTCGCGCACGACGGCCAAATGGTCGCGGTCGCCAATTATCTGCCGCACACGCTCGTGCTCCTCGATGCGGCAAATCTCGCGCTGCTTGCGGTGATTCCGGCCGAGGACGCGCGCGGCAAGAGCAGCTCGCGGGTCAGCGCCGTGTACCAGGCGCCGCCGCGGCGGAGCTTCGTGGTCGCGCTCAAGGACATTCCCGAGATGTGGGAGGTGTTCTATGGGCCGGATGCGCCGGAGGTGAGCGGCCTCGTGCACAGTCACGAGCAGGGCATGATCGAGGCGGTTGCCCAGCACGAGCGCTTTCCGATCCGCCGGATCGAGCTCAAGCAGCCGCTCGACGACTTCTTCTTCGGGCCCGACTATCGCGCCGTGATCGGCTCCGCGCGCGACGGCGACCGGGCGGTCGTGGTCAATCTCGACGTCCGCCGCGAGATTGCCGAACTGCCCCTGCCCGGTCTGCCGCACCTCGGCTCGGGCATCAGCTGGCTGTATCAGGGGCGGCGGGTGCTGGCGACGCCGCATCTCAAGGAGGCGGCGGTAAGCGTCATCGACATGAGCGAGTGGCGGGTGATCAGGCGAATCGACACCCTTGGCCCCGGCTTCTTCATGCGCAGCCACGAGAACAGCCCATACGCCTGGGTCGACGGGTCCTTGGGAGCGCACAAGGACGCGGTGCAGGTGATTGACAAGCAGACGCTCGAGATCGTCAGAACGCTCCGACCCGAGCCCGGCAAGACCGCGGCCCACGTCGAGTTCACCCGCGACGGCCGCTACGCGCTGCTCAGCATCTGGGAGATGGATGGCGCGATCGTGGTGTACGACGCGAACACGCTCGAGGAGGTGACCCGGATCCCGATGGTCAAGCCATCCGGCAAGTACAATGTCTGGAACAAGATTCATGGCGACGAGGGCACCAGCCACTGAGCCCTGCCGGGAGGACGTCGCGCTCGTGCTGTGCGCGCACGGCATTCGCGGCGCGGTCGGCGCGGCCGCTGAGCATGCGAGGCGGATTCGCGCACTCGGGCGCTTCGGCGAGGTTCACGCCTGCGCACTGAAGGGCTGGCCGGGTCCAGTGGAAACCATAACGACAGTGCGCGGCCCGACGGTCGTGGTCGCGCCTCTGCTGATGGCCGAAGGCTATACGCTCGCAGCCGTGCGCCGGCGGCTCGAGGGCGCCGCGCCCCCGGGACTGCATTGCCTGGTCAGCCCGCCAGTCGGCGCCCACCCCCGGCTCGCTGACATGATTTCGACCAAGGCGCTCGCGGAGTGCGCCGCCAGGGCATGGCGCCTAGCCGAGAGCGCACTGCTGGTCGTCGGTCATGGCACCGAGCGCCATCGAGGTTCGGGCGCAACGGCGCGCCGTCACGCGGCGCGGATCGCCGGCCAGCATCGTTTTGCCGAGGTGGGTGTGGCTTTCCTCGACGAGCCGCCGCGGGTGCCCGACGCGCTCGATGCGCTCAGCGTCCCGCGGTGCGTGGCGGTCGGTCTGTTCGTGGACGCCGGCGAGCACGGCGAGGAAGACATCCCGGCACTGCTCGCGCCAGCCGGGGAGCGGGCCGCCTATGCCGGGCCGATCGGCCCCGATCCGCTGATCAGCGACCTGATCCTCGACCAGGTCGAGGCGACCCTCGCCGCCAGCATCGCCGCCTGACCAGCGTCGAGCGGCAGGCGGGCTATCGGATGCCGGCCAGCGGATCGCGGCCGATGACGATCGGGTGGAGGTGCAGCAGACTCGCGTACACCACGAGCGCCAGCCCGAGCCGCCAAACCCCGATCTCGCGCCAGACAAAGCTCTCCCGGCCCGCCGCGATCGCGGCGAACGGCACCCAACCGACGTCTCGATAGCCGGCGTCGGCCAGCAGCAGGTTCTTGATGAGCGCGATCAAAGTCATCAGGGCAAGCCCGCCGAATACGACGACGGCCCGGGCTTCGCCGAGGTTGAGCAGGTGGACCAGCGTCCAGAGCAGGATGCCGAGGCTGCCCGGCACCGCGGTCACGCGGTAGATGCCGCGCGGGCGATCCGGCTCAGCCGGGGTCGTGAGGCGTGCGAGCACGAGCAAAATCGCGATGGGCATGGCGGCCAGCGCGATATGGCGGGCGGCCGGGAGCGGCGTATAGAGCCACGGCTGCGGTCCGGCGGCCCGGTGCGCCCAGATCAGGAGACCGAGCGTCAGCAGCGAGCTCAGCGCATAGCCGGCATAGAAGCCCGGCCGGTCGAGCGCTCGGATCAGGCGCTCGCGCAGGCCGGGCGCCGACGGCACGACGTGGCTTGCGATCACCAGCAGCGTCGCCGCGATCAGGAGGGCCATTCGGCTTGGCGGACGCCAGCCATTGCCAGGCTCAGGCGGTGCCGAACCGCCGTCGCGGCCGCTCCCGCCACAGCCGCTGTGCCTCTGCCTCGGCCTCCGCGATGCTCGCGCTTCGGCCGAGCAGCTTCAGCGCTATGGCCGCGGTGCCGACGACCGCGGCGATCGGGCCGGGCGGCTCCGATTCGCCCCGCCACAGGGCGGCAAGTCGCGCGGTCTCGAGCGGCTCCGTGCGCCAGGGATGCTGATTGCCCTCGATGAGCGCCGGCCAGATCGTCTCGCCGGGCGCGCCGTTGTCCACGGTCAGCGCACGGCACGGCTTGTCCGGGTTGCGCTGCCCTTCGCCGCCGCCCTTGAAGATCACCGCGTGAGCCTGGCCGAGCCGCTGCGCGGTCTCTTGATGGAGCGGCAGGTAGTTCGGGTGAAACACGCCCTGAATCTGGCAGGGCGCGACGAACGGGTTGAGCTCGCGCGCGAGGGAGTTGGCCGGTGACCGCAGGCCAAGCAACGGCCGAAGATCGAACAGCGCCGCCAGCTCAGGGCAGATCACGCAGAGCGGCAGATAGGCAAAGCCGAAGGTGTCGAGGCGACCCGTTGCTTCGACCGGGGTGGCGCAGACGGGGACGCCAAGCGCTCGCAGCGCAGCCGGCGTCGTGGCGGATCCTTCACCGTCGATGCCGTGCATCAGCACCCGGATGCCCGTCTCCGCCAGCAGCAGCGCCGCCAGCACGAAGTAGGGCAGCTGCTTGTGCCGGTCCGCGTATGACGGCCAGTCCAGCTCGACCGTCACGCCCGCGGGTCGCGCGATGCGCGACCGGACCGCGCGCACGAAGCCGGCGAGCTCGGCCGGCGTCTCGGTGCGGTAGCGCAGCACGAGCAGGAACGCGCCGAGCTGCACCGGCTCGACGGCGCCGTCCAGGATCATGGCCATCGCCTGCTCGGCTTCGGCCTCGTCGAGCGGCCGCCCGAGCGTCGCGCCGCGGCCGATGGTGCGCAGGAAGCCCGCAAACGGGTGCGGCACGGCGGACGCAGGCGCGGTCCGGCGCTGCTCGCGCATGGCTGGCGTGGACGCGGCGCGCCGCGCGGTCGCCGCGGCAGACGTCATGATTGCCTCCTTGTCACGGTCCGAGACCGGGCGCGCATATTACACAGCGCGCGAATGGCGCGCGGCGCCCTGTTTGAAATAGGCGTCGAACACCGCGCACACGCTGCGCGCCAACGCTCGCCCCTCGGGCCGGATGCGGATCGAGCCGGTCTCGACCTGGACCATGCCGTCCGCGACGAACGGCTCGAGCGCCGCGACCTCGGTCGCAAACCGCCCGGCCGAACCGTCGAGGTCGACGGCCAAATCGCACATCAGGCGCTCGATGACCGACCATCGGGCGCGATCCTCGTCGGTGAGCGCAATGCCGCGCTCAGTGGCGAGGCGACCGGCGCGGATCGCGTCACGGTACGCCGGAACGGGCACGGCGTTCTGCACGTAGCCTTGCGGGAGGCGACCAATCGCCGAGGCCCCGAAGCCGAGCAGCGCTGACGCCGCATCGGTGGTGTAACCCTGGAAATTGCGGCGCAGACGCCCTTGCCGAAGCGCGAGCGCGAGGCTGTCGTCCGGCAGCGCGAAATGATCCACGCCGATCGCCACGTAACCGGCGTGCGCAAGCCGGTCGGCCGCGGCCTCGGACTGGGCGGCGCGCTCGCTCGTGCCTGGCAGCGCGCTCTGGTCGATCAGCCGCTGATGGCGCTTCATCCACGGCACGTGCGCGTAGCCGAACAGGGCGACCCGGGCGGGGCGCAGCCGCACCGCCGCGTCGACCGATTGCAGTACCCGATCGACGGTCTGACGGGGCAGGCCATACATCAGATCGAAGTTGACGTTGGCGATCCCCGCCTCTCGCAGCCGGTCGACCGCTGCTTCGACGACGGCGAACGGCTGCAAGCGGTTGATCACCGCCTGCACCTCCGGATTGACGTCCTGGACGCCGAGGCTCGCGCGGTTGACTCCGATCGCGACCAGCGCGTCGACCGTCTCACGCGTCAGCCGCCGCGGGTCGATCTCGACCGCGAACTCGGCATCGCTCCCGATCTCGAAGCGCGCGCGCAGGCGCTCGCCCAAGGTCCGCAGATCGTCGGGCGCGAATATGGTCGGCGTGCCGCCGCCGAAATGGACGTGGCTGACCGGGCGCCGGCTGCCCAGGACAGTGCTGACCAGATCCACTTCCGCGAGGAGGAGATCCAGATACTCGGCGACCGGCTGATAGCGGCGGGCGACCGTGGTGTGGCAGCCGCAATACCAGCAGAGGGCGTGGCAGAACGGGACGTGCAGGTAGAGCGACAGCGGGGCGCCATCGGGCAGCCGGGCGAGCCAGCTGCGGTAGTCGTCCGGCCCAATCCCGGCGTGGAAGTGCGGCGCCGTCGGGTAGCTGGTGTAGCGCGGCACCGGGCGGTCGTACCTGGCCAAGAGCTCGGGGTTCATGGCGACACGTGTGGCACCGCGGCCAGGCGGCTGCCTTGATCGAGATCAAGCAGGACGGCCGGGTCCGCCCGGCGCTCAGACGCCGAGCATCTTGTGCAGTCTGGCGTCCCTTGTCTTGAAGTGGTTGACGAACCAGTCGCGCACCGTGGTCGCGAGCGCCTCCCCGGCGTCCGCAAAGGCTCCGGCCTCGTAATCGTCCATGATGTCGCGGATCTCGTCGAGCAGGGCCTCGTGCTCCGCCTTGTGCGCCTGGTACTCGTCGTAGCGGTGCTTGCGCATGACCGTCTCCTCGAGCGCGAAGTGCGCCGAGATCCGCGCGAACACCTCGCCGAGGAAGCGCGAGACCGTGTCCTTCGAGGCATCGCCGCCGAGTTCCGCGTGCAGCTGGTTGATCAGCGCCACCAGCTCCTGGTGCTCGTGATCGACCTCGGCGACCCCGGTCTCGAACTCCTTGCGCCATACAATGAGGGTCATCTGCTTCCTCCGGATCTACCGGAAAACGAAGCCGCCCATCTCGGGGCGGAAATCGATCGCGACGCTCTGCGCCGGTGCAAGCTCGAGCGTCGCGGTCCGCTCGTAATCGAAACCCTCGGTGCGATCGCTGTCGCGCAGGCGTGCGATCAGCTCGTGCCGGCCGGCCGGCACGGCGAAGCGCTCATATGCTCGGGACGGGCCGTCGCCGGCCAGCCCCGTCGGCGGCAGCACCGCCCGATACAGCACATTGCCATCGAGCAGCAGCTCGACCGTGACCGGCAGGCGTTCGCGCGAACAGGCGGCGGGCCGGCGCATGTTCGGCGCCAGCTTGGCGAGTTCTTCGGCGCTTCGCTGGCGGCATTCCGCCTTGTGTGCGCCATGCGCGAAGCTGAGCTTGAGGAGCGCCAGATCCGGCGGGAAGTGGGTGTAGGCCGGCCGATTCGAGCAATACCCGATGCCAAGGGCGAGCAGCAGAAAGACCGCCCCCTGACCGACATAGGCAAGGGGCTTAGCCATGGCTCATCTCGCGCGATTCCGCCGTAGCCGGCACTGGCGAGCGGCGTTCGATCCTCGGCGTCTGAAGCTCTGCAAGACGCTCTGCAAACCGCCCGAGCGCCGCTTCGAGTTCCCTGACCCTGTGCCTGCCGAGCCAGAGCGTGCTCAAGCGTTCGCGCGGCACCCGGGCGCGCAGGTTGGGGTCGCGCTTGCCCGCGAGGCGCTCCTCGGTCCAGGCGATGCCGAACCGGTTGAAGCAGGCGCTATCGGCGCAGCCGGTCAACAGCACCCCGTCAGCCAGATCGCGGCTCAGGGCGTAGTCGATGAACGCGGGCGGCAACTGACCGATGCAGGCGAGGCTGAGCGCCGCCACCTGCGGACCTCGTACCGCGGCAAGCTCGACCCCGTGATCGCAGCCGAACACCACGATGCGCGGCGCTTGCGTCAGGCCCGCCGCCGCATCGTTCACCCGGTCGCGTAGGGTAGCCATGGACAGGCTCGGCAGATCGATGCCCGGCACGAGCTCCGTGGCGCGCCGGAACGGCATCGAGGTCGGGCAGGCGCCGGCGCAGATCCCGCAGCTGACGCACAGGCCCGGATTGACCCTGGCCTCGCGCTCGAACGCGCGGCCATCGGTGCGGGGCATCATGGTGATCGCATTGTAGGGGCAGTCGGCGGCGCAGCGCGTGCAGCCGTTGCAGTTGGCGAGATCGACCACCGCGACGGCCGCGCGCCGCAGCGGCGGCAGCCAGGGCAGCACGACGAGCATCAGGATCAGCGCGCCGGCGAGGCCCCAGGTCGCCGCGCCCGGCCAGCTGTCGAGCAACGGGTAGAAGCCCAGGTAGAACCAGTCGAGGCCGACCTCGGCCGGCACCTTGCCGAGATCGGCCGGCCCCTGGCTGAGCGCCGGCTTGACGACCGACAGCGCGAGCATGGTCAGGAACATGCCGGTCGCCAGGCCGCGCGCCGGATTGATCTGCGGCCGGCTGACCCGTTGCAGATGCATCCACAGCACCAGCAGCAGCAACAGGGGCAGCAGGATATGCATGAACACCAGAAGGGTGAAGAAACGGTCGTCCAGACTGTCCGGCGCCAGAAAATTGCGCGCGATCGCCTGGCCGAAGATGGGCAGCTGGTCGAGCCATTCGGTCGTGGCGATCGCGACGTACTGGGCGAGCTTGTCCCAGACCAGCCAGTAGCCGGTGATGCCGGCGGCGATGATCAGCAGCAGGATCGGCACACCGGTCACCCAGGTGAACCAGCGCGGACCGCGGTACCGGTCGAGCGAGAACTCCCGGACCAGATGCACCATCAGGATGATCACGAGGGCGTCGGACGCATAACGATGCAGGCTGCGCATCACGCCGCCGGCGTACCATTGCTGGTGGGTCAGGTCCTCGACCGAGCCGTAGGCCGCGGCGACTCCGGTATCGAAGAAGACGTAGAGATAAATCCCGCTGACCGCGACGATCCAATACAAGAAGAAACCGAGCGCGCCCAGATGGTAAAGCGGGTTCCAGGCTGGCGGGAAGACATGATCGAGCAGGCCCTCGAGGCGCTCGAATGCGAACCGCAGCGTCCTGCGTACGCGGCTCATCGGCGCGCTCGCAGGGGTGTCAGGCGCGCAGCTGGGGCCGCCCGCTCCGGCGCCATTCGCGGAGCGCGAACCCGGCCACGCCGGCGAGAGCGGCGAGCCCGATCGCCATGCCCACAAACGGCGAGTAGTCGAAGCGATAGCCGCCGGTCCTCGGGTCGTAGAGCGTGCAGAACAGGCGCACGCGGTTGACCAGGCCCGCGAGGCTGGTCCAGTCGCTCCGCCGGCCGTACACCAGCTCCTTGAGCGGCTCGACCAGGGCCGGCGCCTCGAACACGCCGCCGTAGATCTGCCGGTACACCACGCCCTCCTGGTCGACCACCGTGGTCAAGGCCAGGTGGTCGAAGCCTTGCGGTGAAGGGTACAGCGCAAAGCCGATCTCGTCGATCAGCGCAGCGACCGTGGCGGGGTCGCTGCTGAGGAACCGCCAGTTCGGCCGTTCGACCCCTTGGGCACGGGCGAAGGCGCGCATGCGCGCGGGCGTGTCGTGGGCGGTGTCGAAGCCGATCGTGACCACGGCGAAGCTGTCCTCGCCGAGCGCCTTCTGGGCCGCTCCGATGGCGGCGTCCAGGGTCTGCACGATGGTCGGGCAGACCGACGAGCAGCTCGTATAGACGAGGTTCAGCACCAGCGGTTTGCTGCGGAGGTCGGCGAGCCGGACCGGTGTCTGCGCGGCGTCCACGAAAGTGTGATCGGCCAGCTGCCGGCCGATCGCCGCCTGGCCGATGCGCAGCGCCTCGGCCTCGTCGAGCGCGACCTTGGACCATGCCGGGCCGGCGGTCAGCGCGACCAGGAGGAGGCCAGCGCACAGGCGCAGCATGTCGCACGCCTCATCCGGCCGGCACGAGCGGCAGCTGATCCAGGATCGCGGCGCCCAGCAGTAAGCCGAGCTGCGCCAGCGAAGCGGCGAAGTTACGGCGCGCGGTCGCCGGGCCGGGGCTGCGCATCAGCTGGACGCTACGCCACGTGAAATAGACGCCTCCGGCCAGTGCGCCCGCGAGATAGACCCAGCCCATGCCGAGCCAGAACGGCACCAGGGCCAGCAGGCTCAGCGCCACGGTGTGGCCGAGGATGACCCGGGCGGCGGCAGCGTCGCCGATCACCACCGGCAGCATCGGCACCTCGGCCGTGGCATAGTCCCGGTGCAGGGCGGTAGCCAGACTCCAGAAGTGGGGCGGCGTCCAGAGAAACAGAACGAGCGCCAGAATCAACGGGACCGGCGCCGGGGCCGGATCGACCGCCGCGGCGCCGGCGAGCACGGCAAAGCTGCCGGCGAGGCCACCGACCACGATGTTGGTCCAGCTGCGCCGCTTGAGCCAGACGGTATAGACCACGCCATAAACGAACGCGCCGAGGAACACGTGCAACGCCGCAATCCAGTTGGTTGCAAGCGCCGCGGAGAGCACCGAGCCGGCCAGGAGCAGCCCGATCGCCGCGACCCAGCCCGGGCCGGGATGAAACTGGCCGGTGACGAACGGGCGCAGGCGCGTGCGCTTCATGCACGCATCGAGGTCGCGCTCGACGTACTGGTTGAAAGCCCCGGCGCTGGCCGAAGACAGCAGCACCGCCAGCGCCAGCACGGCGACCTGCCAGCCTTCAAGCGCCGGGCCGGGGGTCGCCGCGATCCCGGCCAGCGCGCACAGCATGATGGCGAGCCCGATCCGCAGCTTGAACACGTCGAGCAGCGCCCGCACCGCAACGGCGCGGGGCAGCGCTTGGCCGCGGGCGACTGGAGGATGGCGCGCCATCGGCTCAGCCCATCGGCCAGATCGCAGACAGATACTTCCAGTTGACGAAGTAGTAGAGCACGAACGCAGTGAAGAAGACCGCGACCAGAATGTAGGTGCCGGGCAGATGCCAGGTGCCGGCGCTGCCGTAAGTCGCAGCGACTTCCGGACCGCAGGGCGCGATCAGCTTCGATTCCCGCATCGAGGCCCCGGTCAGCTTCTTGCCGAACAGGATCGAGCCGACCACCACGACGACGTAAAGGATGCCGCCCGCGGCGGCAGTCAGCGCCGCGATGCCGTTCAGCCCCATCATCAGGAATGCGGTCGCCGGGTAGTCGAAGGTGAAGATCGCTTCGGAGAAGGTGATGTCCCAGTGCCGGCGCGCCACGCCCAGCGTGCCCGCGCCCATCATGAACACCGCGATTCCCGCGACGCCGGCCCCGAACAGATAGGGCTGCCAGCGAGCGAGCTTGGGCAGCACCAGCTCGCGCTGGAAGATCAGCGGGATCAGCAGGTAGGTGATGGCCATGAAGGCGAGCGTCGTCCCGGCGACGACGGTGGCATGGAAGTGCCCGGGCACATACAGCGTGTTGTGCATGATCAGGTTGATCTGCTCGGTGCCGAGCACCACGCCCGAGATGCCGCCGAGGAAACCGAACATGACCAGGGACAGAAACATGCCGGCGAACGCCGGATTGTCCCACGGCGCCCTGCGCAGCCACTCGAAGACGCCGTGAGTGAAGCCCTTCTTGCGTTGCGCCGCCTCGATCGCGCCCGGCACCGTCATGCCGTGGATCAGGCTGCCGAGCACGGCGAGGTACATGGCGTAGCTGGTGTTGAACACCTTCCACTGGGAGCTGAGCGCCGGCTCGACCAGGAGGTGATGCGCGCACGCCAGCTGCAGGAACAGGATGTACAGCAGGAAGGCGCCCCGGCTGACCTTCTCCGACAACGGCTTGGCGCCGAGCACGAGCGCCGCGATGGCATACCATACCGCGACGTGCGCCGAGACGTTGATCTGCTGGGAGGAGTGCCCCATGCCCCACCAGACCAGCTTGTACATCAGCGGATCGATGTAGTTGATCAGCCCGAGCGACCACAGCCAGGTCGGGATCAGGATGATCGCGCCAGACGCCAAGGTGAACACGGCGATGATCGCGGCGGTCAGCGCGCCAAAGGTGACCAGCGGGATCGAACCCTCGTAGGTGCCCTCCTCCTTGGCAATCACCAGGGTGCCGAAGAAGATGCCGACCGCGATCAGCGCGCCGACCGCGAACAGGATCAGCCCGAGGTAGAAGTTGGGCGTCGCCTGCATCGGCGGATAGGACGTGAACATCACGCTCGAGTCGCCCTGCAGCACGGTGACGTTGACGACGCCCGCCCCGATCAGCATCAGCGCGAACGCGACCCAGGCGAGACGGGGCGTCGCGAGGCGCGAGTTCAAGAGGACGGCCGAGGCGAAATAGAGAACCGCGATCTCGAAGAAGATGATCCAGACCAGCAGCACGTCCAGACCGTGGGCGGTCAGGATCAGGTAGAACCACTCGGCGTCGAGAAGGTGCACGGCCGGCCAGCGGGTGAGCGCTACCAGCAGGCCGAACAGGCCGCCGATCGCGAGAAAGATCACGGCGGCCACGGCGTTGGCCTTGATCAGGGTCTGCGCGGCCAGATGCACGCGCAGTCCCGTCACGGGGCAAATGCGAAAGCCAGCTTCGGCCTCAGGACGCCCGCGGAAGCCTTCGACGGTGGTGGCCATGCTCAGCCTCCCTGGCCCGGCTCGACCACGTGGATCCGACCGACCATGGTGTGATGGCCGATGCCGCAGTATTCGTTGCACACCACGCTGAACTGACCGGTTCGGTCGGGGGTGATGGTCATCACCATCTCGTAGCCGGGATGCACCTGGACGTTGATGTTGACCGGCTGCAGCGAGAACCCGTGCTGCCAATCGAGCGAAGACAGGTGCAGCCGGTAGCGCTGGCCCCGCTCGAGCTGAAGCACCGGCCACCATTCCCAGAGCCGGGCGTACATGTAGACATCCGAGCCCGGCGGCGCGTGGACCACCGGCACCCCGGTGTCGCCCTCCTCGCCCACCTTGAACTGTTCGGCGAACCCCTCGGTGCGCTCCGCGTACACGGCGGGGTCGATCCGGTACGCCTCATTGGACAGATTCTGGGCGCCCGTGAAGTGCCACCAGATCATGAACAGGAACATGAACACGCCCCACAGGAACGCGATCACGATCCAGACGAGCTCGGCCCGCTCGACCGGCTCATTCCACCACAGCCGCTGCTCAGGAGGACGAATCGCCATGAGCGCCTCCGCTCACCGCGCGATCGGAACCTGGGTCAGCTCCATCACGCCCCAGAGGATGTACAGCACCGTCGGGATGGTGACGCCGAGGAACAGGAGCAGAAACGGGTTGTCGAGCACCCGCTGCATGAACGGGATGCGCTCCTGAGGCGGAGCGCTCGGTGTGGACGCGCTGCCAGCGCTGGTCTGAGCCATGCCAGGATCCCCAAGTCGGGCCGAGGGCCCTCCCGACCGATCGGCCAAGCCTCCTGCTGAGGGATTTCTAGTTGGAGGACACCTCGGGTGCTTTGACCGAAATCAATTTACGGATGGCCTGCCATCAGCTTGGCCGAGCATCAGCAGCACGCATCGGCTGGCCTCAGATGCGGACTGCGACGGGGGCACGAGCGCAAGGCTGCAGTGGCCCGCGCATCGAATGATCTCGGCAGGCCTCAGCAAAGTCGGAGAGCCCGGCGACCTGACGGTCGCAGTGCGCATTGCCGTCTTGATGGATGATGCCCCCGCGACGGCGCGAACTGTCCGGACGAGGAGCGATGGTCCTACCGCGCAGGCGCACGGATGAATGGAGCTATCCTGCCCAATGGGAGTGGCCAGGAATTGACACCCGCTCTGCAACGCCTGAACCTCGCGCGAGACCGAGCCTGGGAGACAGCAAATGCGCATCGGCTTGTTCACGGCAGCGCAGTGGTCAGCGGAGGAGAACCCGGCGGCGTTCCTCAGGGCGCTGCGCGAGCAGGTGCGCGCGGCGCGCGACAATGGCTTCTCCTCGCTGTTCCTGGGCCAGCACCTGTTGACCGGGCCGATGGGCATGTTCCAGACCAACCCGCTGCTCGGCCATCTCGTCGACGACGCGGCGGGCATGCAGATCGGCCCGGGCGTCCTGTTGCTGTCGATGATGAACCCGGTGCTCGCGGCCGAGGAAGCCGCGACCCTCGACTGGCTTTCGGACGGCAACTACGTGCTCGCCGCCGGGCTTGGCTACCGGCGCGAGGAGTTTCAGGCCATGGGCGTCGACCAGCGCGAGCGCGTCGGGCGTCTGAGCGAGGGCCTCCAGCTGATCAAGCGGCTGTGGACCGAGGACAGGGTGACCCACCACGGCCGATACTTCCAGCTCGACGAGGCCCAGGCGAGCGTCAGGCCCAAGCAGAAGCCGCGACCGCCCATTTGGCTCGGCGGCGACGCCGAGCCGGCCGTGCGCAGGGCCGCGCGGATCGCCGACGCCTGGTGCATCGCGCCGACGCTGTCCCTCCGGTCGATGCTGGACCGCCTCGAGATCTTTCGCGACGAGCGGCGCAAGACCGGCCAGCCCGAAGACGTCAGCTGTCCGCTGATCCGGGAATGTTTCGTCGGCCGCGACGCCGCGCACGCGGCGGCGACCAGCCGCGCGCCGCTCCTGTTCAAATATCGCGCCTACGCCGCCTGGGGCCAAGGCGAGACCACCAAGCCGGACTTGAGCGCCACCTTCGACCACTTCGCCAAGGGCCGGTTCCTGATCGGCGAGGCCGAGCAGGTGAAGGACGAAATCCTGCACTACGCCGAGAACGCCGGGACCGACCACATCCTGCTGCGCGTGCAGTGGCCGGGCCTGGCCCACGAGGAGGCGCTCGGGAACATCGAGCGGATCGGCAAGATCATCGCGGCCCTGAGCTGAGACGCCTCACGAGGGAAAACCCTAACACCGGGGAGAACGGGGCTGTCTCACACGGCGGCCTTGCACTGAGGCTCCCACCAGAGCCGGGATCGCGCGACGGATCACGCCGCACCAGGAAGGTCCCGGCGTCGCTCTCCGCTGATCGTCCGGGCGCGGGCTCGCGCTCCGTCGCCTGGCGCTCGAAGGTGCGGCCTCGTCACGGCGCGGTGCCGCCGAAGCCGACGAGCGTGTCCGGACGCTCGGCTGATATCGCGGAGGCGAGGAGCGGTCGGGCGATCCTGTTTGGTCCAGGGTGGATGTTGACCGTTGCTCCTGGGACCTCCTCGAGGAACTTGGGTAGGATGTCGCCGTCCGGGCCAGAGCGACTCGACATGCGAGTGGCATGTCTCTGATTTTGGCGCTCGGATCGGCTGACGCCCGCGCTCGATCGGGCCGATTTCTGCGCGATGGGCGGCAGATAGCGATCTGGGCGCCAGGAGCCTGATGCCGTTGCGCAGACCGGCGACCCTGTATGCGGTAACGTGAGCACTGTGCAGTCGAAAAGGCGCGTCGGTGATCCGTGATCTGTATAACTGTTGAGCCCGCGCCGGCTTTTGCTCGGATCGAGACCCTGTGGCGCGAGCTCGAGGCGCGCGCCGCCGCGCCGTTCTTCCTGTCCTGGCATTGGATAGGGCCATGGCTGGTCACCATCGAAGAACGCCCGCACCTGCTCGTCGCGCGCGAGGGTGACCGGATCCTCGGACTGGCCCTGGTGCTTGTTGCCCGCCAATGGCGTCAACGTGTGCTCGCGGTTCCGACTCTGTTCCTCAACCAGACCGGCGATCCCGACCGAGACGTGGTGACCATCGAGTTCAACGACGTGCTGGCGGAGCACGGCCGAGAGACGGCCGTTCGCCGGGCGGTCCTTGCCTACCTCGCCGGTAACGAGGAAGTTGCCGGCGAGCGGTACCACGCCATCGTCTGGCAGGGCGCGCTGCAGAGGATCGAGGCGGATCTGCGGGCGCTCCAGCTGCCCTGGCGGGCCATCGCAGCAACCAGCTCGGCCCACGTCGACCTCGCCGCGATCCGCCACTCCCGCCGGACCTATTTCGAGCAGCTGAGCGGCAACACGCGCCGCCAGATCCGCCGCGCGTGCGAGCTGTACGAAGCCCGCGGGGGTCTCGTCCTCGAGGCGGCAGCGAGCGTCGAAGAGGCGCTGCGCTTCTTCCACGCCGCCGGTGTGCTCCATCAGGCGCGCTGGGAGGCGCGCGGCAAGCCCGGCGCCTTCGCCCACCCGTTCTACATCCGTTTCCACGAGCTGGTGATCCGCAACGGCCTGCCTCTTGGCGCGGTCGAACTGGTGCGCGTGCGGGCCGGCGACCAGCCGATCGGCTATCTCTACAACTTCATCCATCGTGGGCGAGTCTCCTACTACTTCAGCGGTTTCGCCTACGAGCGGGACAATCGGCTTAAGCCAGGTCTGGTCACCCACAGCCTGTGCATCGCCCGCCACCTCGCCGGTGGCCACGCCGTCTATGACTTCATGGGCGGATCGGAACGCTACAAGACCAGTCTCGGCCGACCAGGACCTAACCTTAGCGGCTTCATCATCGAGCGGCCGCTGACCTTGTTCCGCGTTGAAGCAACCCTACGTCGCCTCAAGCAACGCATGGAGGGCCGGTCGACAGCCCTGAGGGCATAAAGCCATGTCAACCGAGGTCGCTCGCGCAATGGGCGCAGACTGGTCGCCGGCCGCGACCATTGCCGGCGCCGTTCAGTGGGTCACGCCATCCGGCGGCGGCTCTTGCAGCGGCTCGGGGTACGATCTTCTCGACGACGGCCTTGGGCAAAGATCGGATCCGCCACGGCCGTGTCTCGTCGCGAAGCGGACCGGCGACGCTGTCGGCCATCAACCGTGCCTGCCAGCGCAACAGGCACGGCTTCGAGGAACCGTAGGCGCCCGAGCCGCTTCGGATCTCGACAGGGATGCCACTGATGGTGCGCGCACCCGCGGCGCCCCAGCCTCCGTTCGCTCAGGGATCGTCGTTCGGTCCAGCCATGGCGGTTAGTAACTCGACGAGCCGATCCGGATCGGTGCCCACGCCACCAAGGCTCGAGCGAAACCAGCCGAGATACTCGTCGATGGTCGCCAGGAAACGACAGAGATCGGCCTCGCTGCGGACGTACGGCGTGAAGCCGGCGGCGAGCGAGGGCGAGTGGAAGGAGAATACGAACAAGCGCACGCCCCGGGCAATGAGCGCCCTCGTCAGCCGTTGGAGTGCCGCCCCGTCGAAGCCCTCTGGTGAGAGCCGCAGCCGCTCGAGCGTGTGGGTCCGCCCGGCGACGCGCCGCACTAGCCGGCTGAGGAGGTCGACTTTCGACCAGGCGCTCCGAGCCGGCGCGAACCCGGACAGCGGACCGATGAAGGCGCCGGTGTGCGGCACCTGCCAGAGGCGGCCGAGGCGCAAAGGCACCAGCTCCGTCCGGCGGTAGTCCGGGCCGCCGTCGTTGCGGAAATCGAACGGGGGTGAGGGGCTGAGGTCTACCTCGTAGCCAAGTTCCTCGAGGATTTCAGCGGTGTTGGGCCCGAACCCGTAGCGACCGGCGAGGTAAATCCGGGGCCGAGCATCGAAAGCGGTGGCGATCGCTCGGGTGAGGTTTTCGATTTTGGCCCGCTCGAGAGCGGGCGGCAGATTGCCGGGATAAGACGTCAGGGGTGCCACGGTCTCGTTGAACGGCGGCGACAACCAGGGGTGAAGATGAGCGCCGACTGCGGCAGCGCCGCGCATGACGAATGAGCGCAGCGTCGCGACCGCCGCCGAGTCGGTCGCGATCGGCTGGTCTATGGCGTACAATGGACGAATGCCGTGGGCCTCGAACAGCTCTTGGGCACGACCAAGATTGCGGACATGGGTGGTCGCTGTCGCCACCCGGGAGAACGGCGCCCACCAGTCGAATTCCTCCTCGGTGTGCACCACTGCTAGCAGCCACGGCACGGCTCCCGCCATGGCTAGCTCGACTCCACCATCGATCCCGACACCAATTCTGTCGATGCCGCTTCGCTGCCGGTCGCCATCTGCTGCCGTCTTGTCGCAACGAGGCCTACGATCTGGTCGACGGCACTATCGATCCGGCGGTAGGTATCAAAAAGGACCTCAAAGTCGTCACCGTAGGGATCGGGTATCGGCGCCGCGTCCGCGAGCAGCGAGCCAAGCAAAACGATCCTCCCGGCGAGATCGGGATGGCGATCGAGGATGGCCGAAAAATCGACCTGGTCGAAGACGACGACGAGATCGCCAGCGTCGACCATCGTCTCGTCGAAGTGGCGCGAGCGGTGCGACGCGAGATCAATGCCGAAGGCCTTAGCAGCCGTCTGCGCAGCTGGCGGTGAGGGTCGGCCCTCGATCGGCAGCACCCCGGCGGAGCCGACCCGTAGCGCGTGACCGGGACCGACCAGCCGCGCCCGCAGCAAACGCTCGGCAAACGGGCTGCGGCAGATGTTACCCTTACAGACGAAGGTGACACCCTGGTCAGCGACCAGCCGCTCGGAAAGCAGACGGCGCCCGGCGCGCGGAATTCGGCGTCGGTGCAGGACACCGATGCCCGGCAGCCGCCTCGACAGCTTTCCAGCGGCGTCCAGAACGAAACCCGTGAGCTCGGCTGCGCCGGGGCGAACGTCGTCGCGGACGAAGGTATCGCTGCGCTCGCCACCTGTAGCGATCTGTGCGAAACCGCCAAGCCAGCGGCCAACCACCTGCACCGCTGCGAGCGGGCGACCGCGCAGGCGGCGTACGTCGCGGAGCAGGCACTCGAGATCGGGGACGAGGTTACGGCTGTGGATGCCGGTCTCGTAATCGACCGGCGGTCCTGCGTCGCCTTCGAGCAGCAACCGCCGCCAGCGCTCGGGAAAATCGACGCCGAGGCTGACTGGGAGCGGCATCGAGCCCCACGGCCGGGCGTTTACCTCGAGCAGGGCGTAGGCACCGCTGCCGTGATCGCGGCGGAACTCGACCATTGCGACACCGGTATAGGCCAGCGCCGCCATAAGCCGGTTCACCGCCGCGACCAGGTCCTGCGACAGGTGTGCGCTGCGCCGGTAGTAACTGCCGCCGACAGCGACGTCATCGTGGATCCGGTGGTGCTCGAACGCTTGCAACAAAGTGCCTCGGTCGACCAGCACCGACACCCCGACGCCGCAGCCCGGAACGTAGCCCTCGACGAGGGTCCTGGTTCGATCGACCCGCGCCAACTCGCGCTCAAGAGATTTGCGATCGCGGGCGATGACGACCTTGCCGCGCGCATGGAGAGAGTCGAGACGATATGACTGGCGAGGCTTGAGTGCGATGGGCAGTCCAAACGCGTCGATGAGACCCCGGGCGGTGTCCTCGGCAGTGAGCAGGCGCCCGGGTGCAACGGGTACGCCGACCTCGCGCGCCAGTTCGCGGGTGGCATGCTTGTCATAGAGGATGTCCACGGCGCGGCGGTCCGGCATGGCTACTCGCCAGCCCCGGGCCTTGAGCCAGTCGCGATGGGCGTCGAACGGCAGGAGCGCGCGCTCGTCGCAGGGGATCGCCAAATCGAATGCTTCGGTCTCCCACAGCGCGCCGACGGCCGCCCGCCATGCGCTGCCGTCGCCCAGGTAGTAGGGCAGTCGGTGGATCGCCTGGACGTAGCGCGAGCGCAGCGTGGGCGAGCGGAAGTTGAAGGGGGCGACATGGACCGCGTGGCCGGCGCGGCCCAACGAGCGCACCAAGGTCAGAAAACTCCTGGTGTCGTCACCAATGACGAGGACCTTAGAGCGGCGGCTCATAAGGGCGTCTTGTGGCAGGCCCGGCGCAGCCGATGTCCGGCGGCGGTGATCTGGAGGCGGTACGCGGCCTTGGATTCCTACCACGCCGCCCGGATCAGGAGCAAACGTAGGCCGTCGGCGGGATGCGTTGCGGGCGCGCGGCAGGCGGGTGCGGCGTTCAATCCGGCTTCTCTGAGGCAAGTCCTGCGCCAGTCACCGCGCGCCTGATCGTTCCGAGCAGAGCCCGAATCTCGTCCACCAGCTGATGGCGCAACAGGAGGAGAGCTCCGAACCAGACCAGCGGCGTGATAGCGGCCACCGCAACGAGGCAGCCCAAAGGGACGTCTCCTTGATACCATAGACGTGCCGCCACCGCCGGAGCCGCCGAGACGGCCGCAACCAGGAGCGCGCCCGCATAAGCGGGCACGAGTCGTCGAATTGACAGCCCGAAGACTCGACGGATCGGGATGTAGGCGGCGAGGACAAACATGAATGCGCTGAGCGGCAGCAGCTGGGCGAAGAGTTCCAGGCTCACGGACGATCCGATCACCGCCAAGGGAATCACCGTGAGCAGGTAAAACAGCTGCAGGACGAGGAGCCATACCCCATGGCCGGTAGGACCGAGGGTGACGCCGGGTTGGGGCAGAGCGGCGAGCAAGGCTTGGGCGAGGAGGACGAAGGGGAGGATCTGACCGGCCGTCCGCCAGTTCTCACCGAAGGTCGTCACGACGATGGGGACCGAGAGTGTGCCGATCACGGCAAACATTGGCCAAAGGACGACGGTGGTCGCCCCGGCGACCTTGAGAATCGCGCCAGTGATGGGCTGCCCTTTTCGTATGGCCTCCGCGTAGGCCGGCGTCTGGACGCGAGCCACGGGCCCGAGCAGCGCCCCCCCGGGTATCGAAGATAGCGACAGGGCCCGCTCGTACAGTGCGACAGAGGCAGGGGCCTGGAAGGCCCCGAGGACGAACTTTGTCCCTTGCGCGGCAGCCGTGCCTGCCAGGTTTGCGGCGCTGATGAGCCCACCGAACCGGAGCACCTCCCGCCATCCTTTGAGCGACGGCCGCAGCCTCAGATGCCGGGGCTCATGGATCAGCGCGAGCAAGCTGGTCATCGCCGTCGACGCGAGTTGGCCGCAGGCCAAGGCGTAGTAGCTGAAACCAAGGAAGGCGAGC
>JBKPNX010000022.1:0-4119 GCA_046732855.1 Pseudomonadota bacterium
GGGTCTTGGCTGTGTGAAAACGAAAAACATGAAACTGCGCGTAGAAGCTCATTCTTCGTATCGACAATTGTTAGACATAAATGCTCAGGTTCAGTGTAGCTGGCGCGACTTTGGAGACGATTCATTCTAGGGATTTTTTCAGGGGTGCGTTTTTGCACAGGCAGGGGGATCACGGCCGTAGATGTTGGCGATACCCGTGGCGATCGCTATTTTTTTCGTAGCATCCAAAAGTAGCCCCGCTTGGGTGAACGATTCACGGCCGACACTTTCAGGAAACCAGATGGCGCCAAAGCCGAGCTTCTCCAGGTCCGCGGCCGCTTCTCGCGCCTTGGCGGCAGGCTGAAAGTCGAACTGCGACGTCCAAATGCCCACGGGTCCGAGATCCATCGATGGCAACTGCATATTGACCTTCTCCCGCCCCGCATGAGGTAAGCCACCGCTGCGCCGATCGGGGCAACAGCGAACATCGCCGCGAGAACCACCCCCGGTGCCTGGCAACATTCCCGCCAAAGCCAATCAGGCCCGGAAGGAACGACAGCGGGGCGCAATGGCCGCAGTGGGTCCCCGAAGAGACGTGGTTGCGCTCATCAAAGTCCATCACGCCGACGTCTGTCCATAGACAACGCATCGACCAACCCCGCCTCGGCCGCCGGCAACAGCTCCGAGAGGACCGCGAGATCACAGCCGCGGGCAGCGCCAAGCCTGAGAGCGGTGTTCATGTCGATGCCAATTACGTGGCCACTCGGCGCGAGCCGCAGCTGGCCCTGGCAGGCGAGGAGAACCTCCAACGCCTCATGCTCCTGCCGACTGATCAAGGCGTGCTCGCGGTAGGGGCAGAGCCGTCCGTCGGCTCCGGGCTCACCTCGGGCGCAGGGCAGATCGTCGTCGCTGCAGGCTCGGCAGTATTCGGGCCCGCCGCCCATCTGGCAATGCCAGCGGCAGAGAGCCCGTAGCCGTTTTTTGCCGCGTTCAGCAGCACCTGGCGGAGCGTGAATTCCTGAAAGAACCGCTCGCCCACGGGGTAGAGCTCCATCACCGCGGCGACGTTCTCGGGCCTCGGCGGCGCCGGGCCGCCCTCCAGCTCGACGCCGGTCCAGCTCGCGATGTGCCGGACCGCAAGCTCGCGGATCAGCTGCGCCTGGTAGAAGCCATCGCGCTCGCTATCGGCTGAGAGGTCGGGTAGACCATCCAGCGCCAACCCGGCTTCCGTGCGCTCCCGAGCCTGTCGCTCGATCGCTTCCACCGAGCGGCGGGCTGCGGCCTGCGCTGCGGCCATGCCGGCGGTGGTCAGCGGCTTCACCGTCACCGAGAGACCGTACGGCAGCGCGATTTCGTACGGCTCCGATCGCTGCGCGAGGTCGATCATAGCCGAGCATCCACCGAACTGGGGGCAAGCCGAAGGAGAAAGCTGTGCATCATGCGTAGACTGACCCGTCGAGATCGTTGGTGAGCGTCACGGTCAGCATCCTGCCCGCGACATCATTCTTCGCACCCCGGAAGTCGAAGCTCGCCTGGACGCCGCCCGGCCCCTCGACCGCCAGCTTGGGCTTGGGCAGGTAAACCTCGTGCGCGGTGAGCACGAGCTTCGCCTGCGCCGACAGCGTGTAGGCAAACTCGAGGTCGACCGGGGTGCCGCCGGCCGCCAGGTCGATCAGCGTGGTGTCGGCGAGTACGTCGATCCGGCCGGTGAGCGCGGCAATTGTCGGATCCGCGCCCTCGATCAGACCGTCGTCGCGGATCGTCTCGATCTTCTCCAGGTTGTTGGAGTAGGTCACCGAGCCGCCGATTGCCGACCGGGCTGCCGGCGCGCTTGATTGACCCCTGGAACTGGCTGATGCGGCTGAAGGTCAGGCTGGTCGGCGTGCCGCCCTGGGTCGTGCCGAAACGTGTCTCGCCCTGGGCGATGGCGCTGATCGTGGCGGCAGCCGCACCGGAGCGGGTGAACTCCAGCGCGATCGAGTTGAGCTTGACGCCGGCGTGGCGGAAGAACGCCAGCACCTTCGGCATGCCAACCTCGACCGTGTAGCTCGGCAGGTCATCGCCGCCCGAGGCGAACTCGTGGTCCCAGCTGCCATCGAGGTTGTCGGTCGTGTCAGGATCGCCGAAGAGGCCGGTGAGCCACAGGCCCAGATAGCGCGGGTCGACCGGCACGACGATGTCGCCCTCATCGTTGATGACGTCCTGAAGCGGGGCCAGGGGATCGCGTCCCTGCCCGCGCGACGTCGAGCCGCTTCGACAGCTTCGCCTGCGGCACGAGCAGAAACATCACCACCGTGGTCAGGCCCCGACCGCCGCGGCGAGCGCGGTCGGTGGCGCGCCGGAAGCCTCGCAGCTCACCGGTTGTACGGCTGAACGAGGCCCTGAGCCCGTCCACCATCAAGAGCGACGGGCCGGTTGGTCGAGGCACGAATCGGAGCGGTCCGAAGCGGTGCTCCGGGAAGGTGCTCGGGCTGATGCGCCTGCTATCCGTTCCCTTCCTCGGCGCGTTCTCGGTCGGAATCGCTAGAAAGCGCCCGCGCCTGCTCCGGATCACTGCGCCCTCATCGAACGCGCGGACGATCTGCGGCGCCTTGGTGTAGACGAGGCTCGCGGCGTCGAGCTTTCGGTTCGGGTAGTGCTTGTCCCGCCAGCTGTTGGCGAGCCGCTGCCCGAGCCCGGCGCTCCCAACCTGCCGGCGGAGCTCGGTCTTGAGGCTCTGACCTGCCTCCCTGGTGCCGCTCGCCACCGCGCGCTCGAGGTCGCGCAGCTCCGCCTGCATGCCTGCCTGCAGCGAGCGTGTGATTGTGGCAGCGAACTTCATGCGGAAGCTGGCAATTACCGGTGCGGGCGATCGGAGCGACGGCGGCCCGTCTCAGCTGAAGGAGCCTTTTTCGTGAGGACTGCGTCGCGAGACTGATCCCGAAGTAGGCCAAAGCGCCGGCCACGATGAGCGCAACCCAGCTCAGCCACATTGGCACGCTCCAACTGCCAAGCATGGCGCTCCAGCCGAAGATGATCCGCACCAAATGGAGCAGAGCGATCAGGGAAGATGACGGCTGTGACAAGGAGGTATGCTCTTCGGGACATGGCTTGAGGCCTTCCGCAGATACCAGGTTCGACCGGCCATCCGGGTGGCGCCTGCTCCTTGTTGGCCGGTCCGGGGCGCAGTACCCTGCCACTCCTACTGCACTTTGAGAAAGGAGGGGACCATGCCGACCTGGCTCGTCCCCACGTTGAAGTGGGGCGGTATCGGCCTTGCGATTGTTGCTGCCGTCGCGATCCTTTACGTGCGGTTCATTGCTGCCGCTCCAGCGCCAGAGGCCGGCGCTCCGTCAGGCGGGGCTCCAATCGCGCTCTACTGGATTCTCTTTGGGATCGGCCTCGTGGCAGCTATGGCCGGGTATGTTCTGGAGGGGCGAACGAGGCCCACCTGAGCGCCGAGCCGCTTACGCCGGCCGCACATTAACTGTCCACAGACGCCGATCCGGGTCCCTTCGTTCCGGCTCGCCTTGCACGATGAAGATGTTTCCGCCGACGGTGAGCTGATCATCGGGGCGCGGGCTGGCGACCTCGTTCGCCCGCAGCTCGAAGGTCGCGGTCTCGGCGTGGATGCGGGTCTCTCCGAAGCCGACGATGGTGTCGGGACGCCGCGCGATGAGACGCACCGGAACGGCATCGCCGCCGGCCGGCAAGTACATCGCATCGATCCCGAACGCGGCGAACGTCGCGTCCACCGCGCCCTGGAACACCGTCATCAGGTGCGCTTGGCCTTGATCAAGACGCGCGGGCGGGTGCAGATCGGCAGCGGGTTGGACTGCACGTGCAGCATGACTGTCAGCAGCGGGTCGGGCTTGAAGCCGTCCCGCCACGCGCGCTCGATCGCATCAGCGCCCTCATAACTTTCCATGCTGCTTCAGGACAGGTCGAACCCGACGCGGCTCTCGCGTGGCGGATTGGTCTGGGGGCTCGAATCAGCGTTTCAGGAAGGGTCTGCTCGAGCGGCCGTCCAGCCACACTCCCGCGCCGTCGAGAACTGCCCGCAAGGCATGCGAGGTGTACGGCTTACCGAGAATTCCCAAGAGTCCGGCCGCTTCGGCTTCGGCAGCGGTAAGATGTCCGGTGGCGGCGATCGCCGGTACA
>JBKPNX010000023.1:0-7282 GCA_046732855.1 Pseudomonadota bacterium
TCAAGAAGGTGGTCTACGGCATCGACATCAAACGGGTCATGCGCAGCAAGCTTGTGCTTGGCATCGCCGACGGCTGGCTTTCGGCAGACGGCTCGATCATTTATCGGGCGATGGACCTGAAAGTCGGCCTGTTCCGCGACGAGGTGATGCAGCCGAGCGGAGGCTGACGGCGGCGCACGATTGACTGCGCGGATCGCGATGCGGACGAGGCATTCATGAGACGAGTCGTCGTCACCGGGATGGGTATCGTCTCGTCAATCGGCAACAACACCCAGGAAGTGCTGGCGAGTCTGCGTGAAGCCAAATCGGGAATTTCGCGCGCCGATAAATATGCCGAGCTCGGCTTTCGCTGCCAGGTGCACGGAGCGCCCACTCTCAATGCGGACGAGGCTATCGATCGTCGCGCCATGCGCTTCCTCGGCGGCGGCGCGGCCTGGAACCACGTCGCCATGGAGCAGGCGATCCGCGATGCCGGGCTCGAGGAGAACGAAATCTCCCATGAGATGACCGGCATTATCATGGGGTCGGGTGGGCCATCGACGCGCGCCATTGTCGAGGCCGCGGACATTGCCCGCAACAAGAGCCCCAAGCGCGTCGGACCCTTCGCCGTTCCCAAGTCGATGTCGTCGACTGCATCGGCGACGCTTGCCACTTGGTTCAAGATCAAAGGCGTCAACTATTCGATCTCGTCGGCGTGCGCGACCTCGAACCATTGCATCGGCAACGCTGCCGAGATGATCCAGATGGGCAAGCAAGACGTAATCTTCGCCGGTGGCTGCGAGGAACTCGACTGGACACTCTCAGTGCTGTTCGATGCCATGGGCGCCATGTCCTCGAGCTTCAACCAGACCCCGGAGAAGGCGTCGCGGGCCTACGACGTCGATCGCGACGGCTTCGTCATCGCTGGCGGAGCGGGCGTCCTGGTCTTGGAGGAACTCGAGCACGCCAAGGCGCGCGGCGGGCGTATCTACGGCGAGATCGCCGGCTATGGCGCCACCTCGGACGGCTTCGATATGGTGGCGCCGTCGGGCGAGGGTGCGGTGCGCTGTATGCGGCTGGCGCTCAAGGAGGTCAAGGCGCCGGTCGATTACATCAACCCGCACGCGACCTCGACCCCGATCGGTGATACCAAGGAGATTGAGGCCATCCGCGAAGTGTTCGGCGAGCAGTGTCCACCGATCTCAGCGACGAAATCGCTCACCGGTCATTCCTTGGGGGCCGCTGGCGCGCAGGAAGCGATCTATTCCCTGCTGATGATGAACAACGGCTTCATCTGCGAAAGCGCCAATATCGAGAATCTCGATCCAGCGTTCGCGGACGTGCCGATCGTGCGGGAGCGGCGCGACGACATGAAGCTCGGCTGCATGTTGTCGAACTCGTTCGGTTTTGGCGGTACCAACGCCTCGGTCGTGTTCAAACGCGTCGATGTTTGAGCGACGCATAGCGGTCAATTCGGGCTGGCATGAGGAGCGGGCACCAGTGCAGAAAGTTCGGGCGCTATGACGCAGTTGATGCAGGGCAAGCGCGGGCTGATCATGGGGGTGGCCAATGACCACTCGATCGCGTGGGGGATTGCCAGGACGCTCGCTGCTCACGGGGCAACTCTCGCCTTCAGCTATCAGGGCGAGGCGCTCGGCCGACGAGTCAAGCCATTGGCGGAATCGGTGGGTGCCTCACTCGTGCTACCCTGTGACGTCGAAAACATCGATTCACTCGACGCCACATTCGCCGCCATCGCGGAGAAATGGGGGTCGCTCGATTTCCTCGTTCACGCCATCGCCTTTTCGGACAAGAACGAGCTCAAGGGCCGCTATGCCGACACCACGCGCGAGAATTTCGTGCGTACTATGATCATCTCCTGCTTCTCGTTCACCGAAGCGGCGAAACGCGCGGCGGCGCTGATGCCGGCCGGCGGCGCAATGCTCACGCTGACCTATAATGGCGGGCAGCGGGCGATGCCGAACTACAACGTCATGGGGGTCGCGAAAGCGGCGCTCGAAGCGTCGGTACGCTATCTCGCGGTCGATTTCGGCGCGGCCGCTATTCGCGTCAACGCCATCTCTGCCGGACCGATCCGCACGCTTGCCGGCGCCGGCATCGGCGACGCGCGGCAGATGTTCGCCTTCCAGCAGCGCCATTCGCCGTTGCGTCGGGGCGTGACGCTGGAGGAGATCGGGGGTGCCGCGCTCTATCTGCTTTCGGATCTGTCGACGGGCGTCACCGGCGACGTCCATTTCGTGGATTCCGGGTACAACGTCATCGCCATGCCGCATCCCGCCTCGCTCAAGGACGAGACCGCGGCGAACGAGCGCGCTATCGCCAAAGACGCGGCACAGTAGTCTGAGATTTGCGCGGTCGGTGCAAGCCGCTTTCCCGCCGTCGCGGAGCGGCGATAGGCCGTTGGCGAGCAAGCGCCGCGGCTCAAGCCGGTTCGGCAGCGCCACAAGCCAGGAAGCTCTCGATTGCACCGTGCGAGTGGCCCTGGCGCTGCAGGACAGCGACGGGGCTGGGCTCGTCGAGCGCCTGCCAGAGCGCGAGTTCTGCGGCGTCCGCCGGGCGAGCGAGGCCGGGCATGCCGGGAGCGACGAGGACGGGCCATTGTGTCTTCGAAAGCGGCGGGAGCGCGCTCTCGCCCTCGAGCGCGGCGAGCAATCGATCATGGGCGGCGAAGAAGGATACCAGCGCGGCGTGGCGACCGGATCTGAGCATGCAGGCTGGATCGTCGAGGCAAGCGCTGCCCGGCGCAGCAAAGGTCGTGGCGGCTGCTTCGGCCCGCAGCACGGCCCGCTCGAACTGGCACAGGCTGAGCGCGTGCGAAGGATTGGGCAGCCGCTGCGCCAGGAATTCGAGAAAACCGTCGGCCTCGGCAAGGAAGAAGGAATTGGTTCCGCCGCCGCGGTCCACCCATTCGCCGACCAGGTGACGGCGCTGCTCCGGTGACAGGATCGACAGCGCCAGGCGCGCCCCCCTGGCGGCGCGAGCCTCGCACCAGGAGCGCTGGATGCGCGCGGTGAATCGAAAGCCACGCGACGCCAGCACGCGCGACATCCGGCTGCGCTCGTCGCCGAAGAGATCGAGGTCGGCAAGCTGGGCCGGATCTGCGTGCTCGCCGGCACGCACCATCCGACCAAGCGCAGTCTGCACACCGATCAGTGACATGAGCGATCGCACCGAGGTGGGCCGCAGCGCTGCCAGATCGCATGCGCGCGGGTGAGCTCGTCGACGATTGCGTCGGTGCCGAGACGAGGGAGATGTTCTTCCAGCACTTCGAACACGACCCCGCCAACGGCGGGAACGCGCGGCAGCGTGTATTCCAAGAGATCCCAAACCGGCTCGGGGACGCGGCTGTCGTGGGCATCCATCCAGAAGCCGTCGTGCCAGGAGCCTCCGGCGATGTGGATCTCCGCCACCCGGTCGAGCCGCATGCGGTCGATAGTGGCGAAGGGATCGTGCCTGTGGTTGAGCGCGTTGCACCACACATTGTGCAGGTCGAGCAGTTGCAGACAGCCGCCACGATCGAGGATGGCGTTCATCAGCCCGACATCGTCACCAATCTCCGGATCGCTCGGCAGATCGGGCAGGTAATGGGCCGCGTTTTCGAGCAGGAATGGCACACCGTAGCGCTGGGCGATGACGGCACTGCGGTCAGCGACGAGCTCGGCGGCCTCGCGGGTCGCCGGCAGCGGCAACGGCACGCCGGTATTGAGCGAGTGTGCATCCTCGCCGGCAATGGTCTGGAAGCCGAGATGCTCGCTGTGCCAGAGGAACGGCCAGGACGCTTGAAAGCGGTCGAGCAGGTCGAGGTAAGCGGCGTTGCACCCGTGCGCGGAGCCGATGGAGAGCTCGACGCCATGCACAACCACCGGCAATGCCCCACAAGTTTCCCGTGCGACGGCGAGCTTGTCCGGCAGCAGATCGAGCGCGCCGCCGCGGCGCTCCCGGCAAAGGACCTCCGGTGTGACCTCGACAAAGTCGATGGCCCCGCCGCGATAGATCTCCGGCGGCAGATCTTGGAAATACGGCAGCCCGATGCCGAGGGCAGTCAAGTGCGGTGCAGGCTATTCGTGGACGATGGATATCGCGCCGTCCCTGGCGAGATCGGGCGGCGGCGGGTCGGAAATGAAGTCAACCCGCAGCAAGGCAATGCGGCCGCAATGATCGCAGCCTGCCATGCCGCCGACCTTTGCGAGAATGCGTTGGATTGCCTCCATCTTTTGGTCTTTAGGGTTGAGCGTGACCGTTGCCGAACTCAGGCGACCAGCAGCCATAGCACTCTCCTATTGCGAGTATAATGCTAATAATACAACTTTTTGTATCATAAATCCATGAATTGTTTTTGACGGCAAGACCCAGCCGAAATGAAAAGGCGGCCCGCAGGCCGCCTGTCCAACATCCTGCGCGAGGGCAACTACTCCGCCCCAGCCGCCTCGCGCTGCTGATCGCCGCGCTGCTGCTCAGCCTCGGCCTTTTGCTTAGCCTCCAGGTCCTCGCCGGTCGCCTGGTCGACGACTTTCATCGAGAGGCGCACCTTGCCACGTTCGTCAAACCCGAGGAGTTTTACCTTGACCTTGTCGCCTTCCTTGACGACGTCGGTCACCTTCTGCACCCGGCGCGGAGCGAGCTGGCTGATGTGCACAAGCCCGTCCTTGGCGCCGAAGAAGTTCACGAAAGCGCCGAAGTCCATCACCTTGACCACCGTGCCTTCGTAGATGTGACCGACCTCGGGCTCGGAGGCGATCGACTTGATCCAGTTGATCGCCGCCTTCATGGCGTCGCCGTTTGCGGACGCCACCTTCACCGTTCCGTCGTCGGAAATGTCGATCTTGGCGCCGGTTTTTTCGACGATCTCGCGGATCACTTTGCCGCCGGAGCCGATCACCTCGCGAATCTTATCGACCGGAATGTTGAACACTTCGATGCGCGGCGCGTGCTCGCCGAGCTGAGCCCGGTGCTGGGCGATCGCCTTCGCCATTTCGCCCAGGATGTGCATGCGCCCCTCTCGCGCCTGGCTGAGCGCAATCCGCATGATCTCCTCGGTGATGCCGGCGATCTTGATGTCCATCTGCAGCGAGGTCACCCCTCGCTCGGTGCCGGCGACCTTGAAATCCATATCGCCGAGATGGTCCTCGTCGCCGAGGATGTCGGACAGCACCGCATGGCGCTTGTCCTCGAGGATCAGGCCCATGGCGATGCCGCCGGTTGGGCGTTTGACCGGAACGCCCGCATCCATCAATGCCAGCGAAGTGCCGCAGACGGTTGCCATCGAGGAAGAGCCATTCGACTCCGTGATCTCCGACACCACACGCAGTGTGTAGGGGAATTCGTGGTGGGGCGGTAGAATCGGATGAATGGCGCGCCAGGCAAGCTTGCCATGGCCGATCTCGCGCCGACGCGGCCCGCCCATACGCCCGGTCTCGCCGACCGAGAATGGCGGGAAGTTGTAATGCAGGAGAAAGGTCTCCTTGTAGGTCCCCTGCAACGCATCGATCCACTGCTCATCCTCGCCGGTGCCGAGCGTTGCGACCACCAATGCCTGCGTTTCGCCGCGGGTGAAGAGCGCCGAACCGTGCGCACGGGGCAGCACTCCGACCTCGCAGGCGATCGGGCGCACCGATTTGACGTCGCGGCCGTCGATGCGCCGGCCCGTATCGAGGATGTTCCAGCGCACGATCTTGGCTTCGATCTTCTTGAAAACGTTGGCAACCTGCTGCGCGGGATAGGGCGGCTTCTCCACGCCCTCCGGGCAGAAATGCGCCACCACCTTGGCCTTGGCGGCATCGACTGCCTGGTGGCGCTCCGCCTTATTTGCAATGGCATAGGCCGCGCGCAAATCATGCTCGATCAGCGCCAGCATGTCTTTTTCCAGTGCCGAGGTATCTACGACCTGCAGCTCGCACGGTTCTTTCGCCGCCTTTTCCGCAAGCTTGATGATAGCGTCGATCACCGGCTGGGAATGGCGGTGGCCGAACATCACGGCGCCGAGCATGACCTCTTCGGTCAATTCCTTCGCTTCGGATTCGACCATCAGCACCGCGTCCTGGGTGCCGGCGACGACGAGATCGAGCTGGCTCTCCGTCATCTCGTCGAGCAAGGGGTTGAGCACGTATTCATTGTTGACGAAGCCGACGCGCGCCGCGCCCAGCGGGCCCATGAAGGGTGCGCCCGAGAGCGTCAGCGCTGCCGAGGCTGCGATCATCGCCAAAATATCGGGATCATTCTCGAGATCGTGCGACAGCGTGGTCACGATCACTTGCGTTTCGTTGCGCCAGCCCTCGGCGAACAGCGGCCGCACCGGCCGATCGATCAGGCGCGAGACAAGCGTTTCCTTCTCGGTAGGACGGCCTTCGCGCTTGAAATAGCCACCTGGGATTCGGCCAGCGGCGTAGAATTTCTCCTGATAGTCGACGGTGAGCGGCAAAAAATCGACGCCCTCCCGCGGTTCCTTGGCGGCAACCACCGTCGCCAGCACTTTGGACTCGCCGTAGGTAGCGACCACGGCGCCGTCGGCTTGCCGCGCGATCTTGCCGGTCTCTAGGACGAGCTTGCGCCCTCCCCAGTCGAGTTCAACACGATGGATATCGAACATTGCGGTCTTCTTTCATGGTTTTTGCGAAGGAGCGAAAGCCATGAGCAAGACGGCGAGAGGCTGCCGTCCGCGGGCATGCCGCAAACCGAGACAGCGTCCGGCGATCCTGCCATGGCCTTCGAGCCTTCCATCGAATGGATGGGCGATCATTCGGCCCATCTTCCAAACCGGCAACGGTTCGCTGCCGGCGCAACAGCGGATTTGTCCCGGTATCCGCTTCAAAACGCGCGACCACGCCGCGCATAATGCTTCAACGGCGAATACCCAGCCGCTCGATCAACGACTTATAACGCGCTGCGTCGACACGGGCGAGGTAGTCGAGAAGTTGGCGACGCTGGGACACGAGCTTGAGCAATCCACGCCGAGAATGGTTGTCCTTGACGTGGGTTTTGAAATGCTCGGTGAGGTTGTGGATGCGCTCCGAAAGGATCGCCACCTGCACCTCCGGCGACCCCGTATCGCCGGTCTTGGTCGCGTAGGTCTTGATGACTTCGGCCTTGCGGCCGGAGGTTATCGACATCGGGTTATCGTCCTTGTCCTGTCAGGGGCCACGGTCGGCAGCCGGGCCGGGATGTCGTCCAGCGCGGTCGCCACAAGTAGGTTGCGCGGGCCAACGCCCGCGCAACCGGGGGCAATATCGCAAAACGCGCCCCGACGCCAGCGGAAATTCGGGCGGCTTACCGGCCACCGGAAAAC
>JBKPNX010000024.1:0-4699 GCA_046732855.1 Pseudomonadota bacterium
ACCCGCGTCATCAACATCGTCGGAAGTAGGTCGCTGATCGCCGCGATCAGGGCCTGAGGTCGGGCCGCCGTCGCGTACATCCTCGGCGTCAGAAACCCCGGGGCGCGCACACACGCTTGGTCTCCGCTCGTCCGGTCAACAATCCGTAGTTCCCCGGTCGTCCCTCCTCGGCAATCGTGCCGCCCCGTTCTCGAAAGGGCTTTTTACACGACCAAGACCCACAGCCGACTTCGGTCCGGGCCGCATGCCTTCGACTGAACAGGCTTTGGGCGGGCCGCTCACGCCAAGCCAATCAACATACTAGAATTGGTAATGAGGGCATAGTTATATGAGCCGTATCAGCCTGTTTTGGGACGGCTGGCAACTACGTCCGGCGCCCGTCCATTACGACGAGTTCATGGTGCGGACAGAATGCGGCAAGATTGGAGATCTATAATGGCTCAGGCTGATCGGTAGTCGATCGCTGCTGGCTTTTGAAGGGAGTCGTCGATGACTAGGCGTTTTCTCTGGCCGATCGCTGCGGCGTTGACAATGGCTGTAATGCCCGCCATGGCGGCGCAGATGTCCGGGTCCGATAAGTGCGCGGCGCTGGAGAAGCAGTTCGATCAGGCTATCGTCAAGCACGCCAACGATGCCAAGGCGGCCGACGCCAAGACCCTGCGTACTGACGGCGGCAAGCTGTGCACCTCGGGCAAGACCAACGACGGCATGAAGAAGCTGCACCAGGCGCTGAACGACATCGGCGTCAAACCCACCTACTGAGCGCTTTGTTCTAATCGCGGCGGCGCGGCCCGGCAGGCCGCGCCGTTCGTGGCTGAGCACTCGCAGAACTGAGCACACCTGTTCGGGCACAGCTGTGGTGCGGAACATTCGAGTGGTCGCCCGGCCCGCAGGGCGGGCCCTTTCCGATCACCGCTCAGGCGGAACCGGCTTCCTGGTCGCGGAGGCAGGCTCTCTCGCTATCTGAACCTTACGGGCGGGCGCTCCTCGCGGTTGGAGCCTCGGTCGATGTGCGGAGTCGCAGGATTTGTAGACGACCGCTGCGGGTACAGTGCCGAGAATTGGACGCACACCGCCGCGGCCATGGCAGCGCCGCTGTGCTGCCGCGGGCCCGACGACGCCGGCGTGTGGACCGACCCGGCAGCCGGGGTTGCGCTCGCGCACCGGCGCCTCGCCGTCCTTGATCGGTCGCCCGCGGGCCATCAGCCCATGACGTCTTCGTGCGGCCGCTACGTGCTGACCTACAACGGCGAAATCTATAACCATGCCGAACTGCGCGACGAGTTGTGCGCGTCCGGGCGAACGTTTCGCGGCCATTCGGATACCGAGGTCCTGGTCGAAGCGTGCGCCGCATGGGGGGTCGAAGCGACCCTGAGCAAGCTGTTCGGCATGTTCGCATTCGCGCTCTGGGACCGTGCGGCCCAGAGCTTGACGCTGGCGCGCGACCGCCTTGGGCTGAAGCCGCTCTTTTGGGGGCTTTTCGGCGCGCTGTTCCTGTTCGCGTCCGAGATCAAGGGGCTGCGTGCCCATCGGGGCTGGAAGCCGGAGATCGAGCGCGAGAGCCTTTGCGCCTACATGCGATGGGGGCACGTGCCGGCGCCGTACTGCATCTACCGCGGGCTCCACAAGCTGTTGCCCGGCGAGTTTCTGGTCCTGCCCCCCGGCGGCGAGCCTAAAGTCTCAAGCTACTGGGACCCCGCGCAGGTGGTCGCCGCGGCGCAATCCAATCGTCTGCAAATCAGTGAAGCCGAGGCTCTCGAAGGGCTCGATTCGCTGCTTGGCGACGCCGTCGGCCGCCGCATGGTGGCAGATGTGCCGCTGGGAGCGTTTCTATCGGGCGGAATCGATTCGTCGCTGATCGTCGCGCTCATGCAGGCGCGCAGCAGCCGGCCGGTCAATACCTTCACCATCGGTTTCGAGGAGAGCCGCTACGACGAGTCGGCACACGCGCGGGCGGTAGCGAAACACCTGGGCACCGCGCACTCCGATGTGGTGGCCTCGTCCGATGAAGCGGTGGCGCTCGTCCCGGAACTCCCGTACTGGTTCGACGAGCCCTTGGCCATCCGCTCACAGATTCCGGTCATGATGCTCTCCCGGCTGGCGCGCCGCGAGGTGACGGTGGCGCTGTCGGGCGACGGCGGCGATGAGTTGTTCGGTGGTTACCCTGGCTACTACATCGTGCGCGCGGTGCATCAGGCGACCGCCGGGTTGTCGCCGATGTCGCGCCGGGTGGTGGCGGCTACTGTGGATGGCCTGGTGGGCGGCGTAACGGCGCTGCACCGGATCATTCCGGCCACACGCCGGCCGGAACTGTGGGCCAATCGCATAAAGCAGGTCACTTCCGTCGTGCGTGGCGGCGGCGGGATTAGCGAACTCTACGCTCAGCTCTACAGCACCACGGCGGGGCCGCTCCCGCTCATCGGCGCTACGGATGAGCACCCGATGCGCTGGCAGGCACCTCGACACCGGGATGTCGTCACCGACCCCATCGATCGGATGGGCTACTTCGCTCTTCTGGGGCCCCTGGTGGACGGGACGCTCGCCAAGCTGGACCGAGCGAGCATGGCGCACAGCCTGGAAGTGCGCGTGCCTTTTCTGGATCACCGCGTCGTCGAATACGCCTGGCGCCTGCCCCCAGCGCTCAAATACTGCAACCGCGCCGGCAGCAAGCATCTGTTGCGCCGCCTCCTATACCGCCACGTGCCTCCCGAGCTGGTCGATCGTCCGAAGAAGGGCTTTTCGAGCCCGCTGCCGGTCTGGCTGCGCGGCCCGTTGCGGGAATGGGCGGAGGAATTGCTCAATGAACGGCAGCTGAAAGAGGAAGGCCTCTTCGAACCCACCGACGTGCGCGAGTACTGGAACCAGCACCTCGCTGTCGCTAGCGACTATTGGCAATTGCTGTGGAACATCCTGATGTTCCGGCAGTGGCGTAGCTATTGGGAATCAGACCACGATCGCAGCATCATCCAAGTTCGCGCGATGTCGGACTGCTTCTCGGACCTTACACACCGGAGCCTTGTGGCCCGCGGGCGGCGCCGTGGAAAGTGCGCGCTCCGGCCGGCCACCTCCCCTGACGCCGCCGCGCTCAGGGCGTCCACGAACTCGCCAATGTGGCAGGTGCGCACCATCGGTGGCGCGAGCCCAGCCGTCGTAGAGCCGGAACAGCATCTCGGCGTGCTCGACTATCTCGCGGCGCACGAGGTCGCGATCACCCGGATCACGCAGATCTTGAGCGAATAGCTAAACCACAGCTGCGCGTTGAGATTGGCAGAGTCCAGGTCAGCTCGTGGCTGAGGCTGTTGAGGAAGTCCGGTCGGGCGTGAGATCTGGGCCAGGCTCTGGATGGGTCGAACGGTGTCTGCCGCCTGAGCCGATCGGCTGAAGCGGTTGCTTATCTATGGAGGGAGTGGTGTTTGGTTTGTTGGCATTGGTCAGGCTGTCATGGGCTGTGGCAGCGGCGTCGTGGCGTGCGCTGCCAGGCGTTTGAGATTCTGGACAGTGGCGGTGAGCAAGAACTCGTCCCGGGCGCCGCTGAGGCCGCGCAGTCTGAGGCGCACCAGCGAGAGGGTCTGCTTGGCCTCACCAAACAGGGTTTCGATCCTTTTCCTTGCGACGCGTGAGACCCGATACGCCTCGGTCTGCATCAGCGCTTGGGCATAGTCGCGGGCATCCTGGTGGACGTCGCGCGCGAGCCGGCGCTCCACGCCGGTCGTGCATAGCGGCTTGAGCGGACAGGCGGCGCAGTCGCTGCGCTTGGCGAGGTACTTGATCGTGGTGCCGTCATGGACGGTGCCGGAGGTCCTCAGCTCTTTGCCGGCGGGACAGGTATAGAGGTCACGGATCTGGTCGTACGCGAACTCGGCGCGGGAGAACTTGCCGTTCGCCGACACTTCGCTCTGATCCCAGACCGGGATGTGCGGATCGATGCAGCGCCCGACCAGCCAGCCGAGCATCGCGCCGGTACCATATGCGACGTCGGCGGCGAGATAGTCGGGCGCAAGGGCGAACCGAGCAACGGTCCGCTCGAGCATCGTCGCGGTGGCATCGACCTCTTTGGAGATGCGGGTCGGGGTTGCCTCGACATCGACGATGATCGCGTTGGCCAAGTCGATGAGATAGTTGAGGCTATAGCCGAACATTACCTTGTGCCGCCCGCGCGTGGTCCAGGCCGCCGCCGGGTCCGCAGGCGACAGCGCTTTGGGCTTACGCTCGGGATTGGTCGGCGCGTGCTCGCCGTCCACCATCATGGCTATTTCCCGACCTGATGACCTCAGGTCAAGGAATCACGCCACCGCCATCCTTTCAACCGAGTTCTTCAACAGCCTCCGCTACACCCGGCCGTTCGAGGCTGCCAGGGAGGACGGCCGCTTTCCTGGAGCAAGCCGACCTGAGCCAAGTGTCGGCTCTTGATTTTACTTCTTCCGCCTCAACCTGGATAGCAGACCACCGCCGGGAGTGCGTGGGACGGCAAGGTGTGGCCCGAAGCCGATTTTTTCGTTCTCATTGACCCTACTCTGGCTTCGCGCGGACTATTACGAGGCGCCGGGCCAAGAAATGGCAGGCCTAGCGCCTCGTAGACTGCCGCTTCGTCGGCGTAGCGAGAAGCTTTCCGGCGCGTCGCATGCCATTGGCAGGCCTTATGCTGCCTTGGGCTTGCGCCCGCGAGAGCGCGCCGGCTTGGATCCGCGTTTGCGCGCGG
>JBKPNX010000025.1:0-60961 GCA_046732855.1 Pseudomonadota bacterium
GAGGCGGACCTGGAGCGGGCGATCGCCGAGGACGAGGACGAACGCGACCTCGAGCCCGACTGGACGCGGGCGGAACTGGTCATGCCCCGGCCTCGGCAGTCGGTCCATCTGCGGCTCGAGCCCGAGGTGGTCGATTTCTTCAAGGACGGCGGCAAGGGTCACATCACCCGCATGCAAGCCGTCCTGCGCGCTTACGTCGACGCCCAGAAGCGCCGCCGTCAGGCGTCGCGCGACTGAACCGCCGCTGGTCACGCTCCAAATCCAAGAGTCGTCAAGCTGCGTCGGCCGGGTGGACCCGGCGCGCGATCTCCGCGCCGCGCTCGCGCTCGACCAGCGCGATGTCGTACTGGCCTTGCAGATCGAGCCAGAACTGCGCCCGGTTGCCGAAGTAGCGGCCAAGGCGCACCGCCGTGTCGGCCGTGATGCCGCGCCGGCCGTTCAGAATGTCCGTGATCCGGCCCGAGGGCACGCCGAGGTCGAGGGCCAACCGGTTGGCGCTCAGGCCCCGGGCTTTCAGCTCGCGCTTCAACAGGCGTCCCGGATGTGCGATCGGCGACATGTTCCTAGCCCTTGTGATAGTCCACGATCTCGACCTCGTGCGCGTCGCCCTTGCGGAACTCGAAGCAGATCCGCCACGGCCCGTTCACGGTCATCGCCCATTCGTCCCTGCGCTCGCCCTTGAGCTTGTGCAGCCCCACGCTCTTGAGCGGGCTGAGATCCGAGAGTCTCTTGGCGATGTTGAGCGCGAGCAGCAGATCGACGGCAGTCTCGCAATCCAGCCCGCGGAACCGGTTCGGCCGTTCTCCTTCCCATACCTTGCGTGTCGCGACATTGCGCCATGACTGGATCACGGCAAATACATACTACGACCACCGGTGAAGGGCAAGGATCGTGGCGGACGCATACGACTTGACGCCGGTGCTCGAGCGGCGCTGGCGAACAGGCTCTTCTTGAGGATCGGTTCGGACGCGGCTCTGGCGTCTGATACTGCCCCACCGTTCGACGTAGCGGAACTGGAGGACGGTGAGGGGCGATCACCATCAGCATCAGGATCACCGACCTGGGCGCAGGAGCCGCCGAGGCCGAGGCCTTCGCCGTCGCCAAACACCTGTAGACCAGGTACCTCGGTGGCGCGCGCGGGGCCGCCCGAGGCCACCCCGTGGATGATCGCGAAGGTCTCGAAGAAGGTGGTCAGGAAGAACGTCGTCGGCGAGATCAGCGAGAAGAAGATCAGGAACCTTTCTTGCTTTCGGGGTCACAACACCAGCGATGAATGGGGTTGGCGTCCGTGGGGTCAGAACTTTGGTGCGCGTGAGGTGCGGGCAAACGCGACGCCGGCGAGCAGGTAGAGCGCCGCGGCGGTGAGCACGACCACGCGCGTGCCGAAAGTCATCGCGAGCAGGGTCGCGAGGATCGCCGAGAGCACCGAGGCGCAGCCGTTGATGCCCCAGGCCCACGGCACCAGCTGCGGCGCGTCCGTCCTGAGGCGCGCGAGCGCGAGCGGAAACGGCATGCCCATGAACAGGGCGAGCGGCGCGATCAGGGCGAGCGAGAGCGCGATCCGGGCGAGATCCGGCAGGGCGATCAGCGCCGTGAACAGGGGCGGCAGCGCCAGGATATAGAGAATCGCGAGCAGTACGATCGCGGCGATCGCCACCCCGAGCGCGCCGAGGCGGCGGTCGGCGAGACGCCGCTCCAGGCGCGGCGCCATACCACTGCCGAGCCCGGCGAACACCAAGAAGCCCGCAAGCACCACGCCGATCGCGTAGAGCGGGTGGGCGAGAAACAGCGTGAACCGCTGGATCGAGGCGATCTCGATGAACAGGAAGGCGAGACCGATCGCGCCGAAATACACCACGATGCGCCAGTGGCCCGCGCCGCGTCCACCTCCCGCGCCGAGCCAGAGCGGCAGCAGCACGAGGGCGAGGCTGAGGAGCGCCGCCTGCGCGAGCGTCGCGCAGAGGATCAGATAACCCCAGTCGAGCAGCGCGCCGCCCGACTGCGCCGAGGTGGTCCACAGCTCCGGCAGCGCCGCCCATTTGAAGAAATCGAAAAAATACGGCCGGTCGTCGGTCGCGGGCCGCAGATCGAACTTGTAGCGCGCGAGAAATCCGGTCGGGTCCTCGATCAGGCCCTGAGCCGCCTCGAAGAAATAGCGCTCTTCCAGCAGATTGTAGCGATTGGCTTCGTCGGCGCGCATGCCCGGATAGAAGGCGAGATCGAACGAACGTTCATCGGCGAACGCGCGGAGCCGCGCGATGTCCTCGGGCGTGAGCGGGCCGTTCTTGACCAGGAGCGTCGTGGTCTCCCAGCTGCGGATCAGGACGAGCTGGCGGGCGGGCTCGGCGACGCCCCGGCGCTCCAGGGCCCGGAGCGCCGTCAGAAACAGCTTGGCGCTGTCGCGCGGCGGCAGCTTCAGCCAGCGGGTGATCGCGAGATAGCCGCCGGGCGCAAGATGATCGAGATAAGTCCCGAACGCCTCGACCGTGTAGACGAAGCTCTCGCTCAGGCTGAGCGTCCCGGCGGCCGCGGCGGCAAACGCGTCGAGCAGCGGGATCTGGATCAGATCGTAGCGGTCCGCGCTCGCGGCAACGAAGCCGCGCGCCTCGCCGAGATGCACCCGCACGCCCTGCCGCTCGTACAGGTGGCCGGCGAACTCCGCGTAGCGGCCGTGGACCAGATCGACCAGCTGCGGGTTGAGCTCGACTGCGTCGATGGAGCGGGCGCTGTGGTACAGCGCGAGCAGCACGTCCGCGCCGCCGCCCACGCCGAGCACCAAGACCCGCGGCCGGTCGAGCAGGTGGTACGGCAACGCAGCGGTGGTGAAATCCAGATACGCGACCCGCCGGAGGTCGCCATCGAACGCGGTGATCGGGCTCAGCGCCTCGCCGTCGGTGAACACGCCGATCTGCGCGGCCGGCTCGATCAGATTGTTCAGGCTCAGCCCCGGCGCGTGGCGGAACGGGATCTCCGGACTGCGCACCGCGCTGAGCAGACCGAGCGGACTCGAGCGTTCGACCTCGACCTCGGCGCCGGGCACGCGCAGCGCCTGGCTCAGGCCCTTGTAGGGCGAGAGCTGCAGGGCGGTCCACGCGGGCGGCAGCGCGAACGCCATGGCGATGGCGCCGGCGGCGTAGCCGAGCGCGCGCAGGCGCGCCCGTCGGCCAGTCTCGGCAACGCTGGCCAGCGCGGCCGCGAGCAGGCCGATAGCACCGATCAGCTCGAGCGCCCGGCTCGGCACGACCAGAAACAGAAGTCCCAAAATGCAGAGCGCACCGCCGCCCGCCCCGAGCAGATCGGCACGGTAGATGCGCCCGACCGGCTCGGCGAAGCAGGCGAGCGCCAGGCCGACGCACATCGCGCCGCAGAAGAACGGCACGAACAGGATCGCATAGAGCGCGCCCAGATAGAGCAGCTGGCCAGGGTCCCAGATCAACTCCAGCGCGTTGAACGGCAGTCGCTGCGCCACCGCGAAACAGGCAACGGCGGTGGTGCCGAACAGGGCGGCCGAGAGCGCGAACACCAGAGATGCGCGCACCGCCAGACGATCGCGCACCAGCGCGAGGAACGTGCCGCTCGCGCCGTACCCGAGCAGCGCGATGCTGATCACCATGTAGGCGAAGTGATACCATTGGACGATCGAGAACAGGCGCGCGAGCAGCACCTCGTAGGCCAGCACCCCGGCCGAGACCAGGCCGACGGCGAACAGGCGCACGGGTCACCCGAGCAGACGACCGGCGGCCGGCGCCGCGTTCCGGCCCGCAGCCCCGCGGGCCCGGCTTGCGGGTGGAACGCGCGCAGGACAGAGGCGCAGGCACGTCACCGCGAAAGGCATGGCTACGCGCCTCGGGTCAGCGGCACGAACTGGACCGGCAGGGTCTGGCGGGTGCGCACCCGGCCGTCGGCGTCCTTCTCGACCAGCATGAGATGCTGCAGGGCGAAACCGCTGCCCACCGGGATCACCATGCGAGCGCCGGGCTTGAGCTGCTGGATCAACGGCGGGGGCACCTGATGCGCGGCGGCGGTCACCACGATGGCGTCGTACGGCGCCGGCCCGGGCACGCCGTAGTAGCCGTCGCCGGTATAGGTGCGGACGTTGGTGTATCCCAGACGCTTCAGCCGCTCGCCGGCGCTTTCGGCCAGCTCCGGTATGATCTCGATCGTATGCACGTCCTGGACCAGACGGGCGAGCACCGCAGCCTGATAGCCGGAGCCGGTGCCCACCTCGAGCACGACGTCGTCCGGACCGACGCCGAGCAGGTCGGTCATCAGCGCGACGATGAACGGCTGCGAGATGGTCTGGCCATGCCCGATCGGCAGCGGCCGATCATCGTAGGCCTGCCCCTCGTACCAACCGGACACGAACTCGTGGCGGGGCACCTCGTTCATGATCGCGAGCACCCGCGGATCGATGTGATCGCGGCCGAGCGCATCGGTTGCGCTCTGCGCGTGCGCCTCGATCGTTCGGATCATCCGCAGCCGGTCTTCGGCGTAGCGGTCGTCCTCGGCAGCCGCCGCGAGCGCGGCCAGGGCGCTCCACACGGCCGCGAGCAACACCGAGCGGCGGAGTCTGAGATGCAGCCGCATTATCGGTTCTCCCGTTGTCCAGCCCTTTGCCGTGATCCAGGCGTGCTGCGAGACAGATACACGGAAGTCCCTGACGCGTGCACGGGGAGCGGGCGGGCACGGACCAGTCCGAGTGGCGGTTTTGATCGCCGCGCTGGGGGCGCGGCGTGGGAGCGCACCGGCGTGCGGCAGCTCGACGGCCATCCATGATCCTGACGGCATGCTCGGCGCCGATGAAATCGTTTGTCGCGCTCGCGCAATAACGGGGTGCATCCACTGCGGCGAAATGGTAATCCCCCCTTCACTCCGCCGAGGTAGCGCAACTTGGAGCTGCGGCAACTGGCGGATGGGCGCGACTGTGGTGGGGAAACGAGTCATGGCCAAGTCTGCGCTGCGCGTCGTGCTGGCCCAACCCCGGGGTTTCTGCGCGGGCGTAGAGCGGGCGATCGAGATCGTCGAGCGCGCGCTGGAGCGGTTCGGCCCGCCGGTCTACGTCCGCCACGAGATCGTTCACAACAAGCACGTGGTCCAGGCCTTGCAGCGCAAGGGCGCCAGGTTCGTCGACGAGGTCCACGAGATCCCCGAGGGCGCGATCACGGTATTCAGCGCGCACGGTGTCGCGGAGAGCGTGGAACGGGCCGCGCATCAGCGCGGACTGCGCGTGATCGACGCGGCGTGCCCACTGGTCACCAAGGTCCACAAAGAGGGCCATAGATACGCCACGAACGGCTTCGATGTCGTGCTGATCGGCCACGCCGGCCATCCCGAGGTCGAGGGCACGATGGGGCGGATCAAGGGTCGGGTCCACCTGATCAGTACGGTCGAGGATGTCGCCGGCATCGAGCCGAGCGACCCCGAGCGGCTGGCCTTCGTCACACAGACCACGCTCAGCGTCGACGACACCCGGGAGATCATCGCGGCGCTGAAGGCGCGCTTCCCGGCCATCGTGGGACCCGACACCCGGGATATCTGCTATGCGACGCAGAACCGACAGACCGCGGTGCGCGCGCTCACTCGAGAGGTCGACCTGATTCTGGTGGTGGGCGCGCAGAACAGCTCGAATTCCAACCGCCTGCGCGAGATCGGCGAAGCCGCCGGGACCCCGAGCTACCTGATCGAGAGCGCCGAGGCGCTCGATCTTCGCTGGCTCGCCGGCATTCGCACGCTCGGGATCACCGCGGGCGCATCGGCGCCAGAGCTGTTGGTCCAGGATCTGATCCGCAAGCTCGGGGAACATTTCGCCGTGAAGGTGGAGACCCTCGCCGGCATCGAAGAGAACGTGCACTTCCGCCTGCCGCCCGAGCTCGCCGATCAGGCAGGGCGATCGGCGGGCGATCGGCGAAGCGTGTAGTCATCCGCGCGAGGCATCATGGGCATTCCGCTGCGTCAGCAGCTCCGTGTCGGCGCCTACGTGCTCAAGCAGCGGCTTCTCGGGCGCGACAGATACCCCCTCGTGCTGATGCTGGAGCCGCTGTTCCGCTGCAATCTAGCCTGCGCCGGGTGTGGCAAGATCGATTACCCGACGCCGATCCTGAATCGACGTCTGAGCGTCCAGGAGTGCCTTGACGCAGCGGATGAGTGCGGCGCGCCGGTCGTGTCGATTCCGGGCGGCGAGCCTTTGATCCACAAGGACATCGCCGAGATCGTCAAAAGTCTGATTGCGCGCCGGAAGTTCGTCTATCTGTGCACCAACGCGCTGCTGGTCGAAAAGAAGATCGATCTGTTCGAGCCCACTCCGTATCTCACGTTCTCGATCCATCTCGATGGGCTGCGCGCTCATCACGACCACTTGGTCTGCCAGGACGGCGTGTTCGACCGCGCCGTGGGCGCGATCCGGCTGCTGCGCGGGCGCGGCTTCCGGGTCAACGTCAACGCCACGTTGTTCGACGGCGTGGCTCCGGACGACGTCGCTGACTTCTTCGACTACGTGACCGACGAACTCGGCGTGGAAGGCATCACGGTGTCGCCCGGCTACGCCTACGAGCGCGCGCCCGATCAGGAGCACTTTCTCAATCGGCGCAAGACCAAGGAGCTGTTCCGCGCGATCTTCCGCCGGGGCCAGGAACGCAAGCGCGCCTGGCAGTTGAGCCATTCCTCGCTTTATCTCGATTTCCTCGCCGGCAATCAGCCGTATCGATGCACGCCCTGGGGCAATCCGACCCGGAACGTCTTCGGCTGGCAGCGGCCCTGCTATCTGCTCGGCGAAGGTTATGCGGCCTCGTTCCGAGAGCTGATGGACGAGACCGACTGGGAAAGCTACGGGACGGGCAACTACGAGAAGTGCGCCAACTGCATGGCCCATTGCGGCTACGAGGCGACCGCGGTGTCGGATGCGATCGTGCATCCGTTGAAAGCGCTACGGTCAGCAGTCGGCCGGATCCGAACCGAAGGACCGATGGCGCCGGAGATCCCGCTCGACCGCCAGCGCCCGGCGACCTTCATCCACGACCAGCTGGTCAACACGGCGATTGCGCGCATGCCCGAGCGGGAGAAGCCGCGCAGCGAGCACAGCCACGCGGCGTAGCGCGCGCGCTCCGGGCTTAGCCGCACCGATCTTTTCAGGCCTCCCGAGGCGAGCGAAAGCCGAAGTCGGGTCCAGCGAGCGTTGCGGCGCGGCGCAGACACAGCAATCCACGACCACTCTGCCGTGCAAGACGAAGCAGCGCCATCGCCCCCCCGCGCTCCCGGAACAGGCCGCCGAGCATCCCCTGGAGGCGCACGCGACCGTCCGGCCTTAGCGCCTCGCGCGCGACCTGCGGGATGACCTGATCGGACGGGTCGGCGACCGCGCGCAGCACGAGGAACGGTAGCCCCGCGGCGGCCGCCACCCCCGCGACCTCATGGCTTTCCATGTCGACCGCCTGCGCGCCGGTCGCCGCGAACAGCGCTCGCTTGTCGGCGGCCGTCGCCAGGATGCGCTCGCTGCCCGCGATGGGGCCCGCTCGAGGCTTGAGGCCGCCCGCGACGAGACGGGCATGCACCCGCTCGCGCCAGATCGGGTCGACTGACCAGACCGCAGCTCCGGCGGTGCCCACGGTCTCTGGCAGGAGCAGATCGCCCGGGCGGAGCTCCGACGCGAGACCGCCGGCGAGACCGAAGCTGACCAGCGCTGCGGCACCCTCGCCGACGAGACGTGTCGCCTCCGCCCGGGCGCGCTCGGCGCTGCCGCCGCTGCAGGCGAGATGCACGTGCAGCCCGCGCAGGCAGCGGGCCTCGACCGAAGAGCCGGTGATAGCCCCGACGGTGGCGCTCCGGCCGGCGGTGCTCACAACCCCCAGGCGACGCGGCGCTCGTTACTGGCGATCAGGCTCTGGTAGCGGGCGAGCGCCCACAGCGGGAAATATGCGCTGTAGCCGTGGTAACGCAGATAGAACACGCGCGGGAATCCGACGGCGTTGTACAGCTGCTCGTCCCATTTGCCGCCGTGGCGCGGCGCTCGCTTGAGGTATTGGATGCCGCGTGCGACCGCATCGCTCGCGACCTCGCCGGCGGCCATCAACGCCAGCAGCGCCCATGCCGTGTGCGACGGCGTGCTCTCGACCCGCTCGTCCTTACGGTCCGCCCAATAACTGGCGCAGCTCTCGCCCCAGCCGCCATCCGCCTGCTGGCGCGATCTCAGCCAAGCGACCGCCCTCTGCACGTATGGCTGTGTCATGTCCTCGTCGGCGGCATTCAGGGCACACAGCACCGACCAGGTGCCGTAGACGTAGTTGCTGCCCCAGCGGCCGAACCACGAGGCATCCACCTCCTGCTCGCGTCGGAGATATTCGAGCGCGCGCACCACCGCCGGATGTTCGCGGCCGTAGCCGATCTGGGCAAGGGCGCTGACGCAGCGCGCGGTCACGTCGGCGGTCGGCGGGTCGAGCAGAGCGCCATGATCGGCGAAGGGGATGTTGTTCAGATAGTAATGGGTGTTGTCGGCATCGAACGCTCCCCAGCCGCCGTTGCCGCATTGCATCCCGAGCACCCATTCGACGCCTCGCTCGATCGCAAGTCGATAGCGCTTTGGATCGGCGCGGTGCAGCGCGCACAGAATCGCCGCGGTGTCGTCAACATCGGGATAGTGGTCATTCCGATACTCGAACGCCCAACCGCCGGGCCTCAGGCCGGGCCGCGCGCTGGCCCAGTCACCGACCACATCCCGGACCTGACGCTCGGCAAGCCAGTCGAGCCCGCGCCGGACGCTCGGCGTCGCCCCCGTGGCGCCCGCCTCCATTAAGGCATGGCAGGCCAGCACGGTATCCCACACCGGCGACAGGCAGGGTTGGCAGTAGGCGGACTCGCCATGCTCAACGAGCAGCTTCCGGACTGAGCATTTGGCAATCACCAGGTCCCGGTGATCCCGGGGATAGCCGAGAGTATCGAACACCATCACGGTAGCAGCCATGGGCGGAAAGATGGCGCCGAGGCCATCCTCGCCATTCAGGCGTTCGGTGATGAACGCGACCCCGCGGCGGATCGCGCGCCGGCGCATGCGCGTGGGAAAGAGCGGCTCGGCCACGCGCAGAGCACGGTCGATCGCCAGGAAAAAGCGTCCCCAGGTCGAGCCGGTCGGATTGGCGATGTAGCGGCGCTCCTCTTCCGGGGGCATGGCGAACAACTCCGCGATCCCAATGCCGCGCGGATTGCGCGCGCGGGGCTTGTGCGCCATCAGTACCGAGAGCGGGACGATCGAGGTGCGCGACCAGTACGACACCTTGTCCAGGTGAAATGGGAACCAGCGCGGCAGCAGCATGAGCTCGACCGGCATCGCCGGCACCGCGCGCCAGGGCACCTGACCGAACAGGGCAAGGCTGATCCGCGTGAACACATTGCAGCGGGCCGCCCCGCCTCGGGCGAGGATCGCCTGACGAGCCCGCGCCATGTGCGGCGCGTCCGGATCGTCGCCGATCAGCTTGAGGGCAAAGTAGGCTTTGACCGTCGGGCTCATGTCGAAGTCGCCGCCGACATACAGCGGCCAGCCGCCATGATCCGCCTGCCCGGCGCGCAGGTAGACGGCAATCTTGTCCTCGAGCGCCTGGTCGATCTCGTCGAGGAAGTGTTCGAGCAGAACGTAATCGGCCGGGATCGTCGCGTCGGCTTCGAGCTCGAACACCCAGTGGCCATCAGCCTGCTGCAGCGCCTCGAGGGCGGCGCCGGCTTGGGCGACGACGGCCGCGATGCCTGGCTCGCCGAGCTTGAACGGAGTGTAGTCGCGAGCTATCTCGGCAGGCCGCCAGGCTACCGCCCCCTCTTCCAGTCCAGGCATGTCTTCCTGAGGCGTTCCGCTCATCATTACCGCGAGACGGCGATCACTTAGCGCAACGTGGCCGCGGGCACAACTCGCGCCCATGCGGACCGGTCAATGCGCCAGCTGCGCGACCTGGTCCCGCACCAACCGCCGTTGGCCGATTCGCGTATCAGGCTTTGCACTGATCACCCCCGAAGCGCCGGCATCTGGTGGGGTCAAGGCCCTTTTCGGAGGGGTCACGCAGGTACGTCCGCCCAGACTCCGCTGCTCGCACCAGAGGGCGCAGCGACGGGCTGAGCGACGACGCAATCGGCATCGGCTCACAAGGCATGGGCGGCTCCTACTTGGATCGGCCGGACCCGACAAGGCGAGATGCTGAGGTCGAGGCCGGCCGCCGGTCGAATTGAGGTCGAGTGTGGCAGTCCGGTGAGTACCGGGATAGATTCCCGACATGGCTGGGATGCTGACGGTCGAAGAGCTGGCGGCGCGCGTGCCTGACGGCGCGAGCGTGGCGTTGGCGCCCGATTACTCGGGCTGCGCGCTCGCGGCGGTGCGGGGGCTGATCCGGCGCGGCGCCAGGGAGCTGCATCTGATCGGTGTGCCGCAGCTCGGCCTCCAGGCTGACCTGCTGATCGGCGCCGGTTGTGTCCGCAGCGTCGAAGCGGCCGCCGTGACGCTCGGCGAGCAGGGTGCGGCGCCGCGGTTCGTGGCGGCGGTTCAGGCGGGCGCGATCACAATCCGCGACTCGACGTGCCCGGCGATCCATGCCGGGTTGCAGGCGGCCGAAAAGGGCGTGCCGTTCCTGCCGTTGCGCGGCGTGCTCGGCTCGGACCTGGTGCGCCACCGGCCGGACTGGCGGGTGATCGACAATCCCTTCGGCCAGGATGATCCGATCCTGGTGGTGCCGGCGATTCGGCCCGACGTGGCGCTCTTCCACGCCGCGCTGGCCGATCGTGCCGGTAACGTCTGGATCGGCGTGCGGCGCGAGCTGATGCGTATGGCGCATGCCGCGGCGGCCACGCTCGTGACCGTCGAAGAGATCGCAGACGGCGACCTGTTGGCCGAGGACCGGATGGCCGCGGGCACGATCCCGGCGCTCTACGTCTCCGCGATCGCGGAGGCGAGACGCGGCGCCTGGCCAATCGGCCTGCACGGACGCTATCCCGCGGATCTCGACCACCTCCGCCGCTACGCGGAGCTGGCCCGGGACGAGGCGGGCTTTGCCCGTTATCTCGATGAATTCGTGCTCGAGCGGCTCGCCGCGGAATGATCGACCACCGACCCGAGGAGCTGCTGATCGACGTTCTCGCAGGAATGCTCGATGGCCTCGCGCACGTCGCAATCGGCGCCGCTTCCCCGATTCCCGGCGCCGCGGCGCTTCTGGCGCGTGAGCGCTCGGGCGGGCGCCTGCGCATCTCGGTCCTGGGCAGCGAACGGCACAACCCGTTCACGGACGGCGGCGTGGAGCTGTTCGATTGCGCCGCGCAAGGGCGAATCGACGCGTTCTTTCTGGGCGGCGGAGAGATCGACGGCCAGGCCAACATCAACCTCATCGGCGTCGGCGGCTACCCCGACAGCCGGGTGCGCTGGCCAGGCTCGTTCGGCTCCGCCTTCATCTACTTCATGGTGCCGCGGGTGATCCTTTTTCGCGAGGAGCACACGCGCCGGGTGCTGGTGCCCAAGGTGGAGTTCGTGAGCGCGCCCGGCCTCAGCGCCGCGAACGTTTACCGCCCGGGCGGCCCGCACGCCCTGGTGACGGGTCGCTGCGTGTTCCGGTTCGAACGGGCGCGCGGCGGCTTCCGGCTGGAGAGCGTCCATCCGGGACATACGGTCGTCGAAGTCCTGCGCCATACCGGGTTTGACTTCGATGTGCCCGAGGCGGTGCCCGAGACGCCCGCCCCGTCGGCGCACACGCTCGCGCTGATCCGCGGCCCGGTCGGCGCCGGGATCGGGGAGACGTACCCGCGTTTTGCCGCCGAGGTGCTCGCGATCGGAACGAGCGGTCGAGCTCAAGCCGCCGCATCGTGACGCAGCCATGAGGGCCGCGCCGGCAACCGAGGTCACGCTTGAGATCGAGCCCGTTGCGGATGGCGAGGCGCGGGCGATCCTCGCGCACGCGATCGAGCGCTACATCGCGGCCCGGCACGAGCGCGTCCCGGGGTTCGTCGATCGCCATTTCAGCCTGATCGGCGCCGTGCGCCTGCACCGCCACGCCCTGGGCCTCGACGTCTTGCGCGCGCCGGCCAATGTCCTTCTGGTCGTACCCTACCTGGGCATGCAGCTCGGCGGTGCGGCGCTGCGCCGGGTCGGCGCGGGACGGGCGGCGCGAAGGCTGAGCAGCCGCACGCCTTTCCTCGAGACCGATGTCGCCCGCGAGCTGACCTGGCGCCTGTACAGCGAGCTCCTGGAGCTGCCCTACGACGACGGCCAGCGCCGTTCGGACAAGGATGCGCTGGCGGTCGCGATCATGGCCGATGCGCGCGTTGCCGCCGCGGTCGACCGCCTCGCGGTGGTCGCGAAGCGCCACGCCCATGATCCAGACCGGCAGCCGAGGCTGCGCCATCTTCTCGAGGGTTATGCCAGCACGCGCGCGGCCGCCGCCGATCTGGTCAACAACGTCCTGCTGGCGAGCGCGGGGATGGCGGCGTTTGAGAAGCTAACACCGGGCACGCTGACGCTCGCCCCCGTGATCGCGGCGGCGCTCGCGCAGCAGGCCGCGATCGCGAGCTTTCCGCTCGGCGCGAGCCTGGGCAGCATCTGGTACGGTCTGTTCCCGGCGACGCCGTCAGCCACCCTGGTCGCCGGCGCGACGGGAGGTCTCGTCCTGCTCACGGCGACCACCGCCGCGTTTGCCGGCGTGATCAGCGATCCGCTGCAGCGCGCGCTCGGCCTGCACCAGCGCCGGCTGCATCGCCTGATCGACGCGCTCGGTCGCCAACTGAAGGGCGACAGTGATGCCGCATTCCATGCCCGCGATCACTATGTGGCCCGGATCTTCGACCTGATCGACCTCGCTCGCGCCACCTATCGGGCGTTTTGATGCAAAGGCGACCGCGAGCCGTGCTAAGACGGGAGCAGGGCTCGCGCGGGAGGGGCCATGGCGAAGGCAAGCGTTATTGAGACCAGGCGCGTGCGCTACGAGGACGACCTGTACGCGTGGACGCAAGAGCAGGCGTCGTTCCTGCGCATGCGGCAATCCGATAGCCTCGACTGGGAGAATCTGGCTGAGGAGATCGAAGCGGTGGGTGGGAGTGATCGCCGCAACCTCGAAAGCCGCCTTTGCATCGTCCTGCTTCATCTCTTGAAGTGGCAGGCACAGCCCGGCTTACGCGGTGCAAGCTGGCGCAAAACGCTGCGCACCCAGCGACGCGAGATCAGAATGCTTCTAGATCAGAGCCCCAGCCTGCGGCGGCTGGTACCGGAGCTCGTGCGAAAAGTGTTTCCGGACGTGGTCAAGGACGCGGTCGATGAGACAGGGCTGCCGCCCGCCCGGTTCCCCGCGGATTGCCCCTACGCGCCCGATGATGTGCTGAGGGAGGATTATCTGCCGGATGAAATCTTCTGAGCTGTCGGGGTCGGCCGGAATCCAGATCGCGTCTCTGCAATCATGACCAGCGGCGCGCTTGCCGGCATCCGGGTCATCGACCTGACGCGGGTCCTGGGCGGACCGTACTGCACGCAGATCCTGGGCGATTACGGCGCCGAGGTGATCAAGATCGAGCCGCCGCAGGGCGACGAGGTGCGCGACTGGGGACCACCGTTCGACCCGGCCGGCGATGCCTCCTACTATCTCGGCGTCAACCGCAACAAGCGATCGCTCGGCCTCGATCTGACGAAGCCCGAGGGACGCGAGGTACTGCTGCGGCTGCTCGAGCGCGCCGACGTCCTGATCGAGAACTACAAGCCGGGCACGATGGAGAAGTGGGGCCTCGGTTACGAGGCAGTCCTCCAGGAACGCTTACCGCGCCTGATCCACTGCCGGATCAGCGGTTTTGGCGCCGACGGGCCAATGGGCGGCCTACCCGGTTACGATGCGGTCATCCAGGCCATGGTCGGCATGTTCTCGATCAACGGCATGCCGCCTGATGCGCAGGCCAACGGCGGGCCGACCCGGATCGGCATCCCGCTGGTGGACATCGGGACCGGGCTTTACGCCGCTATTGCGCTGCTGATGGCGCTGGTCGAGCGGGCGCGCTCGGGCGAGGGCCAGTTCATCGACATGACGCTGTACGACGCCGGCATCGCGCTGATGCACCCCCACGTCGCGAACTACGTGCTCTCGGGTCGGATACCGGGGCTGACCGGCAACGCGCACCCGAACATCGCCCCCTACGACAAGTTCCCGACGCGCACGGTCGACATTTTCCTTGCGGTCGGCAACGACCGCGCGTTTGGCCGGTTGTGCGCCGAGCTCGGCGCGCCGGACCTGGCGGACGATCCGCGCTTTCGCACCAACGGCGACCGGCTCGGCCACCACGCCGAGCTGACCGCCCGGCTCGCGGCCGTGCTCGCCGTCCACGATGGCGAAGGCCTGTGCCGGCGCCTGCTCGCGGCCGGCGTGCCGGCGGGGCCGGTGCGCGATCTCAGCCAGGTCTGGGCCGATGGCCACACCCGCCACCGCGCCATGCCCGCGCGGGTCGACGGGTATCAGGGCTGGGGCCTGCCGATCAAATTCTCGCGCACGCCCGGCGCGATCACGCGGACCCCGCCGCGCTTTGGCGCCCACGGCCGCGAGGTGCTGCGCGAGAGCGGCTACACCGACGCCGAAATTGAGGCGCTGGCGCGCGCGGAGGTGCTGGTCGAGCAGCGCCGGCGTTAGCTTAAGCCACGGTGCCGATGCGACCCTCGCCAGCGCTGCTTCCAAGGACGGTCCGCCTTCAGCTCGGGCGCTCCATCTGGCAGGTCGTCTTGGTCACGGTCGCCTCCGCCGGGATCTTCGCGAGCGTCTTGAAGCCGAAGCCGGTGTCCTCGATGTGGTTAGGCACATCGTCGGCGAGAACCGACAGATACAGCGGCTGGATCAGCTGGTGATTGTCCGCGCGCATGTAGATTTCGCCGAGCGGCGTCTGAAAGTGCATGTCCTCCAACGCGAGGGCGACCTTGAGCGGGTCGGGCGCGCCGGCGGTGTCGATAGCCTTGACGAGCATCTCCATCATCGGTCGCACCTGCGCATCGCTCCAGTCGGTGCCGTATTTCTGTTTGAACGCCGCCGCGCGATCGAGCAATTCCTTGTTGTGTACGTTCTGGTGCCACACCGAGACCTTGACCGCACGCCCCACCCCTTTCTGCCCGAGCGCGCGTATCACCTCGCCCGAATCGGCGTAGAAGGTATACCAGTTCACATCCAGACCGCCTTCGGCGCCCGCCCGGGTGAGTAAAGCAAGGTCATTGCCCCAGTCGCCGGTGATCACGGTATTGGTCCCCGCCGCCTTGATCTTGTCGACGTACGGCGCGAAGTTCTCGATCTGCTGCAGCGGGTGGAACTCGTCGCCGACGATCTCGATGCTCGGTGCCTTCTCGCGCAGCTGCTGCCTTGCCGCCGAGGCGAACGAGTGGCCGAACGAGTAGTCCTGGTCGATCAGGAAGACTTTCTTGATCTCATCCTGGTGTGAGGCGAGGTAAGTGGTGATTCCCGCCATTTTCATATCCACGTCGGCATCGAAGCGGAAGTGCCAGAAGCTGCATTTGTCGTTGGTCAACGCCGGGTCGATGGCGCCCTGGTTCAAATAGAGGATGCGGCTGTCCGGGTGCATCCGGTTGTTCTCAGAGGCGGCCTCGCTCAGCGCAAGGGCGATATGCGAGCCGGAGCCCATGGCGACGAAGCGGATGCCCTGAGCGATCGCCTGCTGCAAGGCATCGACGCTCCGCGGCATATCGAAGCCAGGCTTGAAGGTGACGAGCTCGAGGTGCTTGCCGCCGAGGACCCCGCCGGCGGCGTTGATCTCATCGATCACGAACTGAAAGGGCACCGCCGTATCGTCGTTCACGTCGATCAGCGCGATCTTGACGACATCCTGCGCTGCAGCGGCTCCCGAAGACAAGGCGATGAGCGCCGCGACCAGAAGGCCACTGCCAAACTGTCCGGCGGCCTGAACATGCTTCATCATGATTGTCCTCCGTTGCTCGAAATAGCGTGCTGCCAACGCCGCACGCCACCCTATCACATGAGGGGCGCGCCACGGCGCGGCGCGCCCGCGAAATCCGCTAGTCGGCAAGGATCTCCTTGACCCGCGCGATCGCCTCGTCCGCCGCCTGCTGAGGGGTGAGGCCATCGGCGACGATGCGGTGCACCGCCTTCTCCCACACCGCCTCCTCGTCGACCTGGCCGTACTTCGGGTTGAGGGTCGCGTAGGGTAGCGCGACCGGTTGCCCCAACTGGCTGACCGCGGCAGCCCGATGCGGATCCTTGGGGTCCTGCCAGAACGACGTCTCGAGCAGCGCCGGCATGGTCGGCAAGCCGCGGCCGAGCGAGGCCTCGACGTACGTCCCGAGCCGTCCCTCGCTCAGCAGGTAGCGCAGGAAATCCTTGGCGCCCTCCACGTTCTTGGCGTCCTTGAAGACCACGACGCGAATAAAGTCGGTCTCGATCGGGAAGGACTTGCCGTCCGGCGCGTTCGGCCAGGCAATCGTCACGGTATTCTCGTAATAGTCGTCAGGTCGCTTCGCCTGCAGCGCGTTCGTGATCGACAGGGTTGAGTTGATCGTCATCGCGACCTTCTGGTCGTGGAAGCTCTTGTTGTTGTCGATGTTGGCCCACTTGGCCGAGTCGGGTGGCGTGCAACCCTTGTTCCAGATCGCGGTGTAGTCGGTGAGAATCTCGACCACCTTCGCCTTCACCGCAGGATCGTCGAGCATCGGCTTGCCGTCGGCCGACAGGTAAGCGACCCCGTACGCGTCCCGAAACTGGCTGAGCCCGGTGGCCGTGTCGCCCGCATCGGCGGACATCGGCAGACCGATGCCGTAGAAGTCGTCGCGGCCGGTCGCCTTGCGCACGGCGGGCTGGACCCGATCGCACCAGAACGCCCAGAACGCATCCCAGTTCTGCGGGATGTCCTCGACCTTTATTCCCGCCTGCTCGAGCAGGCTCTTCCAGACGTGGACGTAATGGCCGGTCTGCGCGATCGGCACGGCGTAGTACGCCGCCTTGCCGGTGCGCTCGTTCGGCAGCCGAACGCTATTCAGCGCGCCGGGATAGAACTGGCCCTCGATTGGCTCGATCACGTCCGAGAGGTCGGCGAGCACGTCGTCGCGCGCCCACTGGGGGAACAAGGCGGCAGCACCGAAGCTGAGAAACACGTCGGGCGGATCGCCGGCCTTGAGCGCGGCGAGCGCTTTGTCCGTCACCTCGTCCTGAGAGTAGAAGGTGAGCTCGACGTCCTTGCCGCTCTTCTGCTCGTAGGCTGCGACGATCGCCTCGATCGCCTTGTCCTCCTCCGGGTAGAAGCCTTCGTCCCAGACGATCCGGAGATCGGCCGCGAGCGCGGGCGAAGCGACGGCGAGCAGCGTCGAAAGCGTGAGGATACCAAGCAGCGGGTGGGGATTCGGTGGTAATCCGGTCATGTTCGCCTCCTTGAAATGTCGTGCAGCGGGATTGCTGCGCGAGGCACGGTATGGCGCGGGCGCGGCCGGGGCGAGCCAGCGCAGCCCGGTCTTGGGGATCGGCATCAGGCCTTGGTAATCTTCTCCAGCTCACCTTCGGCCCAGGCGATCGCGTCAGCGGGCGACTTGCCCTCCCTGGTCACCTTGGCGACGAGGGACGGGATCAGGTTGGCGTCGCGCATTTTCGCGGCCATGCTCGGCGGCGCCGGATAGCCGGTAACGATCAACTGCTCGTCGCCGCGGACCGGATAGTTGTAGATCGTGCCGGCCGGCGGCCCTTCCTTAAGCCAAACTTCGTGATCGAAGAACGACGCTTGTGGCGGCACGTCGTAGCCCTTTGACGCCCAGAGCAGCTTGTCGACCTGCTCTTTCTGCCCGAGGTGCAGCAGCAGGTCCTTTGCCGCCTGCTTGTTGTCTGCGAACGTCCAGATGCCCCACTGGCCGAGATTCAGACCGCGGTAGCGCCCACCTGGACCGCTTGGCACGTCGTGATGCCACACCTGTGCGGCCACCTCAGGGGCGTCCTTCTTGGCTACCGCCCAGGCGCTTGGCGCGTTGAAGATGCCCGCACCGTTGCCCGAGATCAGCCACTTGTTGTTGCCGCTGTTGTCCCATTCGTGGACGTCTTTCGGCATAAATTCGACCAGTTCTTTCATGTACTCGAGCGCGGCTTGCGTCCCGTCGGAGCGGACAGTGATCGTGCCGTCCGCGGCCATCATGCGCGAGCCGAAAGCGGCGAGCAGCGCTGCGAGCGACGTGCGGCTGTCGTTACAGGGGCTGATCGCGTTGCCGAACGGATGCCCGGTTGCATGGAGCTTACCGCAGGCCTGGAGGAAGACTTCATAGGTCCAACCCCGGACCAGAGCTTCGTCGCGAGAGCCAGCGGGGAACATGGCCTGAAGATCGACGCCGGCGTGCGTCTTCCAGAGATCCAATCGCGACGCCATCGGATGGCTCAGCGAATTCCGGCCGGTCGGGACTGCGAACCACAGACCTTCATGCTGGGCCATGTAGCGGGCATTGTCGCTGAACGGGCCGTATTGGTTTTCAAGGGCCTGGACGATGTCATCGAGAGGTTCGAGCAGCCCTGGCCGCTCAGCCGCATAGTTCACTTCGACGAAGTCGTGACCCGTGCGCTCGCTCGCCTCCTTGGTCAGCGTCGGGTCGTAGTCGTCCTGAAAGTCGATCGTCACCTCGACATTGTTGGTCTTGCCCCAGGCCTCGACGATTTCGCGGAATGCTTCATTCTCGCGGGGCACCCAGTGGTCCCATGCCAGCATGGAGAGTCGGCCGGCGGAGTGTGCGGTCTTGACGTAGGGTGCCGCCAGCGCTGCCCCGGTGGCGATTGCGGTTGTCCGAAGGAAGTCGCGTCGGGTTGGTTCGGTAATCATTCTTTGGCCTCCTTGAAATGGCGTGCAGCCGGATTGCTGCGCGAAGGCGCTCTGTTGTTGCCAATTCGGGGGCGGCTGCTGACAATCCAGTCCCGGTTCAGCCGGGGGAAATCATTCGGCCCGGCGTTGCACCAAACCACGCTGAAATCGCTTCAACGCCCGAACGCCTGTCAAGCCGAGGTGAACTCCACCCCCGCGGAGCGGATATTCGCGCCAAAGGACGGAAATGTAAAGTTGCGAGTCTCTGACGGTATGCTGACTTCCGGGTGAAGGTCCGGCTGGGGCTGCGCCGTCGTCCATCGCGGTATCCGGGCTGCGTGGCGCCTGCCCGGCCCGGTCGGAATGCGGCCAGTTTCGTGTCGGGACCTGATCGGAGCGAGCGAAGGGACGGCGGGGGCCTACCAAGCCCTGGTCAGATCGCGTCCAGGTGCGCGGTCATGCGCGCAGTAGGCGGCAAGATTGGGAAAACCCTGCGCGTTCCGTTTCAGCCCGGTCTCGACGGGCACGTTGATCAGGGTGTCGAGGCAGCCGTAGAGGATCGCATGGATCGTGATCGGCCGCTCGCCGAAAAAGAAGGATCGCTCGCCAAGGCGACGGAGATCGCCTCGAGGTCGGCGCAACCCATGGCGTAAAGCTCGGCCTGGCTGCTGCAGCTGATCAGCGCCGCTCCGGCGACGTGCGTCAGGCCAGCTTGCGGCCGATCTCCGCGATCGCATCATCCAGCAGCGCGCGGGCGCGTTGCCCGTCGAGCTGATCGGCCAGGAGCCGCTCCGTGGTCCGGATCGCGAGCGTCGCCGCCTGCGTCCGCACCTCCTGGAGCGCCTGCGCTTCCTCGCGCTCGATCCGCTCCATCGCCTGCTCGGTCCGGCGTTGCAGCGCCGCCTCGAGCTCGCTCCGATGGCGTTCGGTCTGCCGCTGGGCCTCGGCCTCGGCCTGGGCGACGATCTTCTGCGCCTGATCCTCGCCCGCGGCCAGCTTGCGCTGGTGCTCGGCGAGCAGGCTCTGCGCCTCTTCGCGCAGCCGCTTGGCCGCATCCAGTTCGGCCCGGACCTTGGCGGCGTGGCCGTCGAGCGCACCGAACACGGTCCGGGTGAGCGGCTTGTAAACGATCGCGATCAGGATCAGCAGGGCGACCAGCAGCAACAGCTCGAGCATTACGCCGCCTCCTGGCGCACCGTGCGCAGCGCCCGCCGCGCCACCTCCGCAGACACCTCGATGCCCGCCAATCTGGCGGCCGCGGCGCGCGCCACATCGATCGCCGCATCCTCCAGCTCGGCGAGCGCCCGATCCCGGGCCGCGGCGATCCGCGCTTCGGCTTCCGCCAGTTGACCAGCCAGCTGGTGATCGAGCTCGGCTTGACGCGCGGCCGCCTGAGCCTGCAGCCGGCTCTGGGCCTCGGCAAGCACTCCTTGCGCCCGGTCCTGGGCCTTCGCCATGGCCGCTTCGTATGAGGCCAGCGCCGTTTCGGCTTCGCGACGGAGCCGCTGCGCCTGATCGAGATCGGCCGCGATCCGATCCTGACGGGCTTCCAGGGTCTCGCTGATCCGCGGCAGCGCCCGCCGACTGAGCAGGTAATAGAGGACGGTGAAGCAGATGATCAGCCAGAAGATCTGACTGGAAAAAGTCGACACGTCCAGCTGTGGCATGGCTCGCGCTCCTCACCCCGCCCGGCTGCGCGGCGGAACCCGATCCGCGCGCCGGCCGGGCCGCCTCAGCCGAACAGCACCATGAACGCGACCAGCAGCGCGAACAGGCCGATCGCCTCGACCAGCGCGAAGCCGATCCACATCAGACCTGCGACCCGGTTCTGAATCGACGGATTGCGCCCGATGGTCGCGATCGTGGTCGCGAACACATTGCCGATACCAACGCCGACTCCGGCCAAGCCGATCGCCGCGAGGCCCGCGCCGATCATCTTGGCAGCTTCGATTTCCATTGAGATGCTCCTCTTGTCACAACCAAGGTTGGGGCTGCCGTGCTGCGCACGGTTCAGTGGAGGTGGATGGAATCGTGCAGATAGATGCAGGTCAGGACGGTGAACACGTACGCCTGCAGGAACGCGATCGCCAGCTCCAGGCCGCTCAAGCCCACCGTGAGGGCGAGCGGCGCGATCGCCGGGACCAGATAGAAGGCACTGAGCCCGATGATGAAGCCGGCAAAGGTCTTCAGCATGATGTGACCGGCCATCATGTTGACGAACAGACGCACCGACAGGCTGATCGGCCGAATCAGGTACGACAGCACCTCGATCGGCACGAGGAGCGGCATGACGTAGATCGGGCAGCCGCTGGGCGCGAAGAAGCTGAAGAAATGCCAGCCGTGCCGGACGATGCCAATGATCGTGACCGCGGTCACCACGAAAATCGCCATGGTGAAGGTGACGACAATATGGCTGGTGTAGGTGAAGCTGCCAGGAACCATGCCGAGCAGATTGCCGAACAGAATGAACATGAACAGAGTGAAAATGAAGGGGAAGTAACGCCGGCCCTCCTTGCCGACGGTGCTGCCGATCATATTGCCGATGAACTCGTAGCTCAGCTCGACCAGCGACTGCAGGCGGCCCGGCACCATGCTGGCGTGACGCGACCCGAGCATCACGAGCGCGTACACCAGCGCCACGGCAATCGCCATCCAGAGCGCCGAATTGGTGAAGGAGATATCAAGTCCGCCGATCGAGATTGGCACGATGCGATGGATCTCGAACTGCTCGAGCGGATGATGCTCCAAGGCGCCCCTCGCCCACCTGTTCGTGCCTGACGCCGGCAGCGCTCATTCGCGCCGCGGGCGCCCTGGGAATCACCCGTTCTTCGGTTCCTCCGGCACATCGCTGATCCTGCGGATGTACCGGTAGGCGTTCAACATTCCTGCCGCCGCCCCCAGAAAGAAGAAGAGCAGGAACAGGACTGGCCAAGTCTCGAACCACCGATCCAGCCAGTAGCCGATCAAAGCTCCCCCGATGACCCCCGCCACCAGCTCGACTCCGACCTGCACGCCGGCCCCGCCGACCGAGACCTTGCGGCCCGCCATCGCCTCGTCAACCTGAGGCTGCGCGCTTTGGCGCAGGCGACGCAGACGATCGTCGAAGTCCTTGAAGTTAGGGGATTCCTCCTGGCGCGCCATCGGGCTCTCGCAGCCGCACGGCCGGCGACCCACGCGCGCCCGCCGCGGCGCGGTCACAATAGGTCGCTTCCCGCACCTGTCAAGCTGCGCCCGAGCGGCAGGACCGCGGCGGGCAGCGGCCGCCCGACTTTGGTCTTGACGTGGAGTAACTGCGGCCCGCCCCGGTCTTTGGCGCGGGCCGGCGAGATTGTCGCGCTGCCTGAAAAGCCGGCGACCCGGGCCGACCGGGTCGCCTGGATAGACCGGTTGACTATCGGGTCGCCCCGGCGCGCTGACCGCGCGTCCTGGCGATTTCGCTTTCCGCCTGCAGCCAGTGCGCCTGATCGCGCCCTGCCGGGCGACCTTCGTTCTCCCAGAGCTGGTAGGCCCGGCGCTGGATGTAATCGTGCATCTCGTCGATGCGTCGTTGGGCCGCCGCCGGCTTTCCGGCGGCAGTCTTGGTCGCCGCCGCCTTCGCCTTTGGCGCAGCCGCTGCCGCGGCCTTCGGCTTGGCCGCAGCGGATCTGGCAGTTCTCCTGTCGAGCATGCTCACTCCTTCCCGCACCCGAGCTTTGGCGCGCAGCCAAGCCGGGCAATCAGCTCGTGCTGCCTCCGTCTAGCTGCGGGGTCTAAACGAATGGTGAGTGTGGGCGCGAGGGGGCGCTGCTTCGTCACGCGATAGCACGAAGCTCCACGGCACGCTCGAGATCGACCGACACGAGCTGGGAGAGGCCCCGCTCGGCCATGGTCACCCCATACAGTCGGTGCATTCGCGCCATGGTCAGCGGGTGATGGGTGACGACGAGGAAACGGGTGTCGGTCGCGCGGGACAATTCATCCAGCAGCGCGATCAGCCGCTCGACGTTGGCGTCATCCAGCGGGGCATCGACCTCGTCGAGCACGCACAGCGGCGAAGGCCGCGTGAGGAACACGGCAAAGACCAGAGCGAGCGCGGTGAGGGCCTTCTCGCCGCCGGACAGCAGCGACAGCGATTGCAGTTTCTTGCCTGGCGGGCTGGCGGCGAGCTCGAGACCGGCGGCGAGCGGATCCTCCAGATCGGTCAGGGACAGCCGGGCGCGACCGCCGCCGAACAACCGGACGAACAGCGCTTCAAAATGCTCCTCCACCTTGGCGAAGGCGGCGCGCAAACGATCGCGTCCTTCCCGATTGAGCGTTGCGATGGCCCGCCGCAGGCGCTCGATCGCGCCGGCGAGCTCAGCCTGCTCGGCTTCGAGATCCTGGATCCGGAGCGCCAGCTCGGCGGCCTCGTCGATCGCGCGCAGATTGACCGGGCCGAGCCGTTCGCGCGCCAGACCGAGCCGGGCCAGCTCGGCCTCGAGCTCGGCAAGGCGTTCGGGGTTCACCGGCTCTTCCTCGCCCGCGCTCACCGGCTTTTCCTCGCCCGCGCCCGGGAGGGGCGCGAGACGTGCCCGTACCGCGGCTTCGGCCTGGGCGTGCTCGGCCTGGGCACGCTCCAGGCGCGCTTCCAGGCGCGCCCCGCTCTCCCTGGATTCGACCCGATCGGTCTCGGCGCCGTCCAGCTGCGCCTGAGCCTCGGCCACGGCGGCCTCGGCTACCGCGAGCTCCGCGCCGAGCTGACGACGCTCACGCTCGACCTGGGCAAGCTGAGTCTCCAGCTCCGCGCGGTGTCGCTCGAGTTCGACCGGCGCGCTCGTCACGGCGGACAGATCCCGCGCCAGCTCGGAACGGCGCCGGGCCAGCTCGGCAAGACGCGCCTCGCTCGACCTCGCGCGCTGCGCCCACAGCTCGAGCTCCGCCGCCAAGCTGCTGGCGCGGAGCGCGGCAGCGGCCAGGGCGTCCCGGGCGCGGGAGTGCTCCATCGCGGCCGCGGCATTATCCCGCCGGGCGGCTGCAGCCGTCCGTTCCGCCGCCTCGAGCCGGGCGCGCGCGGCGCCAAGCTCATTCTCGGCCGTCTGCGCTGCGCGCTGCGCCATGGCTTCATCGCGATCGAGCTCGGCGCGCTGGTCGGCGAGGCGCGCGCGCTGCGCCTCCAGCTGGACTCGCTGCAGCTCCTGTTCGCGCGCCGAGGCGGCCAGCTGACGTTCGGCTTCGCGCCGACGCTCCAGCTCGGCGCGTGCCTGCGCCAAGCCTTCTCGGGCGGCGATCAGCGCGCGCTGCGCCTCCTCATAAGCTTCCTTCGCTTCGCGCTCGCGTCCGGCGCAGTGTTCGCGCCGGTTCTCGGCCTCGCGGACGGCATCGCGCAATCCCGCCAGATCGCCCGCAGGTTCGGTCTGGGCGATCTCCTCAATCTGCGCCACCAGGACCGCGGCTGCGCTCCCGAGCTCGCGCTGCTCTACCTCGATGGCGGCGCGCTCCTGGGCAAGCGTGGCCAACTCTCTCGACAGCGCGGCATCATCAGCCCGCGTGTCGAGGGCGGCCGAGCGGGCGGTCTCGAACCCGCGCCGCATCGCCGCGCAGGCAGCCTCCGCGTCGCGTTGCGCCTGCCGTGCGGCATCGGCCGCAACGCTCGCCGCGCCGAGGTCGCGTTCGGCATCGAGCAGCCGGCTCTGCGCCGCCGTCGCGTCGCGCTGCACCTCGACGAGTCGGGAGCGCTGCTGCAGCCGGGCCGCGGCGCTGCGCCCGGAGTCGGGTCGGCGCACGAACCCGTCCCAGCGCCACAGGCCGCCGTCGGGACTGACCAGCCGCTGTCCCTGGCGCAGCTGGCCGAGCAGCCGGTCCGCATCGGCGGCCTCGACCACGCCAACCTGAGCAAGGCGGCGGCTCAAGGCCGCCGGCGCATCGACCAGGGCCGCGAGCGGCCGACAGCCGGGCGGCAGATCAGAAGACTCCGAAACGCCGGTCGATGCCTCGCGCCAATGGCTCGGGGCCGTGGTCTCCAGGCTGCCGAGCAGATCGTCGCCGAGCGCGGCAGCGAGCGCCTGGGCGGCGCCGTCGGCAATTTTGATCAGGTCGATCACGCAGGTGGCGTCCGAGCCGGGTCCGGCGAGCTGCGCAAGTGCGCTCGCCTCCGCCTCGAGGCGCTGCAACGCGCCCCGCGCCAGCTGCTCGATCCGCTGCGCCTCAGCCAAGGCGGTCTCGGCCTCACTCGCCCGGCCGCGCGCCCGTTCCAGCATCGTTTCCGCTTCGCGCAACTTGCGCTCCGCGGCTTGCAAGGCGCTCTCGCGCGCAGCCAACTCCAGCTCGCCGCGACGGCGCATCCGGTCGTCGAGCCCGGCAGTCAGCTCGGTCAGGCGCGCGCTCAGCCGCGCCTGGCGCTGCTCGATGTCGTCACTGCGCACCAGGAGCGTATCGCGGCGCTGGCCTGCCTGCCGCTCGGCCTCTTCGGCGGCGCGCAACCGTTCGAGATGCTGCCCGAGCTGCACGACCGCCGCTTCGAGCTCGTCGCGGGCGGCCTCTCGCTCGCGCGCGGCCCGATCCGATACCCCTTCGGCAGCGTGCACCGCCGCTTCGGCAGCGCGCACCGCCACATCTGTCGGCTCGCCCGCCGGGCTGCCCTGCTCAGGCGGCGCACTTTCGGCCAACGCGGCGAGTTCCCGCTCCGTTTCCTGCTCCGCCGCGGCAAGCGCACGTTGCCCTTCGGCCGATCTGACCAGGCGGTCTTGAAGCTGCCGCGCCGCCGCCTGGAGCTCGGCCTGGGCTGCCAGCGCCCCGCGCAGCTCGGCCTCGACCTCCTGGAGCGTCTGCGCCGTCGCCGCCTCGGCCATCGCCGCCTGCTCGCGGCTGGTCGTCTCGGCCTGCTGCTCGGCCAGTCCGGCGCGCTCCGCCTCCAGTCGTGCGAGCACGGAACGGGCATCTTCGAGCGCAACCTGCGCTTCGCCGAGGTCGCGCTCGAGCTGCTCGTCCAGGTCGCGCATCCTGGTCCGGTCGGCTTCCAGCCGGACAGCCTCGTCGCCGATCGCGCGCTGACGCTCGCCGAGCCGGGCCAGGTCGGCGGCCCGCGCGGCATCGCGCTGGCGCAATCGATCGAGCTCTGCCGCCGCCTGCTCGCGCGCCGCGCGCGCGCCGCGCAGGCGTTCCGAGCGCAGCTCGATGTCCGTGCGACCGTCTCGCAACAGCCGCTCCGCCGCGTCGAGCTCCAGCGCCGCCAGGCGCCAGCGACACGCCAGCACTGCCGCCTCGGTCTCGCGGTATGCTGCGCTGAGCTCCCGATATCGGCCGGCCTCCCGCGCCTGCTTGCGCAGCTGGCGATGCTGCTCCCCGAGCGTGACGAGGAGATCCTGCACCCGCAGCAGGTTGGTCTCGGCCGCCTGCAGCTTCAACTCGGCCTCATGCCGGCGCGCCTGCAAGCCGCCGATGCCGGCCGCCTCCTCGAGCAAACGGCGCCGGTCCGCCGGCTTGGCGTCCACGATCGCCCCGATTCGCCCCTGGCCGATGATCGCCGCGCTGTGCGCGCCCGAGGCGGCATCGGCGAACAGGATCTGGACGTCGCGCGCGCGCACTTCCCTGCCGTTGACCCGGAACACCGAGCCGGCGCCGCGGCCAATCCGCCGCGACAGTTGCAGCTCGTCGTCATCGCCCAGCTCGGGCAGGGACAGCGCCGCACCGCGCAGGTGCAGCTCCACCTCCGCCAGATCGAATGGCGGCCGGGCGACTGTGCCGGCGAAGATCACGGCGTCCATGTCGTCGCCGCGCAGGCCGCGCGCCGACGTTTCGCCCATCACCCAGCGCAGCGCATCGACCAGATTGGATTTGCCGCAGCCGTTGGGCCCCACGATGCCGGTCAGGCCCGGCTCGATCAGCAGCTCGGTCGGATGGCCGAACGACTTGAAGCCGGCGAGGCGGAGCTTGGTGACTTGCACCGGCTCAGAGCGTCGCGATTGCTGGCATGGCCCAGCTATATCAGCGGGGCGTCCTCGTTGAAACCCCTCTTTTCGCCTATTTGGTCGCTGAGCCGCTCGTGGACCACCATATCTGGCGTGCCTGTGCCTGTGGGGGCGCGGTCAGGACTGATCGAGCAGCGGATCGATCAGCTTTGCGAACTCGTCGACGTCACGCGAGCCGGGGTAAGCCTTGCCGTCGATGATGAAGGTCGGAGTCGAGCCGATCTTGTATTGGTTCTCCCCGGCAAGGCGCCCTTGGAGAATGCCGTTGGTCAGCTTCTCGTCGGCAAAACACGCGTTCATCGATTCTTCGGAGAGACCGCCCAGTTTGCCGAGCTGCTTCAGCGCCGCGACCGGGTCGTCGGCGCGCGCCCAGTTGCTCTGGGTCCGAAACAGGACCTCGAGCATGCTGAAGTAGCGATCGGGCCCGGCGCAATGCGCCAGAGCCGCCGCGGCCAGCGCGGTCTGGTCGAGCGGGAAATCGCGGTAGATCAGCCGCACCTTGCCGGGGGCGATGTAGCGTTCCTTCAGTTTTGGCAGAACTTCGTTGTGGAAATGCGCACAATGCGAGCACGTGAGCGAGGCGTACTCGATGATGGTGACCGGCGCATTCGGATTGCCGAGAACCTGCTCCTGCGGCTCGGCTGCCACGCTCTCGCTCGGCATCAACGGCGACCACGCCAAAACCCATACACCGAGCACGGCGATCAGACCGCCGCACTGCCGCAGCATGAATTTGCCCACTGATACTCTCCCCTGGATGCGTTGACGCTTCACGATAGGCATTGCTGCCCTCCTCGACAAGTTGATGCGAGGATGCGGAAACCTGTCTGAACCGCCGTTGAACGCCCGACTATGGCGCTCCGTTGTCGCGCCGCCAGTCGGCGGCCAGCGCCTTCGCTTGCGCCCTCTGCTTCGGACCGAGGCGGACCGCGACCCGTTCCGCACGCGCCACCGCCGGCTGGTAGCCCTGTTCGGACGCGAGCCTGTACCACATGAGCGACCGCACGGGATCGACTTTGACGCCATTGCCCATTTCGTACGCTTCACCTAGCTTGTAGAAGCCCCTGGGATCGCCGTTGCGCGCCGCTTCGTCGTACCACTTGACCGCCGCGGCGTAGTCTCTGCCGATCCCGTCCGCGTCACCACTGGCGTACAGATCGCCAAGCCTGGCGTAGGCGTTGACCCTGCCCTGCGCTGCAGCCTGCTCGAACAACTGCGCCGCGCGCATGGTGTCCTTGGGCACCCCGTCACCCGCGGCATAGAGCTTGGCCAGCTCGTACTGGGCGCTCGCATTTCCCTGCTGCGCGGGCTGCTCCAAGTATTGGGCGGCCGCGGTCGGGTCCGGCGCCATGCCATCGGCGCCCTCGGCCAGAACTTTGGCGATCTGCACCTGGGCGCTCGCCCGCCCTTGCCTGGCCGCAGTCTTGAGCAGAGCGAGGCCGCGCTTGACGTCCTGGGGCACGCCACGGCCGCTCACGAGCAGCTTGCCGAGCTCCTCCCCTGCGCGCGCGTCCCCTTTGCCCGCTGCCTTGGTCAGCGCCTTGGCCGCCGCAGCGTACCAGCGCTCGGCTTCGATCGGATCCTGAGGGACCCCCTTGCCGGCGTCGTACAGCTTGGCGAGCGCGAGCTGCCCGTCGAACCGGCCGCTCTCGGCCGCCTGCAGATAATACTGCGCCGCCGCGGCCGGATCGGCCTCGGTCCCCCGACCCTGCTCCAGGAACTGCCCGACCTTGACCGCGGCCGCGAGATCGCCGGCGGCGGCCGACTCGCGATAGAGCGCCAGCGCGGCCGCGTCGTCGCGGTCGACGCCCTGGCCCTGCTCGTGCAGTTTGGCCAGAGCCCGCGTTGCTTGCGGGTATCCGGCTTCCGATGCCGCCGCATACCACCGCGCCGCCTGCGCGTAGTCCTGCTCCGTGCCGCGGCCGTTTTCGTACATCTTGGCCACGCGGTACTGCGCGTACACGCTGCCGTCCTCCGCCGCTTCCTCGTAGATTTGGAACGCGGTCGCATAGTCGCCGCGTTTCTCGGCCTGCTTCGCCGGCTGGAATCTGAGCTGCTGGATCCTGTTCGGCTCGAAGCTTGGAGCGCAGCCGCCGAGCAGGCTGGCGCTCACCAGAACGAGCAGGCCCTTGCGCATCGGTCCTCCACGACCCGGGCCATGGCCCAAGTGGCTCAGAATATCATCTCCCCTCGATCGCGCCCGCGCGAATTTTCAAGGCGCGGCCCAGTTCCCGAAGCGCCGCCCGCAGGTCCGGATCGCGGATCTCACGCACCACCTCGGCGATCTCGCTTTCCTCGGCAGCCGATACGACCCGGCCCGGCGGCGGCAGAGGCCCGGCTCTGCTCCTCGGCAGCGGCGCCTGGATCAAACGCAGGCGAGCGACCGCGCCATAGCCGAAGTAGCCGTTGATCCGCTCCAGGATCTGCGGTTCGCTGTGTTGCAGTTCGAGCGCGGCCGCGCCCGCCACGTGCAGCACCAGCACGCCGCCCGGCCCGTTGGTTCTCGGGCTCAGGCGAATCGGGTGACAGCGTGACGCGAGGAGCGGTCCGACGACAGTCGGCCATTCGGTCAGCAGCTTGGCTTCGGCGAGGCCGCGCCGCCGTGCGGCAGGCTCGAGCACGCGTCTCAGCAGATCCGGCAGCCGCCGCAGGCCGCCACCCCGGCGAACCTGTTCGGGGCCCGAGATCGGCGCGCGCTGGCGATGCGCCGCGGCGGTCCGCGGTCGCGCCTCGCCCACCTGGGTGCGCCCGGGTCCGCGAGACGCCACGTGTCGATGATCGCGGGGCGTCGTTGCCATGCCGGTAACATGGTGGCGCGAGCAAGGGGGGCAAGGCGGATGACAAATGCGACGGCGGGATGGCTGATCGACCGCCTGCTCGCCTGGTATGACGCGAATGCGCGCGAGCTGCCCTGGCGCGCCCCCGTGGGCGCCACGGTCTCGGCCTACGCTGTCCTGGTCAGCGAGTTCATGCTGCAGCAGACCACGGTGGCCACGGTCAAGATGCGGTTTCCAGCGTTTCTGGCGCGCTTTCCAAGCATGCATGCGCTTGCCGCCGCGGGCGAGGCCGAGGTGCTGCATGCCTGGCAGGGGCTCGGCTATTACCGCCGCGCCCGCGCGCTGCACGCCTGCGCCCGAGCCATCGTCCAGCGCCATGGCGGGCAGCTGCCGAGCGACGAAGCGATGCTGCGCGCGCTGCCGGGCATCGGACCCTACACCGCGAGCGCGCTGCGGGCGATCGTCCACGGCGCGCCGAGCATTCCCGTCGATGGCAACGTGCTGCGCGTCATGGCACGCCTGCACCGGGTCGAGGCCGCGCTGCCCGATGCCGCCGGCCCGCTGCACGATCTGGCCGGCCGTCTCGCCGGCACCCGTCGCCCGGGAGACGTGGCCCAGGCGCTGATGGACCTCGGCGCGACCCTGTGCCGGCCGCGGCGTCCCGCCTGTTTGATCTGTCCATGGCGGCCGGCCTGTCAGGCGCAACTTGCCGGAGTTGCCGAGCGACTGCCCCGGCGCGCGCCCAGGCGCGAGCGACCGGTGCGCCGGGGTCTCGCCTTTCTGCTGGCGCGACCGGACGGCGCCATTCTGTTTCGGCGCCGGCCATCCCGTGGCCTGCTCGGCGGCCTGCATGAACTGCCTTCGAGCCCGTGGCAGGAAGGGCCGCTGGAGACCGAGCGGGCGCTCGCCCACGCCCCGGCAGCCGCAAACTGGCAAGTGAGTCCGCGAGCGACGCGTCACGCGTTCACTCATTTCGTGCTCGAGCTCGCCCTTGCCGAAGGGTGCATGGAGGACGCCAGGTTGGCCGACGCTGCCGCGGGCGAGATCTGGTGCCCGCCCGGCGAACTCGGCCGGCTGGCGCTGCCCACCGTGATGAAGAAGCTTTTGCGCGTCGCCCGCGTCGCCGCGCTCGATCCCGTTCGAGCCCGCCCCGAAGGAGCCGGTCTTGCCATATGAACGCGAGCTTATGACCTCCAGCGCAGTGTCTGCGTGCGCATGCGAGGCTGCTGAACGTAGCAGTTGCGTTTTCGCAAGCAGACGCTAAGCCTTGCGGGAACTTGCGGGTCTTCGATTTCGCGCTCGGCGTTTGGCCGGGCCAAGCTCGCGGTGTGCTGGAGAACGAAGTCGATGCGTCTCTTGGCCAAGTGGTTGCTGGTCTGCCTGTTGATGGCGGGCGGCAACGCCTGCACGACGGTTCTGGCGCCTGAGCGCACCGAGGCGCTGGGGCCGCCGTTCAACGAAGCGCTGAAGGACGGCTACCTGCAACTGGCCGATAACCGTTGGCGAGAGGGCAGCTGGGAGGTCCTGCGCTTCCGCGGCAAGGCCCGGCAGGCGATGCTGGGCAATGCGGTCTGGCCCGACGATGCCGCGAGCGCCCGGATGCCCGCGTCGGTCCAACCCGAGCTGGTCGAGCAACGCGAACGCCTCCTGGCCGCGCTCGATTCCGGCGGGCGGGCTCTCGCGCCAGACGATGCTGCGCTGGCGCAGGTCAGCTTCGACTGCTGGTTGTCGGCGGTCAAGGTGACGAAGCAGCCCGGCTCGGAGTGCGAGGATACGTTCCGCACGGCGCTCGCCAAGACCGAGCAGGCGGTCGTCGCCACCTTTCCCGAGCCGTACGTCGTGACGTTCGAACCGGGCAGCGACCGCCTGGATGGCGTGGGCCTGAACGTCGCGACCACGGTGTCGCGCGCGGCCAAGCTCCGGGCGCCGGCGCGAATCAACGTGACCGGCTACGCCGACCCGTCGGGATCCGCGTCCAAGAATGAGGCGCTGTCGCTGCAGCGGGCCGAGAATGTGGCGGCGGCGCTGCAGCGGGCTGGCGTCTCGCCCGATTTGATCGAGGTTCAGGGCCGCGGCGCGCACGCTGCGGCGGAGGACGGACGACGCGTCGAGATCACGTTCGACAGCTGACCGACGGCGCCGTCACGAATGGCCGGCTGTGCGCGGCCCGGCGTCCGGCTATCTTAATCTGTCAGCCTGACCTCCTGACCCGCGCCGCCTCAATGCGGGCCAGTGCGCATGGAGGTGCTTCAGCATGAAAAAATTCCTCCTGATCCTGCTCGCGCTAGTCGTCGTGCTGATCGCCGCGGTCGTGGCGGCGCCGTTCCTCTTGCCGATGGAGACCTACAAGCAGCAGATCGAAGCTCGGGTCGAGCGAGCGACCGGGCGCGCGCTGAAGATCGAGGGTCCGCTCGACATCTCGTTGCTGCCGCGGCTGGCCGTAACCGCCGAAGAGGTGCGGTTTGCGAACATCGCGAGCAGCCCGCGTCCGGACATGGTCCGGCTCAAGGGCCTGCAGGCCGAGCTCAAGATCTGGCCGCTCCTGCGCGGCTCGGTCGAGGTCGACCGTTTCGTCCTGGTCGAGCCCCAGTTTCAGCTCGAGATCGACGCGGCGGGGCGGCCGAACTGGGCGCTCGGCGCGCCCGAGGCAGGCGCGGCGCAGCAGGCCGAGGCGCCTCAACAGCCCGGTCCGACGACCGGCCAGCCCGGCGGCGGAATGCGCCTGCCGGTCACCCAGATCAAGCTCGGCGACATCCGCATCGAGAACGGCACGCTCGCCCTGTCGGACGCACGAAGCGGCACCGAGCGGCGGATCGAGAAAATCAATCTCGACGTCGACCTGCCCGACCTGCAGAGCGCCCTCGCGGCCAATGGCTCACTGGTTTATCAGGGAAAGCCCGTCGAGCTCGCGCTCGCGGTGGAACGTCCGCTCGCGCTGGCGCAAGGCGGCAGCTCGCCGGTACGCATCACGGGCAAGGGTCCCGATCTGGGGCTGACCTTCGAGGGCGCCCTCGACAATGCCGCGACGCCGCACGCCGCGGGCGCCGTAGACCTGAACGTGACCTCGATCCGAGATCTCGCTGCCTGGCTCGGCGCGCCGATCGCGTTCGAGGGTCAGGGCTTGAGGACGTTTCGCGTGAGCGGCCAAGTCGACGGCGTGCCGACCCGGATCGCCCTGAACGGCGCCAAGCTCGCGCTCGACGCCATCGCCGGCGAGGGTGAGTTCGTGGTCGATCTGTCCGGTCAGGTGCCGCAGGCCACTGGCCGCCTCGATTTGGGCGCGGTCGACCTCAACCCATACCTGCCGCCCCAGCCGGCCGCCCAAGGCACGGCAACCGGAGGCCAGCCGGCGCCCGGTCAGAGCCAGGCCGGCGGCGCGGCCGCCGACTGGTCCGACGAGCCGATCGCGCTGCCGCCGATCGGCGGCGCCAACGTCGATTTCACGCTCAGCACCAAAGCGCTCAAGATGCGCGATCTGCAGCTCGATCGCAGCCGGCTCGCGCTACGCCTCCAGGGCACGCACCTGGGCGTCGACCTGCAGGAGATCGCTCTCTACGGCGGGCACGGAACCGGCAAACTCGATCTCGAGGTTGTCGATGGGACACCCCGGGTCAGCCATCAGTTCCGCCTGGATGGTCTGCAGGCCCTGCCCTTCCTGACCGCCGCCGCCGGCTTCCAGCGGCTGCGCGGCACCGCGAACGCCGAACTGGCGTTGCAGACTGAGGGACGGAGCCAACGGCAGCTCGTGCAGAACCTGAGCGGCACGGGCCGGACCACCTTTCGTGACGGCGCCATCGTTGGCATCAACCTCGCGGCCCTGGTGCGCAACGTCGCGACGGCGTACCAGGGCGGCGCCATCGGCGGCGAGCGCGCGACCGATTTCGCCGAGCTGTCCGGCAGCTTCAACGTCAGGAACGGCGTGCTCACCAACGACGATCTGTGGCTGCAGGCGCCGGTGCTGCGCGTCGCCGGCCGTGGCCAGGTCAACCTGCCCGCACGCACCCTCGACTACCGCCTCGAGCCCAAGGCCGCCCAGACGCTCGAGGGCCAGGGGGGCTCACGCGAGATAGCCGGCCTCCTGGTGCCGGTGATCATCAAGGGTCCGTGGAACGCGCCGGCGATCACCCCGGATCTCACCGGCGTCGCGCAGCGCGCGCTCGAAAATCCCGAGGCGTTCAAGCAGGAGGTCGAGCAGCAGATCGAGCAGCTGGGCGAGGCGGGCAAGGCGATCAAGAAAGGCGGCGATCCTCAGAAGATGCTCGAGGGATTGCTGGGGAGGCAAAGCGGCGGCCAGGGCGGCGAGCCGGCGCGCAAGCTCATGAAAGGCCTGTTCGGCAACTGAGCGACGTCGGTTTCTCCGCCCGACCCAAAGCCGCCTTGAGGAGGCTGGCGCGCTGCGCCACGGAGCGGCATCGGACATCCGGGTGCAGCGGCACGGCCCGTCGAGTCACCGCCGTTGCGCACGGCCTGCCGCTGCGGCCACAGCACGCGCGCCGGGGCCGTTGCCCTCAGGCGGCGCGCTCGTTGCGGCGAGCGCGCAGCAGGTCGAGGATCTCGCGTGCGGCTGCCGGAATGTTGGTGCCCGGCGGATAGATCGCGGCAACGCCGGCATCCTTCAGCGTCTTGTGGTCCGCGGGCGGGACCACGCCGCCGACCACCACGAGGATGTCCTCGCCCCCCTGACGTCTGAGTGCTTCGATCAGCTGCGGCACGAGCACCTTGTGACCGGCGGCAAGCGTGCTCACGCCGACGATGTGCACGTCGTTCTCGAGCGCCTCGCGCGCCGCTTCCTCGGGGGTCTGGAACAATGCGCCGACGTCGACGTCAAAGCCGATGTCGGCGAACGCGGTCGCGATCACCTTGGCGCCGCGGTCGTGGCCATCCTGGCCGAGCTTGGTGACGAGCAGCCGCGGTCGCCGGCCTTCGGCTTCGGCGAACGCCTCGACCTCGCGTTGGATCGCTTCGAACATCTCGTCCTCGCGAAAGGCGGCGCCGTACACGCCGCTGATCGAGCGGACCTCCGCGCGCCAGCGGCCGAACTCCTGCTCCATGGCGCTCGAGATCTCGCCGAGCGTGGCCCTGGCGCGCGCCGCCTCGATCGTGAGCGCGAGCAGGTTGGCATCGCCTGCGGCGCCGGCGCGCAGCGCCTCGAGCGCCGCCCGGCAGCGCGCCTCGTCGCGTCCGGCCCGAACCTCGGCGAGGCGTTTGATCTGCGCATCGCGGACGGCGGTCGTGTCGATGTCCAAGAGCTCGACCGGCTCGTCCTCCGCCGGCCGGTATTTGTTGACCCCGACCACGGTGTCCTCGCCCCGGTCCCAGCGCGCCTGGCGCCGCGCCGCCGCGGCCTCGATCTGCGCCTTGGGCATGCCCGCTTCGATCGCTTTGGTCATGCCGCCGAGCGCCTCGACCTCGTCGAGCAGCTCCGCGGCGGCGCGCACGAGGCTGGCGGTCAGCTGTTCGAGGTAATAACTGCCGCCGAGCGGGTCGACCACATGGCGGATCCCGGTCTCCTCGGCGAGGATGAGTTGAGTGTTGCGGGCGATCCGCGCGGAGAAGTCGGTCGGCAGCGCCAGCGCCTCGTCGAACGCGTTGGTGTGCAGCGACTGCGTGCCGCCGAGCACCGCCGCGAGCGCCTCGATCGTCGTGCGAATCACGTTATTATAGGGGTCCGCAGCCTGCAGCGAGACGCCGCTGGTCTGGCAATGGGTGCGCAACATCAGCGAGCGCGAATCGTTCGGGGCGAACTCCCGCTGCATCAGCTTCGCCCAGAGGAAACGCGCGGCGCGCAGCTTGGCGATCTCCATGAAGAAGTTCATGCCGATGCAGAAGAAAAATGACAGGCGCGGCGCGAACTTGTCGATCGGCAGGCCGCGCGCGGCGGCAGCCCGCGCGTACTCCAGGCCATCGGCCAGCGTGAAGGCAAGCTCCTGCACGCAGGTCGCGCCCGCCTCCTGCATGTGGTAGCCGGAGATCGAAATCGGATTGAAGCGCGGCATGTGCTCCGCGCAGTGCCCGATCACGTCGGCGACGATGCGCATGCTCGGCCCGGGCGGGTAGATGTAGGTGTTGCGAACCATGAATTCCTTGAGGATGTCGTTCTGGATGGTGCCCGCAAGCTGCTCGGGCCGCACGCCCTGCTCCTCGGCGGCGACGATGTAGAACGCCAGCACCGGCAGCACGGCGCCGTTCATGGTCATCGACACGCTCACCTGATCGAGCGGAATGCGTTCGAACAGCCGCTTCATGTCCTCCACGGTATCGATCGCCACGCCGGCCTTGCCGACATCGCCGGCGACCCGCGGATGATCGCTGTCGTAGCCGCGGTGGGTCGCGAGGTCGAACGCGACCGACAGCCCGGTCTGACCCGCGGCGAGATTGCGCCGGTAGAAGGCGTTCGATTGCTCGGCGGTCGAGAAGCCGGCGTACTGGCGAATGGTCCATGGCCGCTGCGCGTACATGGTGGCGCGGGGTCCGCGCAGATAGGGCGGGATGCCGGGAAGGCCGCCCGTCGTCTCCAGCGCCTCGAGATCGGCTGCCGTATACAGCGGCTTGACCGCGATGCCTTCGGGCGTGGTCCAGGTAAGCTCGCGCCCGCGCCCGCCTGTCTCCTGATCGGCCAGCGCCTGCCATTCGCTCAAGGCGTGCTTGGGCAAGTCTACCATCGCATCGCTCCCCCGCGCGCGGCGCGGGCTGGCACAGAGTAACATGGGTGCGACCGCGGCATGCGACCAAATCACCCGGCCGGGCGCGTGGCTGCCGGCGCGCGATCCGCGCGTTCCAGTTCCGCTACCTTAGCGCGCAGGCGCTCGGCGATGCGGCGATGCCGATCGTCGTCACCGCCGTCCGGATCGAGCTCGGCAAGCGTCAGCGGCGGGCCGATCCGGAGGCTCACCGGATAGGGCCGCGGCAGCCGCCGTCCGGGTGGCCACGCCTCGAAGGTGCCCTCGATCCACACCGGCACCGCCGGCACGCCGGTCCGCTCCAGCAGCAGCCCGACCCCGCGTAGAAAGTCGTGCAGGCGGCCATCGATCGAGCGCTGGCCTTCGGGAAACCAGACCAGCGGGGCGCCCCGCTGCAAGATCGCGCGGCCGAGCGTCAGGGTCGACGTCAGGCCGTGCTCGGGATCGACCGGCAACACCTGGAATGTCCGGCTGAACTCACGCGTGAACGGGCCACGGAACAGCAGGCCCACCCAGCCGGCCCAATGCAGGTGCTTGAGGCGCGGCCAGGGCAGCACGGCGGCAATGGCAAACGGATCCAGATAGCTCTCGTGGTTGGGGGTCATCAGATACGGCCCCGCCTTCGGCAGATGCTCGAGCCCGTCGACCCGCACCCGAAACAGCAGCCGGAAGAGCCAGCGGTCGAGGCCGACCAGGCCGCGCGCGAGGGCCTCCTGGAATGGACCGCGCGGCGCCAGCAACCGCTCCTCCTCGGCCGTCGGTTGGCCGAGCTCGCCGTGCGGGACGGTCCCGGAGGCCTCATGCGCTTCTTGCAGCAGGTCGCGCAAAGTATTGATGCGCCCTACTGCGTCCTCGCTCAGGCGTACCCCGAACCGCTCCTCGAGCTCCATGGTCAGGCTCATCCAGTCGAACGAGTCGAGGCCGAGGTCGAGCTGCGGGCTGGTATTCAGGGTGAGCCCGTGGCCCGCGAAGCGCTCCTCCAGCCACGGCCAGATGCGGTCGGCGGGCGGGGTCTCGAGCAGCGCCCGATCGGCACCGGTTAACGCCGCCTGCGATTCCGGCCGACCCGCGCCCGTTTTCTCCTGAACGAAGATTTCGGGCAGCTCGTGCCGGCGCAGCTTGCCGATCTGGGTACGCGGCAGCGGCTGGCGCGTAATCGCGAAATCGCCGATGCGGGCATAGGACGGCAGCTGCGGCGAGAGCCGCTCGATCTCGCGGCGGAAATGCTGTTGCAGCTCTGCCTGCGACTGCGAGCGCTGGGTCTCCGGATCGGGCACGAACAGCGCCACGAGACGATTGTCGTGCTCCAGCACCGCGACCTCGCGCACCTGCGCGGCGGCGCCATAGACCGCCTCGACGTCCTCGGGAAAGATGTTTTCGCCGCCGGAGAGAATGATCAGCTCCTTGCTCCGGCCGACGATGTACAGGTAGCCGTGTTCGTCGAGCCGGCCGAGATCGCCGGTCCGAAAGAAGCCCTCCGCGGTGAACGCCTGCGCCGTGGCCTCGGGGTTGTCCCAATAGCCGGCGAACACGTTCGGGCCCTTGGCCAGGATCTCGCCGTGCCCCGGCTGCGCATCCTCGGCCGGGCCGAGGCGCAGCTCGACTCCCGCCACCGGCTGGCCGACGCTTTCGATGCGGGCCCGGCCCGGCGGATTGAAGGTCAGGATCGGCGCGGTCTCGGTCAGGCCGTAGCCGGTCAGCACCTCCCAGCCGAGCCCTTCGAGGCGCCACGCCACGTCCGGGTCGAGCCGGGCGCCGCCCGAGGCGAGCAGGCGCAGCGCCGGCCCAATCCGCCGGTGCAGGGGGAAGAACAGGGCCTTGCCGATCCGTCGGCCGAGACGGCGGCGGACCCAGAGGGCGAACTCGAGCAGACCCCGCAGCGCCCCGCCGATCAGGCGTGGCGCGCCGGCGATCTGACGCTCGATGCCGGCGAGCATGGCCTCGTACAGACGCGGCACGGCGATCATGATGGTGCAGCGATGGTCGTGCAGCGCGCGCAGGATCTGCGGCCCGGTGATGCCCGCCGGCAGAACGACCGCGGCGCCGATCGCAAGCGGCGCGAGCAAGCCGACGGTCAACGGATAGGCGTGGTGCAGCGGCAATGGCAGCAGGACCCGGTCAGTGGGGTGCGCGAGGTCGGCGGCCTCGAGCGCGCGCAGGTTGGCACAGAGGTTGCCATGCGTGAGCGGCACGCCCTTGGGCGTGCCGGTCGTGCCTGAGGTGTACAGCAGGAGGGTCGGCTGGTCGGGCGTCAGCCCGGGCAACTGATCGGGCTGCTGGTCCAACAGCGCGGTCCACGAGCGGGCGTCGCTCCGTTCGAAGCCGGGCGGTACCTCGGGATCGAGCAAGATCAGATGGCGCACCCGGCCCAGGGCGATCGTGCCTCTCGCAAGGGGCGCGGTCGTGACCAGCGCGCGGCAGTCGCTGTGCTCGAACACCCGCGCCAGGTCCTGCTCGCTCATCTGCTCGTTCAGAGGCATCGCGAGCGCGCCGCTGCGCACGATGCCAAGCAGGGCGATTGCCCATTGCGGGCGGCTCGGCGCGAGCAGCCCCACCGCTTGACCGGGGCCTATGCCGAGGCGGGCGAGACCCGCGGCAAAGCGCAGCGCGTCCTGGCGCAGCTGGTCGCGGGACCAGGTCCCGGCCCCGGCGCCCACGATGGCAGGCCTCTCGCCGCGGACGGCCAGCCCGTCGATCAGATCCGCAAGGGTGTTCAACACATTGGTTCAACCCGCCACCGCTACGCCGCCCGGACTACCTGTCTAGCCAAGGACGAGCCGGCGGGCCATCGATGATTCCCGGGCTCAGTAAGGCCCTGCGACGTACGGTGACTTGGCCCGTGGCTCTGCCGGATGATCGCCGCTCGCGCGCACGACGAGGCGCGCGGGCGCGATGCCCCGGCGCAGCAGGATGGCGCGCACGATCTCGACCCGTTGCTCGAGCGTGGTCCGCGCCTCGGGGTCCGGCAGGTTGAACTCGGCTTCGATCGAGACGCTACGTTCGGGCTCACGAAGCAACTGCTCCGCAACGGCGGCGAGTCGCTCGCCCGTCTCGCTGGTCGGCTCGACCCCCGCGAACGACAGCTGGGCGAGACGGAGCGTGATCTCCGGCGGCACAGCTTCGGCGTCCGCAGCGGCGGGACCCGGTTCGGCCGCAGCCGTCTCCTGCGCCCCTATTGGCCCGGGTACCGTCCGGGCGTCCTCCGCGGCTCCGGGTGCCTCCCGAGCCTCCTGCGCGGACAGGGCCGCCTGCTGAGGCTCCTGTAACACCGGGTCCGCCTGCCGAGATTCCTTGACGGCCCCGCGTCCCTCAGGAGCCTTCTGCGCGGACCGGGCCGCCGGCTGAGGCTCCTGTAACAGCGGGTCAGTCCGCCGAGATTCCTTGACGGCCCCGCGTCCCTGCGGAGCCTCCTGCGCGGACCGGGACGGGTCAGTCGGCCGAGATGCCTGTACCGGCACATCGACCCGCCGAGCTTCCCGTAACGGCGCATCCGCCTGCCGCGATTCCTGCCATAGCGCCGGCGCCTGCTGAGGCGCCTGCGGCGGCATCTGCGCCGGCCGATTCTCGGCCGGCGACGGGCGCGCTTGGAGTTGCAGTGGCGCGCGAGCCTGCCGGTCGCGAGCTGGAAATGACGCGCGGCGCTGCCGGCTCTGCTCCGGGCGCCCCTGAACGATGACGCGATCGAGCATCGCGATTTCGGAGCGGGCGACCTGCTGCGTGGCGCGGGCCTCGGCGAGCGCGGCGCGCTGGTTCACAATGTACACGAGGTGCTCGACCCGATCCGGCGGTGCGCCGGCCCGGGCGGCGTCGCGGGCAACTTGCAAGGCTACCTCGGCGCGGTCGAGCTCGGACGCCGCCAGGGCACGCACGCGCGGCGAGCGGCGCGCCCGCTCCACCGCCGCATCCGCCTGCTCCAGGGCCGGGTGTCCGGGCGGGGTGGCGCAGCCTGCTGCGAGCGCCAGGAGGAGAGCCATCGAGCTGGCGCGCAGCCGCGGCGCGCTCCTGCTCAGGCTACGCATCGCCGCGCGCCAGAAATCACGCACCGCCGCCCAATGCGACCCGGCGGGGCCGCTGCTCCACCTGCTGGCGCAATTGGGTCGCGATTGCCTGTGCCTGGGCGGCCTGTGCCTCGATGGCGGCGAGCTCGGCGTCCGCCGCTGCCTGTTCCGCGAGGCTACGCGCGCGCTCGGGCGCCTTCGCCTGGGCTGCGGCCTGCGCTGCCTGCAGCTTCTCCTCGGCGCGCGCCAACTCGACCGGCGCCAGGCGCTCTGCCCCCGCGGCGCGCGCCCGCGCGATGGTCAGTTCAGCAGCGCTCAGCGCTTCCTGCGGGAGGGGCACCTGAGCACACCCGCCGAGCACCGCCAGCGCGAAGGCGCTCGCGGCCAGGCAAGCCGCAGCACGCCGCTGGATCGCCTCTCCGATCACGCTGTCCGCTCGCCGACGCCCATCCTGCACTGATGCGCCGAGAAAGTTGCAGAGTGGTTAAGCCCGCGCCCGCTTTTCGCGTGGCGCGATCAGAGGTCGCCTTACTGGTCGTAATGGGCGGTGGAGGCCACCTCGCCTGCCGTCAGCGTCTCCAGGACACAGGTCGCGCACTCGAGCCTGAGCGGCTCGCGTCTGTCCGGCGATCCGGGCCGGCGTGCCTTGAGGGCCCGCCACAGGAGCGCCGCTTTGAGAGGCCCGCCCAGCGCAGCGACATCGCCGGCAGTGTCGTCTCGGGCACCGCTCGTAGCTGGTCCTGTCCACCGGCAGTGCCCAGAGCCGCTTCGTCCCTTGCCCCGACCCAAGCGGGGCCAGCGCGCGGGGCCGCAGGAGCCACGCTCAACGCACCTTGCCGATATATGACAGATAGCGGTACTGCTCAGCGTAGTCGATGCCGTAGCCGACCACGAATACATCGGGAATCTCGAAGCCGACGAAGTCAATGGCGATGTCGACCTGGCGCCGGCTCGGCTTGTCCAACAGCGCACAGGTGCGCACCCGCGAGGCATGGCGCTCGGTCAGCAGGCGCTTGCCGTAGGCCATGGACAGGCCGGTATCGACGATGTCGTCCACCAGCAGGACCGCCCTGCGCTCGAAGTCACGCGGCACGTCGCCGAGCAGCAGAACCTCGCCCGAGCTTTCCTTTTTCTGGCCATAGCTCGCGAGGCGCATGAACTCGATGTTCGGGGTGGCGCCCGCGCGCGCGAGCGCGCGCACCAGATCGGCAAGGAAGACAAAGCTGCCCTTCAGCACGCCGATCACCACGAACTCGGCGCCCATCGTCCGCACGATCTCGCCAGCGAGCGCTTCGACCCGAGCGGCGATCTCCGCCTCGTCGAACAGCTTGCTGACCGGCTCTGGGCTCACCGCTCTCTCCCCTCGCCTGGCTGGAACGGCGCGCCGCCCCAACCTCTGGCCCTGGTCGATCACTACCGCTGCCACCAGCGGGGGATTTGAGCAAGCCTTCTTGGCGACGCGCGGATTGGAACGCGGCGCAGCGCTGGAAAGTCCCGAATGCATGCCGAAACAAGCGCGCACATTGCTGGCGCCTGATGCAGCGTCGCCAGCCGCACTTGGCAGGTTTGGGTTCTGCCATGCCCCGCAGCTACTGCCTGGCGGGACCGCGAGCGGGGCGGAGTTCGCCGCCACTCATGCGCGGGCGACCCGTGCGCCGGGGCCTTTCGCCGATGGCAGGCCCGACTAGATTACGACCGTCACGCAGGCCTTGGGGATAACCCGCATGCTGAATGTGTTCGTGGCCGATCCGCGCGGTAGCCTGGCGAAGGTCGATGTGGCGCCCGACGGCCCCTTGCCTGCCGAGACGGTCTGGATCGACCTCATGTCGCCCACCCCGAACGAGGAGCACCAGGTCGAGGCCCTGCTTGGGGTGGAGGTCCCGACGCGCGAGGAAATGCAGGAAATCGAGCTCTCCAGCCGCCTTTACGAGGAAAACGGCGCGCTCTACATGACCGCGACCGTGGTGTCGAAGGCCGACACGCAGCATCCCGAGGCGTCCGCGGTCAGCTTCATCCTGGCGGGCAATCGGCTGGTCACGGTGCGCTACGCCGAGCCGCAGTCGTTCGAGCTGTTCGCCGGGCGCTGCCAACGTTCGCCCGGGCCGTACGCGCGCGGCGACGCCGTGCTGACCGGCCTGCTCGACGCGCTGATCGATCGCGTGGCGGATGTCCTCGAGCGCATCGGCCTGGAAGTGGACGGCATTTCGCACGAGGTGTTCGAGCATCCCGCCACGCCGCGCAAAACCGGCGATTTTCCGAGCATTCTGCGCGCGCTTGGCCGCCGCGGCGACCTGACGTCGAAGGTGCGCGAAAGTCTGGTCGGGATCGGGCGTCTCCTGATGTTCTTCGGCCAGGCCGGGGCAGCCAACACCAAGAGCGCCAAGGACCTGCGCGCGCGCCTGCGCACCATGAGCCGCGACGTGCGCTCGCTGACCGAGCACGCCTCGTTCCTGTCCGCCAAGATCAACTTCCTGCTCGACGCCACGCTCGGCATGATCAACATCGAGCAGAACGCGATCATCAAGATCTTCTCAGTGGTCGCGGTCGTGTTCCTGCCGCCGACCCTGATCGCCAGCATTTACGGTATGAACTTCGAGATCATGCCCGAGCTACACTGGGCAATCGGTTATCCGCTGGCGCTCGCGCTGATGCTTGGCTCAGCGGTCGCGCCCTATCTGTACTTCAAGCGGCGCGGCTGGCTTTGACCGGCCGCGCGATGTCATTAGCCATGATCAAAGCGATGATCAATCCTTCCTCGCCCGCGAGGAGAGCGCCCTGGCCCTGAGCGTTGTCCAGATCCTTCGGTGCCGCGCCCAGGATGTCGCAGATGCCCTCGCCGAAACCCGCCGGCCGGCCGGCAAAGGCATCGAAGTACCGCCGCCGGAACCCGTTCTCGTCCTACGCCCGCCCCCTCGAGGGTCCGGCAGTCCGAGTGGGCCGACCCTCGCGATTGATGGTCGGGCGAGCCATGACTGGCAGCTAGCGTTGTGAACCTGATGGCAACGAACGTACGCCGCATCTTCTAGCGATGGGCGTCATGTTCGGCACGGTGTTCGGCTAATAGTTGCGCCGCGCGGCGGCGGATTTCGGCGACGATGGTGCTTGCGGTTGCAAGGTCTCGGTATTGGCCGGCGTCATGGAAGTGGACGGAACCGCCTGGGTCTTTGATGCCGATACCGAGGACGGCATCACAATCGGTGTGAGGGCTGGTCAGGGAGATGGGGACAGGTTTATCGAGATAGCCGACGAGCCACGCGAGAATAGGAATTTCGAGCGAGTTGGCGGGTTGGTTTTCGTCCGGCCAACGAACGATCGACCAGCCAGGGTGGGCAGGGATGGTAGCGCCCGACTTGCTCGAAGCGGTCGGCGCGGATGGTAGCGATCGAGCCATCGGAGAGAGTGGCCCGAAGGAAGGGGAAGGGACTGTCGTCGCGCTCGTGGTGTTCGGTGTGCACGACGTGGTCGAGATTGACGTCGCCAGATTGGGGGGATCGGTCGAGTTCGGCGGGGACGAATTTGGCGGTCATTCACAACTCCGGCCGTGGCAGGACAGTCAGAGGGACACGGCGTCCCATAGAGGGCGTTCCCTCTATGCCGGGTATAGGCAAAGCCACCGCACGCCTGCCGCAGACTTGCCGCGAGGCGTTCTGCGGCCTTCCGAAGGGGAGCGGCGCGCTGCCGCAGATACCCGCAGCGGACCCGCCGCAACCAACTCCAGATCAAAATCGATGACTTAGCACCATGACATCAATAGCGCCTGAGAGAATGCACTGGCGAAACCGCCGCCCCCTGATAAGAGGGTCAGCAGAACACGGCGTCCTCGAAGGGATAGCGGGACAGCACCTCCGCGCCCGTGTCCGTGACCAGCACCTGCTCTTCCAGCTTCACTCCCTCGGCGCCGCCCGCCTCGCCGATGTAGCTCTCGATGCAGATGGTCATGCCGGCCTCGAGCATGCCGTCGTAGCCGGTGATCTTCGCGTCCTCGGGATAGTAGACCGCCGGATATTCGTCGCACACGCCGACGCCGTGCGCGATCGCGGAATAACGGTTGGCCAGGAGGCGCTCCGGCAGCTGCAACGCCTTGTCCGAGAACTCGAGCAAGCCAAGGCCGGGCCGCACCAGCTCGAGATTATACGCGATCTGCTCGCGCGCTCGGCGATAGAGGTCGATCTGGGCGTCGCTCGGCGGTACGTCGCCGCACAGCCAGGTGCGCGAGATGTCGGCGCAGTAGCCGTATGGCCCGATCAGGTCGGTGTCGAACGCCACCAGATCGCCCGCCTCGATCACCCGGCTGCCGCATTCCTGGAACCAGGGATTGGTGCGCGACCCGGAGCTGAGCAGGCGCGTTTCGATCCATTCGCCGCCGCGCCTGATCGTCTCGGCGTGGAGGTGCGCCCACAGCTCCTGCTCGGTGACGCCAGGGAGCAGGTGCCGCTGCATCACGGCCATGGCCGCCTCGCAGGCGGCGAGCGCGCAGCGCATGGCCTTGACCTCGTCGGGCGACTTGATCGCGCGCGCCAGCTCCATCACCTCCTGGCCGGGATGCAACGAGAGCCCGAGTGCCTCGAGCGCGGCGATTCCTTCGCGATCGGCCCGGTCGAGCGCAAGGCGTTGGTTGCCGCCGCCGTGCGCGCGCACCAGATCGGCGAGTTCCGCCGCCCAGCCTGCGGCGTGCTCGGCCACGCGATCGCCGCTCTTGAAGAAGTACCAGCCGCGCCCCGGCCGCACCTCGTCGACCAGATCGAGGTGCGCCGAAAGATGCGCGCTGCCGTGGAAGTCGAACACGATCACTGGCCCGTCGGTCGCGACGAAGGCGTAGCGCACCGGATTGTGCAGACACCAGACTTGCATGTTGGCGCTGTCGGTGGCGTAGCGCACGTTGATCGGGTCGGTGACGACGATGCCGGCGTAGTCACGGGCGGCCAGCTCTGCGCGCACGCGAGCGAGACGATACGCGCGCATCGCCGCGAGATCCGGCAACTCCAGGCCGAGCGCCTGCCATTCGCCAACCGAGAGCGCACCCGGCCCGAGGTCGCCGAACGAGCCGAGGCCGCGCCGGCGTTCGGCGCTGCGCAGGATCTTGGACTGGTAGCCCGCCACGGCCCTTTGTCTCCCTGTCTGGTCTGTCAGGCGCCGGGCGAGCATGCTACGGTTGCGGCCTAGCCGCCCAGCTCGCCGGATGCGGCACGTGCTATGCCACAAAATGCGGCACCTAGTCAGACCGACGATCGGGACCGAGCGACATGGCCAAGACCATCGGCATCCTGACCGCGGGCGGCGACAGCCCCGGGCTCAACGCCGCGATCCGCGGCGTCGGCAAGGCGGCGATCGGCGCTTACGGCATGCACGTGATCGGCTTTCGCGACGGCTTTCGCGGCCTGATGGAGAACCGCTCGACGCCGCTCGCGCGCGCGGAGCTGTCGGGCATCCTGACGATCGGTGGCACGATTCTCGGCACGAGCCGGGACAAGCCGACGCGCATGCCGGTCGGCAAGAAGACCCTGGACATGACCGACGCGATCGTCGCCACCTATCACAACCATCACCTGGACGGCCTGGTCTGCCTGGGCGGCGGCGGCACGCAGAAGAACGCCTATCATCTCCTGCAGAACGGGCTGAACGTGATCACGCTACCCAAGACCATCGACAACGACGTCGCGATGACCGACGTCACCTTCGGCTTCGACACGGCGCTCGGCATCGCGACTGACGCGATCGACCGGTTGCACAGTACGGCGCACAGCCACCACCGCATCGTCGTGGTCGAGGTCATGGGCCACAATGCCGGCTGGCTGGCGCTCGGCGCCGGGATCGCGGGCGGCGCCGACGTGATCCTGATCCCCGAGATCCCGTACGACAGCGAGGCGGTGGCGGAAGCGATCCGCCAGCGCAGCCGCACCGGCAGCCGCTTCAGCATCATCGCAGTGTCCGAAGGGTCGATGTCGCGCCAGCAGGCGGCGACGCTGCAGGAAGCGCAGGCGCTGGTCGATCGCACCAAGAGCCAGAAGAGGAGCGATAAGAAGAGCGCCGACGAAGCGAAGGCGGCGAAGGCGAAGGTGACCGAGATCAAGCAGGAGGTAGTCAACAGCACGTTGCAGCTGTCGCAGGAGCTCGAGCAGCTGACCGGGCTCGAGGCGCGGGTCACCATTCTCGGCCATCTGCAGCGGGGCGGCACGCCGTCCGCCGCCGACCGTCTGCTCGCCACGCGCCTGGGCACGGCGTGCGCCGCGCTGATCAACGAGGGTCGATTTGGGGTCATGGTTGCGACGCGCGGCGACGGGACCGAGCCGGTACCGCTCGCGGACGTCGTCGACAAGCGCAAGACGGTGCCGCTCGACCATCCCTGGATCCGGACCGCGCGCGACATCGGCGTGTGCCTGGGGGACTGAACGATCCCCATGACGGGACGAGCAGGCAAAGTATGATCGCAGTGATTTTCGAGGTGTGGCCAAGGCCAGAGCACAGGCGGGACTACCTCGATCTCGCCGCGGCGCTGCGCCGCGACCTCGAGGCGATCGACGGCTTCATCTCGGTCGAACGTTTCGAGAGCCTGAGCGAGCCGGGCAAGCTCCTGTCGCTGTCGTTCTGGCGCGACGAGGCGGCGGTCGCGGCATGGCGCAATCTCGCTGCCCATCGCGCCGCGCAGACGAAGGGCCGCGGCGGAATCTTCGCCGACTACCGGCTGCGCGTCGCCGGCGTCATTCGCGACTACGGGATGACCGACCGGGCTGACGCTCCGGATGACAGTCGGGTGGTGCACGACTGATCGTGGGCATTATCAAGCCGGCCCCGGCTCGTCACCCGCCGGGCGAGCCTACGCCGCTGGAGCCCGGCGCGACCCAAAGCCGCCACAGCGGGCCGCCACTGGCCAACGACGAAAGGCGTCATCTCACCGCTCGTGCAGGCCCTCGCGCCAGGTTTGATAGCGCGCCCGGGCGTCATCGTCGGGCGGGTACAGGCCGAAGATCCCCCTGCCCGCCTTGACCTCCTTGAGGATCCAGGATTCCAGCTGCTCCTGCTCGGCCGCGTCGCGCGCGACCTCGTCGGCCAGATGACGCGGGATCACCACCACACCCTCGGCGTCGCCGACCAGCACGTCCCCCGGGAACACCGCGACGTCGCCGCACCCGATCGGCTGCTGGAGGTCGACCGCATGGTGGATGCCGAAGCTCGCCGGCGCGGCGGCCCCGCCCGCGTACACCGGGAACGCGAGCGGCTCGATCTGCGGCGTGTCGCGCATCGCGCCGTCGGTCACCACGCCGGCGACCCCGCGTTCAATGAGGCGCGCGATGAGGATGTCGCCAAGGCAGCCGCCGCGGACGTCCTTGCGACAGTCGATCGCGAGCACCGCGCCCGCCGGGCATTCCTCGATCGCGCGCCGCTGCGGGTGGCTCCGATCAACGAACATTCCCGGGTGATCCAGATCCTCGCGCGCCGGGATCATGCGCAGCGTGAACGCCTCGCCGACCATGACCGGCGCCCCGACCGTGAGGCGGCGCACGCCCTGAACGAATGTGTTGCGGAAGCCGCGCTTGAACAGCTGCGTCGTCAATGTCGCCGTGCTGGTCAGCTCGAGCAGCCGCCTGGTTTCATCCGACAAGCCAGCCATCGTTGCCCCCTTGTTGCGCCAGCCCTACTCTGCCCCTCAAGGGATCGGGCCGCCGGCACGTGGCAGTCAAGCCACGGGACGAAGCTGGTCCCCGCGGCGCGCGTGGGCGGACGCTGAGTGCCGAACCGCTCCGCAGCCCAGTCAAGAGGGCATGCGAAAGCTCAGAAGGCGTGCCCGAGGATAGGGCGCAACATTGATCGAGTCGCCCTGATTGCCGCCCAGAAGAAAGATCTGGTCGCCTTCGGCCCGCTCGTAAAAGCCCACGTGCCCCAGCCGGTCCGGGTGGTCCGGACGCTCCCGCCACAACACGGCTATGCACCCCTGGATCGGCTCGTCGATCGCGCGTCCCCATCCGCCGTTGTCGTGCCAATCCCTGGCTTTCGCCGAGTTGGTCCCCTTGACCCCGGCCTGAGAGACGCACCAGTTCACGAAAGCCGAGCACCAAGCGGTTTCGTCCTTCAAGAACTTGGGATCCGCGCCGATCGTCGTGGAGGCGATGTACTTCAGAATGTCGGGGTTGTGCTCGCCGCCCGGAAGCTGGGCAACCCCTTTGGCCTTCTCGGCCAATGCGATCGCCAGCCATTTCGCAACGTCTTCGTCCCGCGTTGCGCGCCCGCTCGTGACCGCTGGGGTCGCGGGTTCTGGAGTCGGCCCATCCGGTGGTTGCGTCAGTCGTTGGAACCGTGCTTCGCCATCCAGCAGTCTGGCCTGATAAAGCTCGAGCACCTCTTCGACCGTGCGCGGCCGCCCGGCCGTCAACAACTGTGGATTGGCGCTGAGGATCCGGTCGACGAAATCTTTGCCGACGCGCTTGTTCTGGTAGAAATCGCGAAGGACCTCGTCGATCGGCCGGGTAGAACTACCGCTCAGGCAGGCCTTGGCTGCCGCCGGGCCGAGGAAGTGGCACAAGTAGACGGCTGCATCGGGCGGGTCGGCCAGCACGTCCGCGAGCGCCTCGCGGTAGCCGAGGAACGCGAGCGCGGCCATGTCCGCCTGGGCCGCGACATCGGTGATGTCGGCTACCGCGATCCCGGTCTCTGGGCCGAAGCGCTTGACCAGCCCCTTCCACGTGCCGCTGATGAATTGGAAGGGGCCCGTAGCCGAGGAGGTCGTGCTGCCGACGTTGTGAAAGCCGCTCTCGACGAAGGCCACGGCGCCGAGGAGCCCGGCGCTCACCCCGCGCTGTGCCGCAGCGTGGTGGATCGCCGCGGCAATCTCCTGCTGCTCGTCGGTCGGCGGGGTGCGGTCGACGGCCGCGGGCGTGGTCGGCGGTGCCGGGCGCTCCACGATCTCCCTGACAGACCCGAGCCCGCCCCTGCGGAAATCCTCGACGAACTTGTCCAGGCCTTCGAGGCTGCCCTCGACCTCCGGCGCGGTTACCGCCGCGCCGGCCTCGGGAGCAAGCGCGATGCCCAGGAACGATCCGATCCGAGCGAAGGCCGCCGCGAAGGGGTTGGCCCCGAGCTCCGCCGCCTCGAGCCGCAGGAGATCGCCGACCTGACCGAGCGCACCCGCCAGCTCGGCCTCTCTGATCTCGAGCACCTCGATCTTGAGATCGCGCAGGCCCTTGATCGCTTTGTGAGCATCGAGCCGCTCGGCCTCGGACGATGACGCCCCTCTGCGGATCTTGTCGAGCTCCGCGATCTCGCTATCAATTCGCCCGATCAGCTGTTGGTGGGTAACAGTTGGAGCCATCTCTCGATTCCTCCGTTAGGGCGTCCCGCTGATCAGCGCCACGACCAGTCGTGACTGTGCGACGATCTCGCCCGCGATTTGCGCGGTGGCCGCAGCCTGCACGTCTGATGGAGGGTTGGCCGCCGCATCTTGGAGCTGCCGGAAATATTGCTTGGTCTCGACCAGAAGCTGCCGATATTGGGCGAGAACCGTGTAGTCGTCGGCCATGCCGTCTGCGACGATCTTGGCTGCCCCGGGGTTGCGCTCCTCGAACTCGAACGCTTCGGCGCGCTGCAGCGCGATCTCACGGCGCTTCTCAAACATGAGGTCGGCGTGCTCGATCAGGAGGTCGAGTAACAGATCCATCAGATGTCCGGTCCTGGTCTCGCCGTCCGGAAGCGTGATGGTGTACTCACGGGTCAGAGTGGCGACGAGCTCGCCGCGGGCGCGCGCCTTCTCCACTTCGCTGACAACGATGCCGATCACCGGGCCGAGCCATGGCACCCCGCCAAGGGTGCCGATCGTACCAGACAGAGCGGCCACGCCCTGCTGGACTTCCTCGACGCTCTTCCCGGACGCCAGAGCGACCAGCGCCGCATTGTAGACGGCTCCGGCCTCCAGGGCCGCGCGGGCGTTGGTCGCGATCGCGGGCGGCGACTGGCCCCTGTCGAGGGGCTCTGCAAGCGTCTTCGGAACGATCAGGTCGAAGTATTCGCCAGGGGTTGCCGCCGCTAGTTTCGTTTCGAACGCCGTCTTGCGCCGAGTGACATCGTCCGATGAATAGTTGGCGTAAACCGTCTCCGCCGCGACCTTCATTTCGGCGTATGCGTCGCCAAAGGCCTGGAGGGGCTGCTCCGGCACGGCCGTGCAGCCGGCGATGAGGGCAACGATAAAGAGTAATCCTGCGGCTCGCATCAATCTTCCTCCCGGCGCTCTGCCGATCTGCGGCCTCATCCCGGTATCGTCCGGCGTGTCTCGGCACCGCAGATCAGCGAGAGCACAGATTTCACCCCTTGTCTCCAGGGAAAGTCGATCGCCGCAGAGGACAACCATAGGGCGTGCAGAGCTGCCGGTCTGTGAGCTGGTTCACATTTCGCGCTGACGATGCTTCAGTACCCGGACGGCGCTGCCGGTGTTAAATGGCAACTCGTGGGCGCCTCCCGAGCGACCTAGATCATCGCGACAAGGCCGATCGCCAAATCTTTGCCCCGGCGCGACGCGCGCGCAAACTGGAGACAGGGACGTGATGAGCTGGCGCGGCCTCAAGATGGCCTGCCTGGTGAGCGCCTCGATCGGTCTCGCCGCCTGTGCCAGCGACCCGGCGCAGAATCCGGCGTGGGAGCTCGCCGGTCATCCCGGGCTGTTCTACTGGGTCAGGTTCTACTACGAACAGAACGCGCTGGAGGAGAACGGCCGGTGCACCGCCCCGCTGCTCGAGGGTGTCAGTCGCGCCGAGGTGCTGGCCGAAGACGACGATCAGCTGGTGATCAGATTGACCTACCGCTACCGCGATTTCATGCGTGACGAGCCGCGGTGGCCAGGATTTTTTCGCGAATGCGAAGGTTTCGCCACGCGCACGTTCACCGTCGCGAAGGCGGGCGACGAGCTGCGCGTAACGTCGATGGACGGTCCGCAGAAGCGGCGGCGGGCCCCGGCGCCGAGCAAGACGGAGTGACGGCCATCCGGCGCGCCGGATAAACAACCGATGCGTCTGCAACATCAGGTGCTATCCGGGTGGCGGGCACGCGCGCCGTGTGTTAGGCTCGCGCGTCACGATCGGCGTCTTGCGCAACAATCAACAGCTTGGGAGGCATTGCCATGAATCCCATGTCGCTGCCGCGCGCCACCCTATTCACGATCGGCGCGCTGGTCCTCGCCCTGATCGGCTGGGGCGCGCTCATCTACACCACCGTGTCCCACCGGAACGCAGAGCAGCGCTGGACCGAGCAGCGAAGCGCGCTCGAGACGACTTTGGCCGATGAGCGCAAAGCGGCAGGCGATCTCGCCGGGCTCCGCGCCCAAATCGACGAGGCCAATGCCAAGTTGAACGACCGCATGGCCGTGCTTGGCGAGCGCGAGCAGGACATCGCGGCGGCCGAACGCGACCTCAGCGGGTTGCAGCAGCAGCTGGGCGCGGCCCGGGCCGAAGTCGATCGGGCCAAGGCGCAGGTCAGTCAGCGCATGGCGCTGCTTGGCGAACGGGAGCGCGATCTGGCCCAGCTGCAGCGGCAACGGGCCAAACTGGACAGCGACGCCGAGGGTGCGCAGGCGCGCCTCAGCGGGGCGCGCGAAGGACTGAACCAACGCCTCGCGCTGTTGGGAGAGCGCGAACGCGACCTGGAAAAGCTGCGTCGCGTCGAAGCGACGGTCGCCGATCAGGTGGCGGCGGGCGAGCAGCGGCTGGCCGAGCTGCGCGACCAGCTGAACGGGCGCATGGTGGTGCTGCGCGAGCGCGAGCAAGATCTCGCGGATCGGCGCATGCAGCTCGCCAGCCTGAGCGATGAGGAGGCGCAGGTGGAGGGCCGGATCAGCGCGGCCGTGGTCAGGCTGAACAAGCGCATGGGCGTGCTCGGCGAGCGCGATCGTGATCTCGCAGCGGCCGATCAGGCGCTGTCTGCCCTCACCGCAAGGATCGATCAGACCGAGCAGCGTCACGCGTCGGCCACGGCTCAGTTGAACCAGCGGCTTGCGGTGCTGCGCGATAACGAACGCCAGGCGGCAGAGCTGGCGCGCGCGGCGATGCGTGCCGGTGGCGAGCTCGCGCGCCTGGAGGAAGCGGCGGCCGCAGCGCAAGCCAACCTGCTCGACCGGCAGACCGCGCTTGCCGCGGCTCAGGTCAACTTGGCGGATGCCGAGCGCACGCTGTCGCACCGCGGCGTCGAGATGGCGCGCACCGCTGCCCGCCTCGAAGCGGCGCAAACCCAATTAGCCGCGCTCGAGGGCCACGTTGATCGCGCCTTGCTGGCCAAGGCGACAGGCGAGCTGAGCGACCGCCACGACGCGCTGATGAAGCAGGTTGCGGCGCTGGATGAGGAGATCGAGCGCAAAGGGCCACTCGCCCAGAGCGCCGTGACGCTCGGCCAGCGGGTCGCCGAGCTCGAGGATCAGCTGCTTCGCTTGACGCGCGAGCGTGAGCAGGCCTCAGCCGCGGTGCGCGATGCGCACCACCAGCTGGATCTGGTCCAGGCCGATCGCGCCGTGGCCGAGCGGGCACACGCGCGCCTGACGGAGCAGGTGAATCTGCTCGACAAGCGCAAGGGAGAGACCGAAGCGGCGCTGGCCTCGCTCAATGCCGAGGTGCGCCAACAGGACTCGGTGTTCGCCACGCTCGACGTGCTGAAGAAGGAGCAGGGCTTCCTGCGCGAGCTGATCGGCGCCATGCTCGACGACGGCAGCGCGGCCCGCGAGCGCATCCGCGAGCTGCGCCAGGAAAGCGAGACGCTGCTCGCGCAGCAGCTGGAGCTGGAGAAGGACCTGTTCGGCAAGCAGACCGCGATTCAAATGCTGGACAAGGAGATCGTGGCCAAGAACCGGTCGCTGGAGGAGAAGGAACCGGGTGTCAGCAGCGCCCGCTCGTTCTGATCCCGCGAGGCATCGCTCTCGACGTTCAGAACGGGTCGCCTGACGTTTCCACGCTAGGTGCGGAGGCTCGGTCGGCGGAGTGGCAGCCGCTCGACCATAAGCGCCGCGCCCGCGCTTCGGCCGGCCGAGCGCAGGCGCACCGACCCCGTCAGTGCGGCGGCGCCGTGCCCGCAGTCCTGGCTGGTCCGATCCGTTTGAGGAACTCCCAGACGGGCACCGCAGTCAGACCGCCGATCACCCCCGCGAGATAGCTCGGCAGCTCGAAACCGAACAGCGCACGCCAGATCAGCCCGACGACGAAGCTCGCCGCGACCATGGCGATCAGGGTGATCAGAAGTCGTTGCCAGAGCGGCATCCCGGCACCTCACGCGACCGGTTCCGCGCCACCATAGCAGCAACTGCCGGTTTCTCCAGGTCAGGATTGCAGCGGCGAGCACGCCTGGGGCAGTGCCGAGCGCGTCGTTCCCGCGTGCGGGTTGCTCGACCTGGCGCTCAGGCCTCCTTTTCGATCCAGGACATACACCAGCCCTTGGCGCTGACCTCCTTGCCGCCGAAGATGTCGCAAGGGCCCCACTCCGCGCCCTTTTCCCCGTGAAAGAGCTGGCAGTTGGCGCAGACATGCCCTTCCTGATAGTCGGGCCACTCGTCTGGATCGACCTCCGAGGCGTCGTGCTTATAGCCCAGCTGCTGCGCTAGCTCTTCATCCTCCTCCACACGATCCTGGGCATGGGCTTGGCGGGTCACGCAGGCACCGCAGAAGGGTACTGCGGCGAGGCCGGCTGAGGCGAGCTTGAGAAAGCGGCGACGGGCCCGACGGGACACCGTATCGGCCATGATGATTCCCTCCCCGAGGTGGTTGCGGCCGCCGATCCAGGCCGCGCTTCTCTGTTACCGCGTCGCACACGGCGGGCCAAGCGCGGCATCGTGAGGCGCGGACGTTCCACAGCACGCCACCGCTTGGGCCCCGTCAGATCGTAGACACCTCGGGCACTCGCGCACGCGACAACGAGTTCGCGGCCGAGCTCGGGCCGAGCGTGGCACCTGCCATGGCGCTGGCGAACACCAATCTCGCCGCTACTGGCGCTTTGCGCCGCCGGACCGGGCCGCGCTCGCCACCCTGCTCCAGGCAGTTTTCCCTGACGTTCCGACGAGCGAGGTCGCGGCATCGCTCTATTGGGTCGAACAGGGCAGCGCGGGCGGCCAACCCTTGCCGCAGGAGTGATGCTTCGCTACAAGGGCGCCGCGCCGTCCGGCGCGGCTTTCGCTCACTCACCGGGTGCCGTGGACCATGGCTCGCAGCAAGATCGCGCTCATCGGCGCCGGCCAGATCGGCGGCACGCTCGCGCTGCTGGCCGCGCAGAAGGAGCTCGGCGACGTCGTGCTGTTCGACATCGTCGACGGCCTGCCCGCGGGCAAGGCGCTGGATCTGGCCCAGGCGACCCCGATCGGGGGCTCAAACGCCGCGATTTCCGGCACCAGCGACTACGCCGAGGCGCTGTCCGGCGCCGCCCTGGTGATCGTGACCGCCGGCATCCCCCGCAAGCCGGGCATGAGTCGTGACGACCTGATCGCGACCAATGCCGACGTGATCAAGACGGTCGCGCAGAACGTCAGGATCCATTGTCCTAACGCCTTCGTGATCGTCATCACCAATCCGCTCGATGCCATGGTCTGGGTGATGCAGCAGGTGAGCGGACTGCCGCCCCGCATGGTGGTCGGCATGGCCGGGATTCTGGATTCGGCGCGCTTTCGCTATTTCCTGGCCGCGGAGTTGGGCGTCTCGATCGAGGACGTGAGCGCCTTCGTGCTGGGCGGGCACGGCGATACCATGGTGCCGCTCGTGCGTTACTCGACGGTCGCCGGCATCCCGCTGCCGGACTTGGTCAAGATGGGCTGGATCACGCGGGCGCGGGTCGACGCGATCGTGCAGCGCACGCGCGATGGCGGCGGCGAGATCGTGAAGCTGCTGAAGACCGGATCGGCGTTCTACGCGCCGGCGGCCGCCGCGATTCAGATGGCCGAGGCGTATCTGCGCGATCAAAAACGCGTGTTGTCCTGCGCGGCGTACCTCGACGGCGACTATGGCGTGTCCGGCTACTACGTCGGCGTACCGGTGGTGATCGGAGCAGGCGGCGTCGAGCGGATCGTCGAGATCGAGCTGAACGCCGAGGAGCGGGCAGCGTTCGACCGATCGGTCCAGGCGGTGCGAGACCTGTGCGCGGCTGTCCAGCTGTAGCGCGCCGCACCGCCCCTGCCGCATCAGCTCCCGAGCGCCGAGCGAGTCGCGCATGAACATCCACGAATACCAGGCCAAGGCGCTGCTCAAAGACTACGGAGTCGCCGTCCTTCCCGGCCAGGTCGCGTATACCGCCGACGAGGCCGAGGCGGCCGCACGCGCGCTTGGCGGACCGACGTGGGTGGTCAAGGCGCAGATTCACGCCGGCGGTCGCGGCAAGGGCGGTGGTGTCAAGCTGGCGCGCTCGGTCGAGGAGGTGCGCCAGCTGGCCGATCGGATGCTCGGCATGAGCCTCGTCACCCACCAGACCGGCCCCGAGGGCAGGCAGGTGCGGCGCGTGTACGTCGAGGATGGCTGCGATATCGCGCGCGAGCTGTATCTCGGCGCGGTGATCGATCGGGTCGACGGCCGCCTCACGCTCATGGCATCGACCGAGGGCGGAATCGAGATCGAGGAGGTTGCGGCCCGGACTCCGGAAAAGATCCACAAGGTCGCGATCGATCCGGCGATCGGATTTCAGCCGTTCCATGGCCGGCAGATCGCCTTCGGCCTCGGGCTCGGCGGCAAGCAGGTGAGCAAGGCGGTCGCCTTCATGCGTGGCGTATGCCGGGCGTTCACCGAGCTCGACGCCAGCCTGATCGAGATCAATCCGTTGGTCGTGACCGAGGACGGCGACCTGGTCGCGCTCGACGCCAAGATGAACTTCGACGCCAACGCGCTCTACCGCCAGCCCAAGGTGATGGAGCTGCGCGACCTCGACGAGGAAGATCCGCACGAGATCGAAGCCAGCCGCCACGAGCTGAACTACATCAAGCTGGACGGCAACATCGGCTGCATGGTCAACGGCGCCGGGCTGGCCATGGCGACCATGGACATCATCAAGCTGTACGGCGGCGCGCCGGCCAATTTCCTGGACGTCGGCGGCGGCGCCAGCAAGGAGCGCGTCAGCGCAGCGTTCAAGCTGCTGCTGTCCGATCCCAAGGTCGAAGGCGTGCTGGTCAACATCTTCGGCGGCATCATGCGCTGCGACGTGATTGCCGAGGGCATCGTGGCCGCGGCGCGCGAGGTCAACATCGCGGTGCCGCTGGTGGTGCGGCTCGAAGGCACCAACGTCGATCTCGGCAAGCAGATCCTGAGCGATTCCGGCCTGGCGATCACCGCCGCTAGCGATCTCGCTGACGCCGCCGAGAAAGTGGTCTCTGCCGTGGGCGCCTCAGCCTGATGTCGGTTCTGGTCGATCGCGACACCAAGGTCATCTGTCAGGGCTTCACCGGCGCCCAGGGCACGTTCCACTCCGAGCAGGCGATCGCGTACGGCACCCGCATGGTCGGCGGCGTCACGCCCGGCAAGGGCGGCAGCACCCATCTCGGCCTGCCCGTATTCGATACCGTGGCGCAGGCGGTCGCGGCAACCGGCGCCGACGCGTCGGTAATCTACGTGCCGGCCGCCTTCGCGGCGGATGCCATCCTCGAGGCGATCGATGCCGAGGTGCCACTGATCGTGTGCATCACCGAGGGCATTCCGGTGCTCGACATGGTGCGCGTCAAACGCGCGCTCATGGGCTCGCAATCGCGACTGATCGGCCCCAATTGTCCGGGTATCATCACTCCTGAAGCGTGCAAGATCGGCATCATGCCCGGCCACATCCACCAGCGCGGCAAGATCGGGATCGTCTCCCGGTCCGGAACGCTGACCTACGAGGCAGTCGCCCAGACCACCGCCGCCGGCCTCGGCCAGAGCACCTGCATCGGGATCGGCGGCGACCCGGTCAATGGCACCAGCTTCACCGACTGTCTTGAGCTGTTCATCGCCGATCCCGAGACGGAGGGAATCGTGATGATCGGCGAGATCGGCGGGACCGCCGAAGAGGACGCCGCCGAGCTGATCCGCGCTTCGGGCACCAACAAGCCGGTGGTCGGCTTCATCGCCGGGCGCACGGCCCCGCCAGGCCGGCGCATGGGCCACGCCGGAGCGATCATCGCCGGCGGCAAGGGCGGTGCCGAGGAGAAGATCGCGGCGATGCGTGACGCCGGAATCGCGGTCGCCGACAGCCCGGCGGCGATCGGGGCGACGATGCGCGAGGCGATGGGCGGCTGACGCGGAATCTTAACCATACCGTGTCATCGGCTGCGGCGATGACTCGCCCACTGCGGGATGGCCCATAGAGGGCCTTGAGCGATGGCCAAGCGACGCGAACTCGAACAGACCGCCTTCCTGTACGGCGGCAACAGCGCCTTCATCGAAGACCTCTACGCTCGTTATCTCGAGGACCCGACCGCGGTCGACCTGAGTTGGCGCGCGTATTTCGACGAGCTCGGTCCCGAAACCCGCGCGCTGTTCGAGCGCAGCCAGGCGGCGCTACAGCCACGCCGGGAAGAGAGCCGGCGTGAACTTCCGACGACGGCTGGAGCCGAGGTGGTCGATCTCGGCGGCGAGCGCGCCCGCCGGCTGATCATCGACCATCTGCGGGTGGTCATGCTGATCCGCGCCTACCGGGTGCGCGGCCATCTGCTCGCCGATCTCGATCCGCTCGGCCTCGCCGGCAGCAAGCACCACCCGGAGCTCGACCCGAAAAGCTACGGCTTCACCGAGGCCGACCTCGATCGCGAATTCTTCCTCGACAACGTGCTGGGCCTGGAGAAGGCGACGCTCCGGCGCATCCTCGAGATCCTGCGCCAGACCTACAGCGCCAAAATCGGCGTCGAGTTCATGCACATTCAGTATCCCGACCAGAAGGCCTGGATCCAGGCGCGCATGGAAGGGTCGTACAATCTGTTGCAGCCGAGCGCCGAGGAGAAGCGCGAGCTGCTCGAGGAGCTGGTCCAGGCGGAAGGCTTCGAGCGGTTCCTGCACGTCAAGTATCCGGGCACCAAACGCTTCGGCCTGGATGGCGGCGAAAGCACGATCCCGGCGCTCGAAGCGATCATCCGCACATCGGTCGAGATCGGGGTGGACGAGATCGTGATCGGCATGCCCCACCGCGGCCGTCTGAACGTGCTGGCCAACATCATGGCCAAACCCTATCCGGCGATCTTCTCCGAGTTCCAGGGCGGCGCGGTCACCGACGCGGTGCTAGGCTCGGGCGACGTCAAGTACCACCTCGGCACCTCGACCGATCGGGAGCTCCCCGACGGCGGCACGGTGCATCTCAGTCTGACCGGCAATCCCTCCCACCTCGAGGCCGTCAACCCGGTCGTGCTCGGCAAAGTTCGCGCCAAGCAGACCCAGAAACACGACACCGAGCGCGGGCGGGTCATGGGCCTTCTGATGCATGGCGATGCGGCGTTCGCGGGTCAGGGTGTCGTGCACGAGGGGCTCGAGATGTCCGAGCTGCGCGGCTTCCGCACGGGCGGCACGATCCACCTGATCGTCAACAACCAGATCGGCTTCACCACGAGCCCGGCCTATGCGCGCTCGTCGCCCTACCCGTCCGATGTCGCGCGCAGCGTGCAGGCGCCGATCTTCCACGTTAATGGCGACGATCCGGAAGCGGTGGTGCACGTGGCCCGGCTCGCGGCGGAGTTCCGCCAGAGATTCAAGAAGGACGTGGTGATCGATCTGTGGTGCTATCGTCGCCACGGGCATAACGAGGGCGACGAGCCGAGCTTCACCCAGCCGCTGATGTATCGGACGATCGCGCAGCATCCGACCACCCGTCAGATCTACGCCAGGCGCCTGATCGACGAAGGCGTGATCACCGCACAGGAGTCACAGGCCTCATACGACGCGTTCCAGGAGCGGATGAGCGCGGCGCACGAAGCGGCGGCCGGCTACAAGATGAACAAGGCCGACTGGCTGGAGGGCGCCTGGAGCGGACTCACCCGAGCGCCCGAGCAGTACGAACGCGGCAGCACCGCCGCGCCGCTCGAGCTGATCCGCGAAGTCGGCCTGACGATGACCGAAGTGCCCTCGGGCGTGCACCTGCATCGCAAGCTCGAGCGGATCATCGGGCAGCGCCGCCAGAGCATCGAGAGCGGCACGGAGATCGACTGGGCGACTGCCGAGCACCTGGCGTTCGGCACGCTGCTGCGTGAAGGCTTCCCGGTCCGCCTCAGCGGCCAGGACGTCGGCCGCGGCACGTTCTCGCAACGCCACGCCATCCTCTACGATCAGACCACCGAGGAGCGGTATATCCCGCTCGCCCATCTGCATGCCGAGCAGGCGCCGTTCGAGGTGGTCGACAGCTTCCTCTCGGAGGAAGGGGTGCTCGGGTTCGAGTACGGCTACTCGCTCGCCGATCCCAACTCGCTCGTACTGTGGGAGGCGCAGTTCGGCGATTTCGCCAATGGCGCACAGGTCTACTTCGACCAGTTCATCTCGTCGGGCGAGGCCAAGTGGCTGCGCATGTCGGGGCTGGTCTGCCTGCTGCCCCACGGTTACGAAGGCCAGGGGCCGGAGCACAGCTCGGCGCGCCTCGAACGCTTTCTTCAGCTGTACGCCGACGACAACATCCAGGTGCTCTATCCGTCGACGCCCGCCAGCTACTTCCATGCGCTGCGCCGGCAGATGCACCGCGATTTCCGCAAGCCGCTGATCGTGATGACACCGAAGTCGCTGCTACGCCATCGCCAGTGCATTTCCACCCTCGCCGAGATGGGCCCCGGTAGCAGCTTTCACCGCGTGATGTACGAGCGGCCGCCCGCGCCGGCGGACCAGGAAGTCAAGCGCGTGATCCTGTGCGCCGGCAAGGTCTACTACGATCTATTCGCGAGGCGGCGCGAGCTCGGCCTGGACGACGTGGTCGCGCTGGTGCGCCTGGAGCAGCTTGCGCCCTTCCCCGAGCGGGTGCTGGCGGAGGAGCTTTCGCGCTACCCCAAGGGCGCGCGCGTGATCTGGTGCCAGGAGGAGCCGGGCAACATGGGCGCCTGGACGTTCGTGGCGCCGCGCATCGAGGCGGTGCTGCAGCAAGTGGGCGCGGCGCAGACCAGGCCTGACTACGCTGGCCGCCGGCCGGCCGCCTCGCCGGCAACCGGTCTGTACCAGCAGCACCTGAAGGAGCAGGCCACCCTGATCGAAGCGGCGATCACCGGCGGCGACGTCGAGGTCGCGGGCACGGCATGAACCGGCGAGGAGTGCGATGACCGTCGAAATCCGGGTGCCAAGCCTAGGCGAATCGGTGACCGAGGCGACCGTGGCCAAATGGTACAAGCAGATCGGCGACCCCGTCGCGGCCGACGAGCCGCTGGTCGAGCTGGAGACCGACAAAGTGACCCTGGAGTTCAACGCGCCGGCCAGCGGCGTGCTCGCCGAGATCGTGGTCGAGGAGGGCGGCGAGGTCGAGGTCGGGGCCCTGGTCGGATCGATCAACGACGAGGCGTCCGCCGCAGCGGCGCCGGCCAGATCGCGTCAGGCCGAAAACCAGACCCGGGCTGCCGTCGGCGAGGGCAACGGCGCCCTGGCGCCGGCAGTGCGCAAGCTGCTCGACGAGCACGGCCTGGACCCGTCGATGATCACGCCGTCCGGACCCAAGGGCAACATCACCAAGGGCGACGTGCTCGCCGCGCTCGCAGCACGTGACGCGCCGGTACCGGCCCCGCGCCGCGAGGCGGATCTCAGCAAAGCCACGGGCGGGGCACCGGTCCGGACAGAGCCGCGCCAGGCGCCCAGCGAGGATACGGTTACGCCGATGACCAAGCCCGAGGCTGACGCCGCCCAGGAGAGCCCGGCCACCGTCGCACCGCGCCCGCCCGCGCCCGCAGCCGCGCAGGAAGGCCC